>JAUOZS010000001.1:3910000-4210000 GCA_032334055.1 Selenomonadales bacterium 4137-cl | reverse complement strand
ACCACCCATTTGTCAATTCGTCTCCGATTGTGTTGAATTCTGCACAAAAAAGAAAAAACCTTCCATCTTGCATATGTAAGAAATGGAAGGTCCTTTCAATATATTTCGGGATCAGTGTTCCTGCGACATACTGACATAAGCCAGCCCGATTATTAGCCAGAAACTGTACATAATCGTCGGGATGTTGAAAGTGTAGTCGAACATCCCGTGAATCAGATAGTCGGTCGTGCACAGGAAGGCTATCATCGCCCAGCTCTGCGTGGCAGCCTGCCGCATCTTCCTGACTGTGGTTTTAAGGATTGTGTAGAAAAGAAACAGGTAGGCAAGTCCGCCGGCGATTCCGCTCTCGGCGGCAATCTGCAGCAGGTTGTTGTGCACATGCCCGTATGTCGGGTTCTGCCTGAGCCTTACTTCCTCCTCCGGCGACAGCGGCAGCGTCGGCAGTGTCGCCGGCCCCACCCCTAACAGCCAATGATCGGTGAATACATCGATGGCGTAGCGCCACATCAGGATTCTTTCATGATTGGATTTGAACTTTGTATCGGTTATCGTGTGCAGACGGTGATTAAGACTGGGGGTATTAATGAAAGCCAGCACGATAATCAGCAGCAGCGCGCATACCATGACCGCCGCCTGCCGGTTTTTTCGCCAGTTGATTATCAGGCTTATTGTCACGAAAAGAATACAGGTAACCGCCAGCGTCACCCACACGGCCCTGGTGCCGTTGAACATCATCGCCGTCATGGCGACGGCAGCCGCTATGATGTACAGTATCCGAACCTTCTTGCCCGTGGTTTCCTCAAAGCCCTTGACAAGCAACACCGGCACTAGCAGACCGACGATGCCGGCAAAATCCATTGTCCCAAGCGTGCCTCCCACACGATGCATGCCATGCAGTCCTTGCCAGGTAGCAATCGCGGCACCGACCAACATCGACCCCGCCATCAGTACCGTCGCTTGCTCGACGACATTTTGCTCTTTGACGACCGCGATAACGATAAAAAAAGGTAGGATTTTGACGACACTTAAGCCAAGGAATTTGACGCTCGCCGCAATGTCGCCGGAAAACAGCGACGCAATGGTCAGCGCGCCGAAAAACAACAGCAGCGCTCTTTTCAGCTCCTTATCCAGTGGCACCGGGAAAGGTCGCCAGCAGAACCGGAGAACCGCCGTCACGATCAGCAGCCAGGCAACAGTATGAATGCCGCCGCGGGAGAAGCCCATCACGGCGGCGAAAGCTAGCACCAAATACTTGATGGCGGTATCCAACCGGTCGACAGCTGGCATGTTTTCTCTCCCATTACAAACAATTACTTGCTTTTCTCTATAATCTCCATGGTCGCCGCGAGGACTTTGTCGACGCTGATGCCTGTCATGCAGTGGAGGGTGTCGCAGTGGTGCTCGTAGCACGGATGGCAGTCGGCGTCCGACTTGATGACGACGCTTTTGTCGTTATAGGGGGAAAACCCCGTCACCGGCGAAGCGCCAAATATTGACACCAGCGGCACATCCATCGCTACGGCGATGTGCATCGGCCCCGAATCGTTGGTCACCAGTGCGGCGCATTTTTTAAACAGCGCCGCCAGCACCAGCAGGTTGACCCGGCCGGTGAAGACAACCAGCTTCGGATGGTCGGCGTTCCTCATCATCGCCGTCGTTTCCCGAACCAGCTCCACATCCATCGGCCCGCCGAAGTACGCCACCCCGTAGCCTCTGTCGAGCAGCCTGTCGGCCAGGTCGGCGAAGTACTCCTTGGGCCACCGCTTGGTCGGCCAGCTCGCCCCATTGTTCAGGCCTATGACCGGCGGCGCTTCTTCCTCGCCGAAAGACTCAATCCACAACCTGGCCGCCTCGGCCTCAGCGGCTTCATCCAGCCACATCTCGATGCCCCGGTCGTCGATCGCTGTGATCCCCAAGGTCTCCCTCAGCACGTCGAAATGGGCCTCCACCTGGTGCTTGATCCTTTTGCGGTTCTCCATCACTTTGTCGAACAGCAGATGGGGGCCGAAGGTCGAGTAGCCGACAATCTTGTCCGCCCCGCTGAGTCCGGCCAGGAAGGACGCCCGCTCGTTGCGGTGCAGGTTGACGACAAGGTCGAACTTTTCCCGCCTGATTTCCCGGATTAATTTTATGTAATTCCCCAGTTTGTCGTGATATCCTTTTTTGTCGATAGCGATCAATTGGTCGATATTCTTGTTATACTTCACCAGATCGGCTATTTTAGCGTCGGCCAGAAGGGCAATGCGGGCCGCCGGGAAATTGCTCCTGAGCGTCCGCAGCACCGGCGTGACAAGCAGCAGGTCGCCGATATGCATCAGGTTAATGACGAGAATCTTTTTGTACAAAAGCGTTTCACCCTACTCCCGGATAACGTTCGCTGTCTTGAGGAAGGCGGCCAGGTTGCCGGCGGCAAACTTGTACCCCCTTATCCCCGCCGCCTCTGCCGCCGCCAGATCGGAATCCTTGTCCCCGATCAGGAAGGACTTCTCCCGGTCGATGTCCCACTCGGCGAACGCCGCCAGGATTAGCCCGGGCAGCGGCTTGCGGCACTGGCAGGCTTTGACGTACTCCCTCGCTGGGCCTTCCGTGTAGTGGGGACAGTAATAGAACTTATCGATCCTGGCGCCGTGGTTGGCGAGTTCGCCGTTCATCCAGGCGTGCAGTCTGACGACGTCTTCCTCGCGGTAGTAGCCGCGGGCAACACCGCTCTGGTTGGTCACGACGAACACGAGGAAACCTTGGTCGTTGAGACGCTTGATCGTTTCGACAGCGCCGGGAATCCACTCGAACTCCTCGCTGCGGTACAGATAGCCTTTGTCGACGTTTAGCACGCCGTCGCGGTCAAAGAAAGCAGCCGGTCGCCCGGCTTTCCCCCCCTTCACCGCTTCAGGTAGCCGCCGGTAGCGAGATACCGGTAGTAATCGGCTACCGCCTCCTCCGGTTCTGTGAACGGTCTGTTGTAGCCGGCCGCTTGAAGCTGTGCCGGATCGGCCTCGGTAAAGTTCTGGTACTTTCCTTTGAGCATCTCGGGGAAATCGATGTATTCGATCTTTCCGTCGCCTATAGCCTTGATCGCGGCGTTGGCGACCGCGTTGAAGGTGTTGGCCCGGCCAGTGCCGCAGTTGAAGATGCCGCTTTTGTCCGGATTATCGTAAAAGAACAGGTTGACGTCGACAACGTCTTTGACATAGACGAAGTCCCGCCGCTGTTCGCCATCGCCATAACCCTCGATACCCTTGAACAGCCTGACTACGCCGTCCTTCTTCAGTTGATGGAAAAAGTGGTAGGCTACCGAGGCCATCTTTCCCTTATGGTTTTCCTGCGGCCCGTAGACGTTGAAGTACCGGAGGCCGACGATCTGCGCGGTCGCGTCCGGAAGGACGCGCCGGACGTAGCGGTCGAACTGGAGCTTGGAGAAGGCGTAAACGTTCAGCGCCCACTCGCATTCAGGCTCTTCGCGGAAGCCGTTTTCGCCGCCGCCGTACACCGAAGCCGATGAGGCGTAGATGAACGGGATACGACGCCGCTGGCAGAAATGCAGCAACTCTTTGCTGTAAACGTAGTTGGTGTCCATCATATACTTGCCGTTATATTCCATCGTGTCGGAGCAGGCTCCGTCGTGAAATACGGCTTCGATAGCCTCGTTGTCGTATTTACCGGCGCACAGCGCCGTCAGGAAGTCGTCCTTGTCGATATAGTCCCTAATATCGAGCGCCAGCAAGTTTTTAAACTTGTCACCCTGGCTCAGGTCGTCGACCACCAGGATGTCTTTCAACCCGCGGTCGTTGAGTCCTTTGACGAGATTGCTGCCGATGAAGCCTGCGCCGCCTGTCACTACGATCATTTTCCCGCCTCCTTCCGCTGTTGCCCGCCTTCGCGTCCGGCGGCGTCCAGCAGTTCGTCCCGTGTTACGGCATAAGTGCCGAGTTTGCCGACGACAATGCCTGCCGCCAGGTTGGCCAGATGCGCCGCGTCGATCAATTCGATCCCGGCGGCCAGGGCGGCTCCCAACACGGCCGCTACCGTGTCGCCGGCGCCCGAGACGTCGAATACTTCCCGGGCGGTGGTGGAGATATGCACGGCAGGTTGGTTGCTGAGCACGCTCAGGCCCTTTTCCGACCTGGTGACGATGACGTTCGCGATGTTGTACCGTTTTCGCACTTTGTCGGCCAGGGCTTTTACCGCCCGGTCGTCGTTAGCCGGATCGGTCCCGGCCGCCTCGCCCAGTTCCTTGAGGTTAGGTGTGATGTACGGCGCTCCGGCGTATTTTCGCCAGTTCAGCCCTTTGGGATCTACGATCAACGGTATGCCGGCGGCGGCGCACTCCCTGACAATATGCTGGCAGAGCCGCTGCGTGCACAGGCCCTTGGCGTAGTCGGACACGATCACCGCCTGAACCCGTCCGGCGCCGACCGTCTGGCTGATGAAGCTCTTCAGGCCGGTTTCCGCCTTGCCGCCGACTGGGCGGCTGTCCTCGAAGTCCAGGCGCAGCATCTGCTGATGGCCGCCCAGCACCCTGAGCTTGGTCGTGGTCGGCCGGCCATCGGTCAGCAGGCCGGTTCCGTCGATGCCGGCGTCTGCCAATAGTCCGTTCAGGCGTCCGCGGGCTTCGTCCTCTCCGGCCAGGCCAGCCAGCAGGACTTTGCAGCCCAGCCTGGAGAGATTGTTGGCCACGTTGCCCGCCCCGCCCAGGGTGGCGTGCTCGTGGGTAACGCGGGTGACTGGCACGGGGGCCTCGGGCGAGATGCGCTTTACTTCTCCGAAGTAATACCGGTCGAGCATCACGTCGCCGACGACCAAGACGGCGATATCGCCGACACCGTTATCTAAGAGGTCGAAAATCTTTCCGCTGTCGTTAAACATTAAACACCGCCGGCCTCCCCGTCGACAAGCTGACAGGCTATATGGCCGATGAGGGCGTGGGCTTCCTGTATCCTGGCGGTGACGTCGGCCGGCACCATGATGCACAGGTCGCAGATCGCCGCCATTTTACCGCCGCTGCGCCCCGTCATGCCGACGGCGACCGCCCCGGCTGCCTTCGCCGCCTGCAGTGCTTTGACGACGTTGGGGCTGTTGCCGGAGGTGGACAACCCGACGACGACGTCGCCCGCCTTGGCCAGCGCTTCCACCTGGCGCGCGAACACGGCGTCGAAGCCGTAGTCGTTGCCGACCGCTGTCAGGATGGAGGTGTCGGTCGAAAGGGCTATGGCCGGCAGGCCGCGCCTCTCCTTCTGAAAACGGCCGACGAACTCGGCCGCCAAGTGCTGACTGTCGGCAGCACTGCCACCGTTGCCCATGAAAAATATGCAGTTGCCGTTTTTGACTGCGTGGGCGAACAGCGCCCCCAGCCGTACGATTTCGTCGAGCAGTTGGCCGCGCGTCGCAGCGATCACCATGTCGTGCTCGGCGAAGACCGCCTCGGCGATATTTTTCATCGCTTGGTTATCCATTCGTCTCACCCCTATTGACGTTTCCCTGTTAGCCTACCTGGGCACAGGGCGGCACACTGGTGTTCTAGTCTCTTCCGTCCATAACGGCAATCAGCTTATTCACGAATTCGGCGGGGGAAAAGGCGGCGTTGGCTGCCGTCAGTTGCTGCTCATAGCTCCCGGCTTTCTCCGGGAAGGTGTTGACGAACACTTCCAGCGCGTCTTTGAGGGTCGGCGCCCCGGCGCTGGGGAAGGTCACGCCGATGTCATACAGGGCGAACACTTCGGGATTGATCTGCGCGCTCGCCACCACCGGCCGGTAGAAGCCGATGGCGGTGAACAGCATCCCCGCCCAGTGGTAGCGGTACCGTTCGGCAGCGTAGGGCATAACGAGCGCGTCGAGGCCGGCGATAGCTTCCTGCCACTCGCGGCCGATCAGTCCCTTGTGGAGGAAGGACACGCCGCCGGCGCCGCAGTATTTCGCGATTATCCGTTCGAAATCGGCGGCGTCATCGGGATGAACGGTTGCGCCTTGCACCATGAGCTCCACCGGGTGGCTGAAGCGGCAGGATAGGTATGTGTCGAGAAAGACGTCGAGGTTCTTCTCGCGGCGGTACTGCCCGAAGAAGCCCAGTCTGAGCGGGCCGTCCTTGTTCATTTTCGGCTGGTAGTCGAGGTCGCGGGCGGTGTAGGCCGGCGGATACATCAGGCGGACGTTCGGCCGGCTCCGGCCTAAGACGTCGTTACCGAAGGTCAGGACGGCGAGTTTGATGTTGCTGCTCGCCGCTAAGTTGTCGGCCTCGCGGAAATAGGCGTCTACTTCGCCCGGGTTGAGGCCGTGCTGGATGAAGATGATCGGCACCGGGGGCGCCTTGAGGGCGCTGAATTTTAGTGCTCTCAAGTAGCGGTATGTGGAGGTGGGTACTATCGCGGCGTCGAATTCGCCTCTGGCCGCGGCCTGGTAGAGGCCCCGGTAACATCGCTGCCTGTTTATCTCGCGCTTGAGGGAATTCAATGCTTTGCGCCATCCCTTGACGCCTGCGTATGAGGAAGTGTTGCCCGGCAGATATCGGACCGGCACCTTGTAGTCGAATCGGAAGACAAAATCCTGCGGGACATAGAAGCTTACTTCGTGCCCCAACGCGACGAGTTCTTCGACAATCAGGCGGTCGAAATCGACTTCATGGCCGCCGGGGGTCATGATGGACTCGAAAATTGCGATTCTCATTGATTTTTCTCCTCCGCCTGGAGGTAATACAGTTTTACATACTTGGCCATCGTGTAGAAGAAGTGAAAGGCCGACAAAATGAAGCCAAGCCGGCCATCCCGCCAGCCGGACTGGAAAATGTAGAACTTGAGGAAGGCCCACCACGGCCGGAACATAATGTGGATCATGGTGCCGCGCCTGCCCTGTTCGTGCATTTTCCGGGCCATGAGGGTGGTGTAGCTGTTGAACTTGACGAAGTAGCGGTCCCAGTCGGTATAGGTATGGTGAAGCATGACGCCGCGCATTTTGCGCTTGGGAACGGTGACGGTGGCCTGCTCGTGTACCACCCCGTCCCAAGAGATGGCGGAGCGGGGATAAAAACGCAGTGAGTAGTCAGGCCTGAAGCCGCCGTGCATGATGCGCTGGCCGAAAGCATAGTTGTGGCGCAGTATCTCATACGCCGCTAGCTCGCCGCTGTCGGCCGCGCTCCGCATCTCGGCCGCCAGGGCGGAGGTTATCCGCTCGTCGGCGTCAAGGAACATCACCCAGTCGGCATCCGTCTGGGTGAGGGCGAAGTTGCGTTGCGGACCGAAGCCGTCGAATTTCCGGGTGACGACTTTCGCGCCCAGTTGGCGGGCCAGCTCGACCGTCCGGTCGCCGCTGCCGCTGTCGACAACGACTACTTCGTCGGCGAAGGCGGCGCTTTCGATGCAGGGAACGATGTTTACTTCTTCATTATAAGTAAGAATAAGTATAGCCAGTTTCGGCATCGAGACCCTCCCAACATTGCCGGCATCCCCTTGATCGTCACGGCCGGCGGTAATTTCCAATAACATCGTTGTCGTGTGACAATACGCAGTTGCATTCAGTGTTAATCCGACTGTCGCCGGTAATTAACACACCCTACCTACACATTCCCAACCCGGGTACCCACTACTAGGAAACATCCCGGTCTTTGAGCATCGCCACCGCAGTGGCGATTACTTCGGCGGGACCGAGTTTACCCATGCAGTCATGGTGGTCGCATTCCCGTTGGTAGCAGGGCCAGCAAGGCGGCTGCGTGCATAACACCTTGCTGTTAACGCCCTTTGGTCCCCATACCCTGAAGTCTGAGCGGCCAAATAGCCCCAGTATCGGTGTGCCCACCGCGCCGGCGATGTGTAAAGGCCCGGTATCGACGCTAATCAACAGATCGACTGCTTGTAGTAAGGCTGCGAGTTCGCTGATACTCAAGGTACCAGCTAGCACAGTGGCGGCGCCTCCGCTTAGGGCATTGAGCTTTTCGAGCGACTCTTTTTCAGCCTGTCCGCCAATGAGATAGCAGTCGCCATCCTGAGAAAAATACTTAATGAGCTCGGCATAACCTTGGTCCGTCCAACTATTTAGCGGATGACGGCCATAGGGGCAGACTGCTACGGCGGGGCGGGCGGAAGTCAGTTTGACCTTACTTCTCATCGCTACGACCGCTTCCTGATTAACCCGGAAGGTCAGGGACGTATCCTCCGTTATGATACCGAGTGGTTCTAGCAACGCGAGATAGTTTTCCGTTTCGTGCCTCACTGCGGCCCGGCTGGAACTAGCGACGTGCGTGAGGAAGGGCGCAGCATGCTGGGCGTCGTAACCCAGTCTGTATTTGGCACCGGTAGCCCAGGCCATGAGGGAACTACGGAGAGCGAAATTCATTGCCACCGCCAGATCGTATTTCTCAGCTCGCAGTTGTTTAATCAGTTCCCATAATCGCAAAAGATTGCGGTGCCGGCCACGCTTGTCATAGACAATGACCCGCCTAATGTAGGGATTGCCATTGGCAACCGGGGCAGTGGATGGTATGACGAGCATGTCAATTTCTCCCCCCGGATAAGCCGCTTTGAGTGCCCTCACCGCAGGAGTAGAGAGGATGACGTCGCCAAGATAAGCCAGATTAATCACAAGAATTTTTTTAATCGCCGCCGGATCAAGCATTATTCTACCCCAGTATTGTATTTAATGCGTCGTGGACCGCTTCGACGGTTATGCCCGCCAGGCAGTCGAGCCCTTTGGGGCAGGCCCGCCGCCAGCAGCCGGCGCAACTGTGCGCCGTCACGAGGGCTTTGTGGCCGCTGCCGTACGGTCCGTTGCGGATGGTGTCGGTGGGTCCGTGCAGGGCGACCACCGGCGTCGCCAAGGCCGCGGCCAGGTGCATCGGCCCTGTGTCGCCGCCGACAAACGCCCGGGCGTGCTTGATTATATGGGTAAGTTGTTTGAGTGAGGTTTTGCCGGTCAGGTCGACCGGGGGCGTGGCGGCCGCCGCGGCGATTTCCGCCGCCAGGGCAGCGTCGCCGGGACCGCCGCTGACGACGGAGACGAGGCCGCCTTGCCGCAGCTTGTCCGCGAGCGCGGCGAAGCAGGCTGTGGGCCAGCGTTTGTTGGGCCAGTTGGCACCGGGAGAAAGGAGGACATAGGGACTGTCGAGGTCGAGGCCGGCTTCCTTGGCCGCTTTCGCCGCCGCCTGCCTTTCCCCGTCGGTGATATGTATCGGGAATACCACTTGCTTGACTTCACAACCGAGCGCCCTCACCACGTCGAGGTACCGCTCGACGACATGACCGTCCTGATGGGGGCCGCAGATCCGCCGACTGAGCTTGTCGCTCAGTTCGCGGGTGTTGCAGTATACGTAGCGCTCGGGTGCGCCGCTCATGTAGGCGATGGCGCCGCTCTTGAACAGCGCCTGCAGGTCGAGGGCCAGGTCGAAACGCCGCGATCTGAGCAGCCTGACAAAACCAGGAGCGTACGTAAAGATGCCGGATACTTTTTTCAGCTTCGGCTTATCGAAAACGATTATTTCGTCGATGCATGGGTTGTTGGCGAGCAGGTCGTAGGCGGGCTTCTCCACCACCCAGGTGATGCGGGCGGCGGGAAAGCACTGTTTCAATGCATAAGCCACCGGCAGGGCGTGGACCACGTCGCCGATGGCGCTGAGCTTGACGATGAGAATATTCGTATAGGTACGGTCAGCTCTTGGGACCACGGGAAGCAGTCTCCTTTATTTTGTCGATGATATTGCTGGACGAGCGGCCCGGAACCTCGGGAATGAGCACCGTGCGCCCGCCGTACGCCGCCACGATCTTGGCCTCGGGAAGGTCCTCCACACGGTAGTCGCCTCCCTTGACGTATATATCGGGTTTGATTTCGGACACCAGTCCCTCGGCCGTCCGGTCGCCGAATACCACGACATGGTCGACCGCCGCCAGAGCGGCCAGTACTTCGGCCCGGTCGTCCTGGGAATTTATCGGCCGGTCGGCTCCTTTAAAGCTTTTCACGGATTGGTCGCTGTTGAGGCCGACGATCAGCCGGTCGCCTAATTGCCTGGCAGCCGCCAGGTAGCGCACATGGCCGGCGTGGAGGATATCGAAGCAGCCGTTGGTGAAAACGAGCGTATGCCCGGCGGTTTTTAGGCCGGCGGCGATGGTTTTCGCTTCGTCCCTAGCGATTATTTTCATTGTACACTCCTACCGCCTCGCGTAATTCCGCCGTTGTTGTCGTCGCCGTGCCCGGCTTCTTGACGACGATGCCGGCCGCGAAGTTTGCCAGCCTGGCCGCCTCGACGTACGAGGCGCCTGCTGCCAACGCCAGCGCGGCGGTGACGACGGCTGTATCGCCCGCGCCGGTGACGTCGAAGACTTCGCTTACGTTGGAGACCGGGATATGGGTGACTCTGCCGCCGGCCTCGAACAGGCTCATGCCGTCGGGACCGCGGGTAAGAAGAAGCGCTTCGGCCTGCATCGCGGCCAGCATCCGTTCGCCCGCTTCCACGAGCGCGCTTTCGGCGTCAAGGTTCTTGTACCCGAGCGCGGCCGCAACCTCGGCCTCGTTTTGTTTGACGACCGTCGCCCCGGCAAAGGCGAGGATGTTGTAGCGCGAATCTACGATGCAGGGGATGTCCCGGCGGCGACAGGCCGCGATGACCATGTCGCGCACCGCCGGCGACAGTGTTATGCTGCCGTAGTCGCTGATGACTACGGCGGCCATGGTTTCTATATGGGCGCCGATATACTCCAGGAGGCGCGCTTCGACGGCGGGGCTGAGGCTGTCCTTGGCTTCGCGGTCGATGCGCACGATCTGCTGCCTGACAGTCGCCAGGCCGCCCGCCATCACCCGCGTTTTGGTTATCGTGGGCCGGGCGGGGTCGATGATGAGGCCGGCGGTGTGAACTTTCTTGCCGGCCAGGATTGCGGCGAGTTCGCGGCCAGCCGCGTCTTCGCCGACGACGCCGACGGCAAAGGCGTCGCCGCCGAGGGTGGCGGCGTTATGGACGGCGTTAGCGGCCCCGCCGGGGACCACATTTTCGCCGCCGTGTTCAAGCACCAGCACCGGCGCCTCCCGCGAGATGCGGGAGATTATTCCTTCGAGGTAAACGTCGGCCACCATGTCGCCGATGACCATGATCCTATGGCCGGACAGATTGTCGATTAACCTCGCGAGTCCAGAATCCACAGGCTGCTCTCCTTAGGGGCTAGAATTTTTTCGTGGCGAACCTTACCTGCAACTGGCTGCGTTTGAAGCGGTAGGTTATGTCAGCCTGCCAGCAATGCAGGTTGTGAGACCAGGTCAGGTCTGCATCATGGAGCCGGCTGTAACCGATATCGTACGCCCAGACGAACGATAACTTATTCAGACGGTCTACCTGGTAGCTAAAGCCGAAGTCGCCTTCACGCGCCATTTCCGGACGGTTGTAGGAGAAGAGGTCGGAGATGTTGCGCCGGTAGTGGTAAGCTAGGAATGTGCTCAATTCGGGGGACCATTCGCTCGTGAGCGTGGCGTCGTAGACATAGGAATTGTTTGACGAATTGTTATAGCTCTGCTTGGTGTTGGAAAAACCGGTGCCCAGCACCAGGCTAGTCGACGATCCGAATTTGATCGGGAAACCGGTAAAATAGACGCCGTAGCTTTTCTGCCAGCTGGACTTCGTAAAGTCGTTCCAGCGCCCGTAACTGCCCCATACGGAGTAATTTATCGGCAGTGAAAACAACTGCCTGGTGTCGAACGAGAGGCTGAACTCCGGTTCCCGCTTGACCCAGTTGTCATTGCCGTCGACGCTGTAGCCGTAAACAACCCCCAGGGTGAAACCTTTCTCCCGGTCTGTCAAGCCATAGAGAGGCCTGAAGCCACGCCGCGAGTAGTAGGCGAGGTCGGTATAAGCGGAGAACTTATCGTCGAAGGGGTATTCAAGGTGCTGCCTGATGTAGGCGCCATCGTTGCTGGAATGCCCTATCTCGGGAAACTCGCTGGCAGCGTCCTTGCGCAGCGACTTCTGGTATTTGGGCATCGAGTAGATGACGGTATTCTTTATCCAGAATTTAGCGTTATAGGCGATCATCTTGTCGTTCGGCCAGATTTCCACCCTGGTCGCACTGACGTGGTAGTCGGGAACTTTGGCGGGACAGCCGGTTATCGTACCGTCGTGGATGATATATTCGCCGGGGAGCAGCTCAATTTTCTGCCCGACGACAATATCCTTGCCGATTTTACCCGAGGCCGTCGCGATCGACCCGTTTTTGTTGCCGTAGTTATAGTTTATCTGCGAGCCGTCGAGAGTAACCCCCGGTTCGCTGTAATTGGCCTTGTCGTCGATCCAGATCTGGTTCTGTTTGGCGTTGCCGCGGATTAGGTCGCCCTTTAGGCTCGTCTTATCCTGGGTTATGACCACGGTCCCCTTGGCGAACATGGTGCCGTTCAGGTCGCTGAAGTATATCTCGTCCGCCTCTATGACGATCGGGGCTTGAGACTTCGGCTTTGCTTCCTTGTCCTTATCGGCGGCCGCCGCCGTGAGCGGAAACGCTATCAGCGATGCAAGGAGCACTCCGCCTAGCATTTTTTTCATTATTGGCATGTTTTTCTCCTATATTCCAAATGTTGTATATATTATCTCCAATCTTAAAGATTATTCTACAAATGTCCTCTATCTCCTGCCCATCGGGGTCAGGCAATACTATGCAGAAACGGGAAAAGGCCGCGACTGCGGCCCTTTCCGTCCCTATTCCTTATTTCGTCTTTATGCCGTACACTTCGGAGTCGGCCTTGGTCTGGATGTAGAGCATCGTTCCGGCCGGGATGGTTATGTCCTGCCCCTGCACGAAGGCGCCGCCCACGATGCCGATGGGCCCCAGGACGACGAGGCCGGCGACCGTCGCGCCCGCTGCTTTGGCCATCGACTTTGTCTCTTCCTTGGCTTTCTCGCCGAGGATTGTTTCAATGGTGGTGCCATCGATCGATACGATATTGTCGAAGGATATCTCCAGCTTGGCGTCGCGGCCAAAATTTCGCGCCGGCTCTACCTTGGTCACCTTGCCGGTGCCGGAAGCGCCCTTGCCGATCACCATCACACCGCCGACGTAGACGTCTTCCGCCACCTGGAAGGATACCGCGTCACCTGTGCGGTTGCTCTTTGAATCAAGCGGCGTTGTTATTTTAATCTTCACCAGGCTGTCCTTGACGATGCTGGCGCTTTCGACCTCAACCTGTCCGGCGGGAAACGCCAGCTGAACCAGCTTTGTCAGCCTGCCGTCGAACGAGCCCTGGGCTACACTGCCGAACATGACCCGTTCCAGATTCTCAAGCCGGACTTTGACCGGCTGGGAGCCGATATCGTGGGACAGCATCCATTCCACGGCGTTTAGCTTGATGGTAAATGACGGCATACCCGCCGAGTTCTCCTTCAAATATCCGTAGACGCGGTCCACCTTGGTGATCAGGGGGTCGTTAGTCTCCCGGCCATACATATCTCTCTCGATCTTGGCGGCCCGCTCGACCAGCGATCCCGTCTGCTCCGTCCCGTAGAGGAGCTTCTCCACCGCCGCCGCCTTGTCGAGGACCGTCATCTCGGCGTTGCTTTGGGCGGCGGCAAGGCCGGAAAAGGCCAGGATCGCGATAAGGGTGCAGATCAATATCTTGCGCATCAGTCTTCCTCCTCACTCGTATTGCCACAATATTTCGTGGCGGAAAAAGAAATATCCTGCCGCACCGCGACAGGATACGGATTTTTTAGATGCGGACGTCGATCATCGCCGACACGCCGACCCCCTGCACCCGCGAAAAATTTACCGGGTTCTTGCTGTCAATGGGGATAAGGGCCTTTACGCGAAGCTGGCTGTTGAAATCCGCCTCAACCTGGAGGGCGGCCTTGGTTTTGTCGACAAGGTCCTGCGGCCCTGTTATCTGCGCGGCCCCGACGTAGCCGCCGCTGCCGAGGGTGATGATGGGCACGACCTTGGTGGCGTAGTCGCTGCCGGCGTTATGCTTGGCGGTGAGAGAGTTGATGAAGTTATTGAGCGGTCCGGCGAACCGGTCAACCAGGATGGCGACGCCGCCGACTTTGAGGATGTCGCCGAAGTTGAAGGCCTGGGTGGCGGGAACGGCGGCGACGGACGCAAGGCAGAATACCAACAGGCCGATGATAATACGTTTTTTCATTTTTGTCACACACCTTCCTGATTTTGTTATATATTTATTCGCCGTCCGCTGGGACGTTCCTGCCGAGAAGGTAAAATAATGTCGAGAAATCTCTGGGGAGACAAAAAAAATAGACCGTGCCTTGCGGCACGGTCTATCGGGGTTCTTAGAACATGAAGTTGAACTGGATGCGGGTACGGTTGGAACCGTTGCCAGCATAGTAGTCATTGCCGGTCGCAGCATTCTTCATGTTGAACTGGTAGATAGCTTCCATGGTGACGTTTTTGGCCATGGTGTAGGCGTACTGAACATCCCAGGACTTGACGTTGGTTACGACGGTGTAGAAACCGGTGAAAGCGCTGTCGTTGGAGCCGGCTTCCATCTTGGTGTACTCAACATGGGCCTGCCAGCTGCCGGGAACAGCCGGTTTCATCTGGCCGTATTGCAGACGGTAAACGTTGCCAACGGGAGATTTGCCTGCGATGGTCTTGACAGTCTCGGCGCTATTTTTCCAGTAGTCGGCTACGAAGGTCCAGTCTTTGTTCAGATTCCAGGTGGCGCCAACGCCCCAAACTTTCATAAGTTTCTTGGCGGCGTCGCCCTGATCCTGGTTCTTCATGTACCAAGCGCTCATCTTAACTTTGTCGTCGAATTTGTACCCCAGTTGGGTGTACATAATGTTGTTGTAGGGGTTATAGGCCGGGTTGCTACCGAAGTCGGAATTGGCGTATGCGAAGGTCGCGCCGGGGTCAGCGTAGCCGAGTTGGACAGCGGCTTTGCCTTCCTTCCAGCTGAACTCGACGCCGTCAAAGCCGCCGGTGGTGCCAGCGTAGCCGAGGGTCTCGCCGATGTTCAGGCTGTAACGGCCAGCTTTCGCGGAGATGTTCGGCAGGAAGCTCTTGACGG
This sequence comes from Selenomonadales bacterium 4137-cl, assembly GCA_032334055.1. NCBI lineage: Bacteria > Bacillati > Bacillota > Negativicutes > Acetonemataceae > Anaeroselena > Anaeroselena agilis. The sequence goes on along the minus strand of JAUOZS010000001.1, from coordinate 4,195,030 downwards.
TAACGTTGGCGTCAGTGAGAACGTTGGTAGCAGTGGTGGTCAGAGTAGAAGTTTGCGTCGTATAGTCGGGAATGGTGTAAGTCTGACCGTAGGTACCCATGGCGTTGTGGTTGAGAACGACCCAGCGAGCGTAGAAGCTGGTGGTGTCGTTGATGTCAGCCTGAGCGTTCAGGCGGAAACGCTGAGCGAAGGCCGGGTTGGCGGTGCCTTTGTCCTGATGGATGTAACGCAGGCGAACGTCGCCGCTGAGTTTGATGTTGGAGGCGTTTTTCTCGAGTTTCGCAACGCGGACGCCGAGGTTGTTCAGTTCGGCGGCGAACTCGACAGCCAGTTTGTCGATGAGGGCCTTGGTTTCAGCATCGGCCTTCTCGGACTTAGCCATAGCCTTGGCAACTACCTGAGCCATTTCGTAGCGGGTCATGGTGCGGTCGCCGCGGAAGGTGCCGTCGCCATAGCCGTCAACTACGCCGGCTTTCGCCAATTTAGCAACTGCGCCGTAAGCCCAGTGCTTGGCAGGAACATCAACGAAGGGGTTGGCCGGAGCGGCCATCGCGGTGCCGGCGATGCCGAGCACAAAAACGAGCGCGAGAAGAGTAACGAGAGTTTTCTTCATGTGTTTTCCTCCTTAGGTTTTTTTGTGTTTTGATGAGCCCTAAGGAAGGGAAACGTTGAGTATCCTTGTTGCCTCAATATTCCCTTGTCAGAGAGCTCATATCCTACGCCTACTTCAAAAACCGCTCCCGGGAACCTAAGGTGCACCTCCTTTCTTCCCCGTCGGCTCTCTTCGGCGAGAGGACCATATGGATGATTGGCCCATAGTTTGTGCCAATCGTTGGCTAGCTATGCATGATATTCTATATCAAGCACGATATTCCTGCCTGGTTTACGGAAATTGAGAAAATTATTTGGCCGAATTGTCAAAAATCACTTGCGGAAGTACCTTTCGGCGATGATGACGGCGACATAATCGTCCACCGGCACCGGCGGCACTCTTAAGGTGACCGGCACCAGCCTGGCCAGGCCCCGCGGCGGATTGTCCCGCCAGTAGCGGGCGCGCGCCTCGTCGGTGGAGCGGTGCTCGTCGACCAGCCTGACCGTCAGTTCGCGGCCGCCGGGGCGAAGCGCGGTGAGCGCGGCCATGGCGGCCTTGCTGCCGGTGCGGTCGCCGAGGATGACGGTGGCGATTCCGTGCCTCGCGGCCAGTTCGGCGACGACCGCGGTCATCCGGTCCGCCGGGACGACGCTTTTATCCATCACGCCGGCCCGCCGGCCTACTACTGCTACGCCGCACTTGTCGCGGCCGGGGTCGACGGCGATGACGGCATCGGTCATGGTACAACCTCCTATGCTTGTATTTTATTTCTCCTCCAGTAAGTTTATTCCTGCCGAACACCGTCTTTGAAAATAATAGAAAAAGAAACCGCAGGGGTTAACCCCTGCGGTTTCAGACTAGTCAGGACCGATTCAGTTAGAATTTGACGTTGACGGTGGCGCGGACGTTCTTGCCGGCGTCCTTGATGTCCTGGTAGAGTAGGTTGAGATTGGTGTTCTTGGCCAGGTCGGCGTTGTACTCGTACTCCATGCCTTTGGCCTTGCCGGTTGCTTCAGCGACGCTGCGGAAGTCGCCCAGGATGCCGCCGGACGATTTGAGGTTAAGGGCCGAATCGAAGGGCACGGCGCCTCTTTCAACATCCTTGTAGGCAACGCTCAGGCCGGTTTTGCCGAGGGAGGCTTTTACCTGGTAGGCTTTGGCGTTGTCGGTTTCGTTCTTGGCGTACTCGCCGGCTACCTTGAAGCCGGGGAAGAGGTTGAAGCTGGTGCCTGCGGCGTAGAAGTCCTTCTTGTCCTGGTTCAGGTAAGCGAGGCTGATGGGAGCGGTGGCGAACTTGAAGTTGTACTGGGCGCCGTAGGTGTTGACCATCGAGGTGCCGTTGGTTTCCTTGCCGCCGACGGCCATGAAGTTGCCTTCGCTGACGCTCACGCCGTTGATGATGGCGACCGAGCCGGCGCCGGCCAGCATGCCCTGGCCGAGGCTGTAGTCCTGACGGCCGATCTTGGTGCTCAGGCCGAGGATTTTGGTGGTGGCGTAAGCGTTGTCGATCGAAGCGTCGGCGTTCTGGGCGCCAATGGAGGCCGAGCCGCTGGTGATGCGGGCGTAGAGGCTGGTGGTGTCGTTGACCTTGGCGGTGGCGCCGAGGCGGACACGGTATTCGGTCGAGTCTTTGTCGGTGGAGTTGTCGACGTTGTCGGCGTTGTAGTAACGTACACGGGCGTCACCGGAGAATTTGACCATGTTGTCGATCTGGTTCTGCATGCCTTCGACTTTTACGCCGAGGTTGTTGAGCTCAACGGCGTATTCCTTGGCCAGCTTGTCGACGATGGCTTTTTGGTCGGAGTTGAGGTCTTTGTTCATCGCCTTGGCCACGATCTGAGCCATTTCGTAACGGGTGATGGTCTTGTCGCCGCGGAAGGTGCCGTCGCCGTAGCCGTCAACAACGCCGGCCTGGGCGAGCTTGTTCACTGCGGCATATGCCCAGTGTTTGGCGGGAACGTCGGAGAAAGGATTGGCGAATGCGGGAGCGGCGAAAGCCACGGTGAGAGCGGTAGCGATAGCCACTTTGAGAAGTCTCTTCTGCACTTTGAAATCCTCCTTGTGGTGATGATTTTGCGCGGGTGGCGTTCCACCGGCCGGCTCGGCGCATTTGGCAAGGAGGATCGTCATGAGTGACCGTGTTTCCTCATAACTCTTCCCCGCCGCGTCCGCGTGAGCGAGCCGCTGCCGCTTTCGGCAGCCTTTAGTTTACATAATTCGATGTTTCTTTTCGTTATCCTGCCTGCGTCATCGGTGTAATTGTTGGTATTACTGGATTTCCAGGCACTGACTACTCAGTCACATCTGGCCAAAAAAATTATATTGTTAACATAATTAATTCGGCTGTTGTAAGAATTCGCGATTAATAAAAAGAATCCTGCCTGAAAGGCAGGATTCTTGTCAGGTATATTATGTTAATCAGATGCGGCCCGCACGTTGATCTCAATCTGCAACGGCCCGGAGGTATGGATGTCCCCTTTGGTCGTAGCTGTCAGCACCACGCGGCCGCCGATCCGTTTGACCTTGTTAACGGTTTCGAACAGCTGCGAGCCGCTGATGACTCCCACCGTCCCCTGCAACGGATCGGGCAGAATGCCTTTGGCGATCGCCTGGGCATTTACCTTCTGCAGGAAGAGGAGCACTACATCCTCGGCCTGCTTGGCGCTGTCGCCGGCGTCAGCGGTCTCGGAGTAAATCGTCTGGCCCGCCGAGTAGATAAGCCGGTTGGGGAACAGCTCGATGCGGCCGATGACCGGTTCGCCGTAAATAGTGTTGCCCATGGCAAGGATGCGGACGATGACTTCTTCCTGTGTCGAAGCGATGATCTTCGCGGCCTGGTCGAAGTCGGCCTTGGCGATCCACAGCACTTCGATGTTCTTGTCCTGCACGCCCAGCCGGTTGAGCACGGCCCGGTTGGTGGCGTTGATGATGCCCCCGAGGATCTCTTCGGTGTCCTTGAGCGGCTGACCGCCTTTGGTGACGGCCGTCGTCAGCACCTCGCTGGCGCGGAATACGACCACGCCTTCCCGGACGGTCTGGATGCCCTGGCGGAGGTTGGCGGTCAGCTCGTTAAGCCTGTCGACATCGCTCTGTAGAGCGGTCTTGGCCTCGTTGAGCGACGCGACGCGGGCGTCGAGTTCGGATTTTGTCGCCTGCAGGGCGTCAATCTCCTGTTGGGCCTTGGTCAGATCGCCCTTGGCCAGATCAAGGGCCGCCGCCGTGCGGTCACGCTCGGCATTGACGGTGGCCAGTTGTTCGGTGACGCTGGCAAGCCTGTCCATTGTTTCGTTGATCTTGACGGTCAGGACCGAGTACTCCTTGTTCTTGGCTTCCAGGGCGGAGCGGCTGGCGTCAAGCTCGACGCTTTTCGCGGCGACTTCGCGGGAGAGGCCGGTAAGCTCGGCCTTCAGCGCCTCCATGCCGAACAGGGCGGTTCGCACGTCGCGGGAGGCGACGCTCAGCACGCCGAGCGTCACGCCGGCGATGACGATGCCGGTGACGATTGTGAATAGGATCGAGGTATGCTTGGGCCTCAGGCCGAATACGGTGAGTTTGCGTTTGCCCACTTTGCTGCCGAGCCAGTCGCCGATATAGGCGATAATTCCGCCCATGATGGCGAGGACGGCGATGAGGGTGAGACCGAACACGGACGAACCTCCTCTCCCGGATACTCGGATTGTGCCGTTTATTGCGAGGCTTTGCGCACCAGGTACAGACCGACGATGATGCCGATTATATTCGGAAACCAGGCGCCCAGGACCGGCGGGATGGCCCCTCCCTGTCCGAGCGCGGTCGTTATCGTCATGATGGTGTAGTAGATGAAGATGATGATGATGCTCAGGCCCAGGCCGATGGAGGAGCTGGAGCGGTGGGGCTGAAGGCCGAGGGGCGTGCCGATGAGGGCGAAGACGAACGAGGCCATGGGGATCGCCAGCCGCTGGTGAAGCTCCGTTTCATAGTAGCTTGTCTTGACGTATTCCCGCTTGAGGGCGTTGATGTGGATCTTAAGCTCCCTGATCGACATTTCCTCAGGCTTTTTTTGCTCACGGCCGATGGCTGCGGGATTTTTTTCCACCGGCATGAGCTGCCTGACGAAGTGCATCGACCGTTCCAGCTTCCCTTCCGGGGTGAGGTCGTGGATAATGCCGTTGTACATGATCCACTGGTTTTTCTCCCAGACGGCTTTTTCGGCGTTCTCGACCCGTACCAGACGGTCGTTTTCGAAGTCCTGCACGGTAACGGCGTACATGGTGCTTTTGTCTTCCTCGAACTTGCGAGCGTAGGTGAGGCGCTCGATGGTGCCCCCTTTGACGTCTTTGATGACGATGTGTTCCTGGGAACGGGGCCGGGTATTCTTTTCGATCTCGTAGCGCACGATATGGTTGTAGCCAGCGTTGGCGGCCGGCACTACCATTTCGCTGAACCCGACCGAGAAGAGGCTGACGAAGAAGGCGACGATGAATACCGGCGTCGCCAGACGGTAGAAGCTCAGACCGCCGGACCTCATGGCCGTTATCTCGCTGGAGCCTGACAGCCGCCCGAAGGACAATAACGAGGCCAGCAGCATCGACATCGGGAAGGTAAGCACGATGATGCTGGGCAGGCTGTAGATGAACAGCCTGATGACCGGGCTGAACCCGGCGCCGTATTTGGTTATATATTGGGCGATCCTGAAGAGGGTGCTGGTGCCGATAAACACGCTGGAGAACGCGCAGATGCCGAAGAGGAACGGCCCCAGCAGCTCTTTGAGGATATACTTGTCGAGTATGCGCATGTGACGCTCCTAGCAGGCAAAGTTAGGCGAAGTTTTTCAACGGCGTTGTTATAGGCTGAATTTGTCGCCCAAATAGAACTTCCGGGCGATTTCGCTGGCGGCGATGGTGGCGCTGTCGCCGCAGATGAGGATCTGTCCCTCGTTGAGGATGTAGGCGTAGTCGACGATGCTGAGCGTTTCGCGAACGTTGTGGTCGGTTATGAGCACCCCGATGCCGCGGTCCCGTAGGAAGCCGATGATTTCCTGGATATCGGCGACGGCGATCGGGTCGACGCCGGCGAATGGTTCGTCCAGCAGAATGAAAGCCGGATCGGTGGCCAGCGCCCGGGCGATCTCCACCCGCCGCCGCTCGCCGCCGGAAAGCTGCGAGCCCAGACGGGCGCGCACGTTTACGACCCCCAGCTCCTCCAGCAGCGATTCCATCTTTTCCCGCCGCTCGGCAGCGCTTAGATCTTCCTTTAGCTCCAGGATGGCGAGGAGGTTGTCCTCGACGGTCAGTTTACGGAATACCGACGGTTCCTGCGGCAGGTAGCCCACCCCGAACAGCGAGCGGCGGTACATGGGCAGGCTGGTGACGTCTTCGCCGTTAATGAAGATCCGTCCCCCGTTGGGGCGCTCCAGGCCGACAATCATGTAGAAGGTGGTGGTCTTGCCGGCGCCGTTCGGGCCAAGAAGACCGACGACCCGCCCCTGGTCGACCCTCAGGCTGACGCCGTCGACGACGTTGCGTCCTTTGTACGTTTTGACAAGGTCTTCCGTTTCGATGTATTTCGTGAATAAATTGTACATCGCGCTGCCGGGCCCCGCTTACTGGGGTTTGACGACGAGCTTGGGGCGACCCTGGGCGTCCATGGCTTTGTCGTCGAGATAGATGGTAAGCGTTTTGCCTGTCAGGACATTGCCTTCCTGGACGGCCCGGGCGTTGCCGCTCATTACCACCTTGCCCTGCTCGGTCTTGGAGCCGTAGTAGACCGCTTTGTCGGAGGTGGCGTCCAGGCTGCGCTTGTCGCTGACGATATGGACGTCGCCGTCGGCTACCGCCCGGTCTTCGGTGTGGAACGCCTCGACACGGTTTGCGGTCATCCAGCCGTCGGGCATGGTCAGGCGGGCGTTGTTGGGCACCAGCGAGTACTGGCGGTCGACCCAGTGCTCGATTTTCGGGCCGGCCAGCGAGTTTTCCCCTTTTGTGAGCAGGGCGCTGCCGGTGGCCACGAGATAGTTGTCGTTGTAAGAGCGTACTTCGTTGGCGGTCAGTGTGGTGTCTTCGCGCACCACTTTCACGCTGCCCGAAACGTACGCTTCCTTGCTCTTGGTGTTGTACCGGGCATTGGCGCCGGTGAGCACCGCTTTGTCGCGCACGAGCTTGACCGCGCCCTGGGCGGTCATGACGCCGGTCTTGGCGTCGTATTCGATGGTGTCGGCGGTGAGTTCGACAGGCTTGTCCGCCGGGGCGGAAACGGCCGTGGCGGCGGCGATCATTACCAATAGCAGCGCTGCAAGCAGAGCTGTCGCTAACTTACGGCTCATTGGGGAGTCCCTCCTTTTAGCACGCGGGCGTTGCCCATTACTTTTACTCTTTCGAGCTGCTCGTCGCCTTCGATGCGGTCGCCGGTAACGATAGTGTCATATCTGGTAAGGGTGATGCCGCCGCCGCCGTAAAACTTGCGTTCCTTGGCGGCCCAGCGGGCGGTGGCGGAGGTGAATACCGCTCCGTCGCTGCTGGACACGGCCTTGATGTCGCCGGCCATGTCGATATCTCTGGTCTTGGTGTCGATTTCCGCCTGGCGGCCGACCAGGTCGAGCTTGCTGCCATCCGCACGGTAGAGGATCGCTTTGAAATTGACCAGCCGGGCCTTGTTGGTGTCCGGATTCATCTGCACCGACTCTGCGGTTACCTCCCACTGTTTCTTGCCATCCTGCTGCTCGACGATCGAGCTGCCGGAAAAAGTGACGGCGGCCGAAACTTCGGCGGGTTTCGCCTCCTGGGTAGGCGGCGGCGGAAGCTCTTCCCTGTTAAAATAATAGAGCCCTCCGGCTATGATCAACAGGGTGCAGGCTAGCGCCCGGTATGTTGATTTGCTCAGCTTCAAGCCTGTTCACCTGCCCATTTCGTATTCCAGCGTTTCTGAAACCACAACCATTCGTCGGGATAGCGTCTGATGGTGTCTTCGATGATCCTGGTGGCCTTTACGGTGAAGGTGTAGTCGTCGGCTGCGTCGTCTCCGGTGGCGGTGAATTCGAGGGGCGGGCTGACGATGATGCGGTGGCCGCCTTCTGGGCGGCGAACGATGAATGCCGGCACGACAGGCACCGCCAGTCGCCTGGCGAAGACGGCCAGCCCGACAGGAGTGGAGGCCATTTTGCCGAGAAATTCGACGAAAACGCCGTTTTTTCCGGCATCCTGATCGGAAAAGAAGCCGAGCACCCGGCCGTTTTTAAGCGCCTTGGCGGCTGCGACCAGTTCGGTGGTGCCGCGGGTGAACATTTCGATGCCGGCATGCTGGCGGTATTCATTGATAATGCGGTTGTGCTGGTCGTTGGGCTGGCTTTTGACGATGCTGGCCACCGGGAAGCCGTTCATGGACAGCCCGGCGCCAAGCCACTCCCAGTTGCCCAGGTGGGCGGACAACACAGCTACGCCCTTGCCCCGGGAGAGGGCTTCGTCAAGATAGTGACGGTTTTCGATCGTGATATAACGGCCGACTTTCGCCGGGCTTAGCGCCGGCAGGTACATCACTTCCAGAAAGGTCTGGCCGAGCTTGACGAACAGGCTGCGGATGGTCCGCTCGGCTTCGGGGCGGGAAAGCCCCAGCCCCGCGGTTATCTGGGCGATGGCCCGTTCGCGCTGGCGCGCGGCGACGCGGTAATATGCGCGGCCCAGCAGGCGGCCGAACGCCAGCAGCCAGGGGTAAGGCAACAGGCAGATTATGCGGCTGATTGTTTTAAGCAGGTAATACTGCCAGGTATTCGTCACTTTTTTCCTCCCGGAACGCTGATAAGCCTCGCGCGTTGTCGGCGAACAGTTCGCTCAGGCCCCGCTAGGGCTCTGGGCAGCCGGCATCACTGGCAGGGCCTGTCCCCGCCGGGGCGGCGGAAGCTTTCCACGACCGCAGGCCATTTGCCCTGGGCTTTGAGGATCAGTTCGACGATTTCCCGCACCGCACCGGCGCCACCGGAGCGGCCGGTAACGTAGTGAGCGGCGGCCTTGACTTCCGGCGCGGCGTTGGCGACCGCGCAGGCCAGCCCGGCCTGCTCCATTACGGCGAGGTCGTTGAGGTCGTCGCCGGTGTAGGCGACTTCGTCGTACGTCAGGTTGTGCTTGGCCAGCAGCCGTTCGAGGTGGGCGATTTTGTCCTGCGCCCCCTGGCAGATATCGGTTATCGACAGCTCTGCCCCCCGCCGGCGCACCATTTCGCTTTCCCGGCCGGTAATCAGGGCGGTCTTGAGGCCGGCCCGGTGGGCGGCGTTTAGACCGAGGCCGTCCTGGGCGTGAAAAACCTTCATGGCTTCGCCGTCGGGACCGAAGAGCAGCTGGCCCGAAGTCAGCACCCCGTCTACGTCGAAAACCAGCAGTTTGACCCGGCGGGCGCGGACCTCAGTATCCATTATACCACTCCTTGACGCAATAAGTCAGTAAGGTGAATCATACCAATTGCCCGCTGTTCCCTGTCGACGACAGGCAGCACCGTGATGGGGCGCGGCTTGTTCTTCTCCATCATGTGGAGGGCCTGGGCGGCCAGCCTGTCGGCGGTGATGGTTTTGGGGGTGCGGGTCATGATTTCCTCCACCCGCTTGTTGAGAAAGTCCAAGCCCTTTTCGAGACTGCGGCGGATGTCGCCGTCGGTGATTATTCCCTGTAGGCGGCCATCGCCATCGATGATCGAGGTGACGCCGAGACCTTTGGCGGTGATGACGAACAGCGCTTCTTTGACGGTGCTGCCGAGCGGTGTAACCGGGTTGTCGTCGCCGCTGTGCATCACCTGTTCGACGGTGAGAAGCAAACGCCGCCCGAGCGAGCCGCCCGGATGGAAGAGGGCGAAGTCTTCGGGGGTGAAGCTGCGGGCACTGAGCAGCGCCACCGCCAGGGCGTCGCCCATCGCGAGGGACGCGGTGGTGCTTGCGGTAGGCGCGAGACCGAGCGGGCAGGCCTCCCTTTCGACCGCTACGTCGAGGAAGCCGTCGGCGTTGCTGACGAGGGTCGATTTTTCCCGGCCGCTCATGGCGATGACCTTTGCGCCGATGCGGCGGATGATGGGCAGGATGCTGAGCACTTCGGCCGTTTCACCGCTGTGGGACAAGGCGAGGACGACGTCTTCGCCCGTGACCATGCCGAGGTCGCCGTGGATGGCTTCGGCCGGGTGCAGAAAAAAGGCCGGTGTGCCGGTACTGGCAAGGGTGGCGGCAATTTTTCTGCCGACGATGCCCGATTTGCCCATACCGGTGACGATTACCCGGCCGTTGCAAGCGAGGATGAGTTTGACCGCCGCCGTGAACTGGCCGTCGATGCGGGGAATGAGAGCCTGGATGGCCGCCGCCTCGACTGCCAGCACTTCTTTTGCCTGCTCGATGATCATCGGCCTGTCCCTCCTTATTTATGTTTGCGCACGACCGCGTCGATGGCCAGCAGGTCTTCGAGGAGCGGTGCGAGTTGTTCGATATAAAGCATGTTCGGTCCGTCCGACAAGGCTTCCGCCGGATTGTCGTGCACTTCCATGAAAAGCGCGTCGACGCCGGCGGCTACCGCCGCCCTTGCCAGGTAGGCTACGTATTCCCGCTGGCCGCTGGACGTGGCGCCGGCCCCGCCGGGAAGCTGGACGCTGTGGGTGGCGTCGAATACCACCGGGTAACCGAACGAGCGCATTATGGGCAGCGAGCGCATATCGACGACAAGGTTGTTGTAGCCGAAGGTCGCGCCCCGCTCGGCTAGAAGGATGTTTTCGTTGCCTGCTTCGAGGATCTTCTGGACGACGTTTTTCATGTCGCCGGGGGCCAGAAATTGGCCTTTTTTCACGTTGACGACCTTGCCGGTGGCGGCCGCGGCGTGGACGAGGTCGGTCTGGCGACAGAGGAAGGCGGGTATCTGCAGGATGTCGAGCACGGCAGCGGCCGGCCCGACCTGGGTGGTGCAATGGATATCGCTTAATACCGGCACCTTCAGGTCGGCTTTGATGTCGGCCAGCACAGCCAGCCCCTCCGTCAGCCCGGGGCCGCGGAAGGAATTGTAAGCCGACCGGTTTGCTTTGTCGTACGATGCTTTGAATATATAGGGAATGCCGAGACGATCGGCGATGGCCTTGACCTCGCGGCCGATCATGCGGGCCCGGTCGGGATTCTCAAGAACGCACGGCCCGGCGATGAGGGCGAGAGGGTTTTGGCCGCCGATGGCGATGGAGCCGACTTGCACTGTTTTCATCTGACTGAGCCTCCTTGTGCAGCGATTATGGCGTTTACTTTTTCCAAGTCCTCCGGCGTATCGACGCCCACGGAGGTGAAGTTTGCGGCGAGCACTTTGATACGGTAGCCGTGCTCGAGCGCCCGGAGCTGTTCAAGCGATTCGGCTTGTTCGAGCGGCGTGGGCGCCAGCGCGGCGAATTTGAGCAGAAAGTCGCGCCGGTAGGCGTAGATGCCGATGTGTTTTTGGTATGCCGGCCCGTTGGCCGGATTGCGGGGATAAGGGATGAGGGAACGGGAGAAATACAGGGCGTAACCCTCCAGGTCCGTGACTACTTTAACAACGCTCGGGGCTTGGTGCTCGTCCTCGGCCAGCGGCGCTGCCAGGGTAGCCATCGCCAGTCCGGGGGACCGGTGGAATTCCTCGGCCAGTTGGTCGATTACCGCCGGTTCGATGAGCGGCTCGTCCCCCTGGACGTTGATGATTACGTCGGCGTCTTCGTGGCGGGCGGCCACTTCGGCCAGCCGGTCAGTGCCGGTGGGGTGATGGGGCGAGGTCATCATGACTTCCCCGCCGAAGGCTTTGACGGCGGCGAAGACCTGCTCGTGATCGGTGGCGACCAACACCCGGCAGGGCAGCTTGGCTTGGCTGGCCCGTTCGTAGACATGCCGGATCATCGGTTTGCCGGCGATGACGGCCAGCGGCTTGCCCGGCAGGCGGGTGGAGGAGTAGCGGGCCGGGATGACGCAGATTATTCTCATTGTTTGCCTCCCCGCTCGGCCACGGATTTGATGAGGTTCATCAGTCCCTGGTAGCCGTTGTCGACGAATCGCACTTCGATGCCCAGCACGTATAGCGGCAGGGGCCGGTCGGAGTGGATGAACTCGGACGGGATCTTGACCGCGTCCTTTTCGGTGGTCACGAGAGCAAAAACGCCCTTGTCGACCGCCCGCTGCATGACCTGCTGCATTTCCGCCATGGTATAGTCGTGATGATCGGGATACCGCACGGCATCGACGATTTGGGCCCCGATGCTGCTGATCGACTGCTCGAAGGAGGTCGGGTTGCCGAGGGCGGAGAACGCCAGCACGCGTTTGCCGCGGATGGCTTCGAGCGCGACCGTCTCCGGCCTGATGCCTTTATACCAGTCTTCGATTTCGATGAAGCAATTCGGGCTGTGGACGCTCTCGACAACGAGCGCCTGGTCGTTGTAGCGGACGAGGGTTTCACGGATTATGTCGCGGGCGTTGTCGGTGCCCTGGTTGACGCGGGTAATGAGGAAGATGTCGGCGCGATTGAGGTGGGTCAGGGGCTCGCGGAGCGTTCCGCGAGGCAGGAGGAAGTTATTGCCGAAGACATTGATGCTGTCGATGAGAACGATGTCGAGGTCGCGGGCCAGCTGCCAGTGCTGGTAGCCGTCGTCGAGGATGATGAAGTCCGCTTTCAGGTTGGCGACGGCGTAATCGCCGGTGACGTTGCGGTTTTTACCGATGACGACCGCCACGCCTGGCAGGTTCTTCGCCAGCAGGTACGCTTCGTCGCCGGCCTCGCTGACCGACATGTAGATGCGCCGGCCGTCGGATACGAGGCCCACCTGGCCCCGCCACTTGGCCCGGTAGCCGCGGTTGAGGATGACGACCCGGTAACCAAGGTCGCGGATGATGGCCGCCAGGCGCTGGGCGGTGGGGGTTTTGCCGGTGCCGCCGACGGTGATGTTGCCCAGGCTGATGACCCGGCAGGCCAGTTTATGCTGCTTGAGGATTCCGGCCTTGTAGAGGCCGAGCTTGATGTCGACGCCCAGGCCGTAGACGACCGACATGAACCGGAGCACGCCGAGAAGAACGGCGGCCACCGGCCCCCGCTTCTTGCCATGCACCAGCTGGTATAGATATACTTGAACAGGCTCATGACGGATCATGCTTTTTCCCTCACGATCGTTGGGAAAGTGTCGCCAGTACTTCGCTGATATGCTGAACGCTGCGGACGGCAGCTCCCTGGTTTTCCCGGATGATGGCCAGCGCCTTTTCGCCCATCGCCGCCCGGACGTGGGCGTCGCTGAGCAGGCAGACGAACTTGTCGCCGAGGTCGGCGCTGTCGTAGACGGTGTCGCAGGCGCCCTGCCCGCTGAAGAGGGCGTAGCTATCTTTGAAGTTGAACATGTGCGGGCCTACGAGGATGGGCTTGCCGTGGGCGGCGGGCTCGAGGATGTTGTGGCCGCCGGTGGCGACCAGGCTGCCGCCGACGAATACGACATCGGCGATGCTGTAAATCTTGCCGAGTTCGCCGATGGTATCTAATACGATGACGTCATGGCTTCCATCCGCTTTGTCGAGGTCTGTGCGGCGCACGGCCTTCAAGCCGTACTTTTCCGCCAGGGATGCGACCTCGCCGCCCCGCAGGTTGTCGCGCGGCGCGATTATCAGGCGGGCTTCGGCAATGTTTTCTCTGACTTTGTTGAAAGCGGCGAGGACAAATTCCTCCTCACCCCGGTGAGTGCTGCCGGCGACGACGACCGGGGCGCCCCCCCGCAGTTTTAGCAGGCTTGCGAGCCGCTCCCGCTCGGCGGCGCTGACTTCAGTGTGCGTCTGGTCGTACTTCGTGTTGCCGGTGACGAAGACCCGACGCGGCTTTGCGCCCAGACGGATGATGTACTGGGCGTCGATGGTGGACTGCATGCAGAAACGGTGGACGGTGTCGAGCATGCGGTCGAGGATGGTGAAAAGGTAACGGTAGTTGCCGACGCTTTTATCGCTGATTCGGCCGTTGACCATCATGACCGGGATGGAGAGATCCCGGCAGGAAAGGAGAAAGTTCGGCCACAGTTCGGTCTCAACGAGCACGAACATGGTCGGTTTGATGCGGTTTATCACCCGCCGGCTGAGTCCCGGCAAGTCGAGCGGGAAAAATATTATGCTGTCCGCTTCGGGGATGATGCGTTGGGCCATTTCGTAGCCGTTGGCCGTGACGACCGATACCAGTACAGGCATTTCGGGCATCTGGCGCCGTATCTCTTTGACGATCGGGCTTGTGGCGACTATTTCGCCGACCGAGGCGGCGTGCAGCCACAGGCAGTTTTTACCGGCGACCGGCGCCACGGCCCCGTGCGGCAGGAACCCGAAGCTCTGCCTGAGCCGCTCGCCGAAGCCTTTCTCGCGGAAGAGGCGGAAGATGAATACCGGTATCGCCGCCACAACCAGGATGATCGTCAGGATGTCGTATAGGAACTTCATCAGCTATACCTCTTTGGGCGGCTCCTCTGTCCGCAAATCGAATTGGACCTGGTAAAGCTTGCTGTACAAGCCGCCGGTATTAATAAGCGCGGCATGAGAGCCCTGCTCGACAATCCGGCCCCTTTCCATGACGATAATGACATCGGCCCGCTGCACGGTGGAAAGGCGGTGGGCGATAACAAACGAGGTGCGGCCGACCATCAGCTTGTCCAGGGCCTCCTGGACGAGGGACTCGCTCTCGGTGTCGAGCGCGGAGGTGGCTTCGTCGAGGATGAGGACGCGGGGGTTTTTCAGGATGGCGCGGGCGATGGCGATGCGCTGGCGCTGACCGCCGGAAAGCTTGGCGCCGCGTTCGCCGATCTGCGTCTCGTAACCCTGGGGCATTTCCATGATGAAGGTGTCGGCGTTGGCCGCTTTGGCGGCGGCGATGACCGCCTCCCTCGGGGCGTCGAGGTCGCCGTAGAGGATGTTTTCGTACACCGTGCCGTTGAAGAGCATGGTTTCCTGGGGAACGATGCCGATCTGGCGGCGAAGGGAGGCGAGAGTTATAGTCTTGATGTCGATGCCGTCGATGGCGATGTAGCCGGACGACGGGTCGTAGAAGCGGGGGATGAGGTTGGCGATGGTGGTTTTGCCTGCGCCGCTGGGACCGACGATGGCCACGACCTGGCCGGGTCTGGCGGTGAGCGATATATCGACCAGGGCAGGTTCCCCGGGCTTGTATTCGAAGCTTACGTTGTGGAAGGCGACTTCGCCGTTAATGGCTGGCAGCTCGGCGGCGCCGGGTTCGTCCTTGATGTCGGGCTCGGTGTCAAGGACTTCGAAGACCCGCTGGGCCGCGGCCAGCGCCTTCTGGATGTTGCCGTACACGCGGCTGAGGCGTTTGATGGGGTTGGAAAGGTTAACGACGTAGATAAGGAAAGCCATGAGCGCTCCGGTCGTCAGGTTGCCGCCGATGACCTCGTGGCCGCCGTACCAGATAATGACCGTGACGCCGATAGCGGCGAGGAATTCGATCAGGGGAGTAAGGGTGGCCATGAGCTGGGAGCTCTTCATTTGGGCCCGGAAGTTCTGGTAGTTCTCGCGCCCGAAGCGTTCGATCTCGTAGTCTTCACGCACAAACGACTTGATGACCCGCACTGCCAGGACGGTTTCCTGAAGCACGGAGGTTATGTCGGCGGCGCGTTCCTGCATGACCGCCCCGGCTAGCCGCAGCTTCTTGCCGAAGACATTGATGGCCTGGAAGACGAGCGGCAGGGTTATGAAGGTCAGCAGGGACAGCTTCCAGTGAAGGACGAACATGGCGATGATCGAACCGACCAGCACAACGCTCTCCGTAAACATTTCGATGACGCTCTCGACCAGAGCCGACTGGAGGGCTGCCACATCGTTGGTGATGTAGCTCATGATGGCGCCGGTGCGGCGGGTTTCGAAGTAGGACATCGACAGTCGCTGCAGGTGGCGGTAGAGGGCTTCGCGGATATCGATAATGACCCGCTGGCCGACGAAGGCCATCAGATAGGTCTGGCCGTAGAAAAAGATCCCGCGCAGCAGGAACACCGCGATGATGCCGCCGGCGATGAAGTTGAGCATGGTCATGTCCTTGGCGGTCAGAACGTCGTCGATGACGTCCTTTATGATCCAGGGCACGTAGAGGTTGGCCGCCGCGGCCAGAATGATGCAGACTACGGCGACAACGACCCTCACCATGTAAGGCCGGACGTATTTCAGCAAGCGCAGGTATAGATTCATGCCGCTCCTCCGTGGCCGTGCGCGGCCACTTCAAGTATGACTTCCGCCACCCGTCCCACCGCACCTGTTTCTCCGAGCCTCCGCCTGACGTCGGCCAAATCGGCGACGATGCGGTCTCGGACCGTGGGGTCGGCGACGATGGGCAGCGTTTCGCGGGCGATGTTGGCGGCGCTGGCCTCGCCCTGCAGGAGCTCGGGTACGATGCGTCGGCCGGCGACGATGTTGGGCAGGCCGATATGGGGTATCTTGACGAGCAGTTTGCCCAGCAGATAGGTTAAGGCCGCGACCTTATAGACGATGACCGTGGGCAGGCCCATGATGGCGGCTTCGAGGGTGGCGGTGCCGGAGGCGGCCACCGCCACGGTGCCGATGTTCATCAGGTCGTAGGTGTTGCCGGCGGTGAGTCGCACTTCTATATTGTAGCCGTCAATTATATTTTGCAATATTTCCCGGGAAATTGTCGAGGCTACCGGTAAAAATATTTGACATTCCGGCACTTTTCTTGCCACTTCTTCCATTCCCGCCAGCATAGCGGGCAGAAGCATGTCGATTTCCTGACGCCGGCTGCCCGGCATTAGCAGCACCACCGGTCGTGCCGGATCGGCACCGAACAGGCGGTATGCCTCGTCCCTGGGGAGTGAGGGCTTAACGATGTCAAGCAGGGGATGGCCGACGAAGACGACGTCGGCGCCGGCCTGGCGGTAAACATCGGCCTCGAAGGGGAAAATGGCGGCGACCTTGGTCACCGTTTCCGCGACTTCCCGCGCCCGCCCGCGGCCCCATGCCCATGCGGAGGGGCTGATGTAGGAAATGACGGGGATGCCGAGCCGTCTGGCTATTTTGGCCAGCCGGGTGTTGAAACCGGGGTAGTCGATTACTACCAGAACGTCGGGGCGTTCGCGCTCCAGCCAGTCGGCGAGGAAATCCCGCAGCCTGAACAATTTGGGCAGGCTTTTGGCGACCTCGACAATTCCCATGACGCCGAGGTCGGCGATGTCATAGACAATCTCCACTCCGGCGGCGCGCATCATTTCGCCGCCCATGCCGAAGAGCGCGACGTCGGGCCGGATATTCCTGAGGGCGGCGGCGACGCTGGCGCCATTGAGGTCGCCTGACGCCTCGCCTGTGGAGATAAAGATCTTGTACATAAGAATCCTCTCGGCTAATACTAGTTTATCCCATATGCGCGCGGTTGTCCAAGATTTCCCCGCGCTAAAACACGAGCCACAGGACGATAGAGACCCGGAGATAGTTTCCCTCTTCTCGCAGTATCTCTATGCCTCTGTGGCAAAAATCAGCGGGCAATAATGGTGATGCTGTTCTCGTCGGCCAGCGCCGCGACCTTGTTGCGGTCCACCAGCAACGTCCGGCCGGCCTCGATCACCAGGGCGCTTGCGCCCCCTTCGATCATGGCCCGGATGGTGTCGGTGCCTACCGTGGGTACGTCGAAGCGGGCGTCCTGACCGGGTTTCGCGACTTTGGCGACAACCGCCCCGCCCCGGCCCAACTGACCGCCGCGACGGATACAGGCGTCGGTACCCTCGATGGCCTCGACCGCGAGCACCGCCCTATTTTTGACGACGACCGTCTGGCCGATGTCGAGGGCGCCGATCTCTTTGGCCATGCGGAAGCCAAATTCGATGTCGGCCTCCTCGGCCGCGGTCGGCGGCCGGCTGGTTATAAGGCCTGGCGGCGGCATCAGGGCGCGGATCATGGCGGTCTGGTCGAGCACGCCGATCCCTTCGTGCGCCAATTCGCGCACCAAGGCCAGCATAATGGTGTCGTCGCTGTTGTCGGCGAGGCCGGCGAAAAGCTTCCGGGCCCGGTCGTCGAGTTTGACCGCTCCGGTGAACAGCAGCTCTTTGGTCACCTTGCCGAGCATGGTGACCTCCTGCGCGCCCTCTGCCTTGAGGGTGGCAATGATGCGGTCCAGTTCGCCGGCGCCGATGTCGAAGTATTTGCTCGCCGCGGCGGCCAGTTCGGGATCGATCCCCGGAACCACGCCGACGGCAATCACGGTAAAGCCCATGCCGGAGGCGGCACGGGCGAATTCTACCGGCAGTCTGCCGACGCCGGCCAGTAATCCTATTGTCTTCATCCCGATACTCCTTACGCGGCCGCCCCGATCTTGGCGGCGGCCTGCCGATTCTCTATTCCTCTTCGTCCCTGCGGCCGCGGCAGATGCCGCGCTCGGCGTTGCGCAGGAAGCGGAGGATGTGTTCGACTTCCTCGCAGGAGTCGAGTTCCTGCTCCATCACGGCGATCGCCTGCGGCAGGGTAAGGTTGGAGCGATATAGAATCTTGTAGGCTTTTTTGAGGTTGCGGCGGGCCAGTTCACTGATGCCGGCGCGAGCGATGCCCACGCTGTTGAGCCCGCAGACTTTGGCCGGATGGCCGTCGACGATGACAAACGGAGGCACGTCCTGGACTACCTTGGAGGCGCCGCCGATGAAGGCGTTGCGGCCGATCTTGACGAACTGGTGCACCCCGGAAAGGCCGCTGATGATCGCCCGGTCTTCCACGACGACGTGGCCGGCCAGCGTCGCGCAGTTGGACATGATGACATGGTTGCCGAGGATGCAGTTGTGGGCGACGTGGGTGTACGCCTGCAGCAGGCAATGCGAACCGATGCGGGTTTCCTCGCCTTCGCCGGTCGCGCGGTTGACGGTGGCGAACTCGCGGATCTGGGTTTCGTCGCCTATGAAAACGTAGCTCTTTTCGCCGCGGAATTTGAGGTCTTGGGGATCGGTGCCGATGGAAGCGCTGGGATAAAGGATGCAGTTCTTACCGATACTGGTCCAGCCGTCTATGACGACATGAGCGCCGACTTTGGTGCCGTCGCCGATCAGGACGTTTTCGCCGATGACCGCATACGGTCCGATCTCGACTTCTTTGCCGATACGGGCGCCCGGGTGTATGACAGCTGTTTCGTGTATTTTACGAATCGGTATTACGACAGTTTCCGGCTTCATCAGCTCATCTCCTTACTGTTGTCGCGGCCGAGGCCCGTAGCCAACCTGCTGTTACTTATAATCCGACTAACCAGTCGAATGGTGGCAGGGCCTATCGTCGCGTATATTGGCAAAAAAACCAAAAATGGCTGTTTAGGGCAACCTTACATATAAACTATGCCATTTATATCCTTATTGCTTTTCTTTTCAGGTAAGGGCAAAGAGAAATTCTCCCTCGGCCACCAGTTCGCCGTCGACAAAAGCCTCGGCCCATATCTTACCCATGGTGCCGCGCATTTTCATAATCTCGGCCACCATCCGCACTTGGTCGCCCGGCACCACCGGCCTGCGAAACTTAACCCGGTCTATGCCGGCGAAAACCGCCAGCTTGCCGGAGAATTCGTCGCTGTGGAGCATCGCCACGCCGCCCACCTGGGCCATCGCCTCAAGGAGCAGGACGCCGGGCATGATGGGCTTGCCAGGGAAATGGCCCTGAAAAAACTGCTCGTTGGCGGTAACATTTTTTATGCCCACGGCTCTTTTCATGGGCTCGATTTCGACGATGCGGTCGACCAGCAGGAACGGGTAGCGATGCGGGATGATCGCCTGGATCTGAGGCACGGTCAACATGGTAGCAGTCCTCCTCGTCACTTTTGAGCGCTTGCCGCTATTTGCTTCGCCAGCGCGGTGTTGAGCGCGTGGCTGGATTTCACCGCGACGACGTGGCCGCGGATCCTTCCGACCAACGCCAGGTCGCCGAGCACGTCGAGGATCTTATGTCTGACGAGCTCGTCGGGAAAGCGCAGCGGGGTAAGAATTTTATCGCCGTCGTATACCACCGCGTTTTCGAGGCTGCCGCCGAGAGCCAGGCCCTGCGCCTGCAGGGCTTCGACCTCGTGCATGAAGCCAATGGTCCTCGCCGGGGCGATTTCGCGGATGAACGTGTCGGTCGAGATTTCGAAGTCGCCGTACTGGATGCCGATCAAGGGGTGCGGGTTGACGGACGTGAAGCTGACCCTAAGGCCGTCATACGGCAGGATGGCGATGAATTTATCGGGGAAGCGTACCACCTGCGCCGCCGGCAGCGGGGTGTAGCGGCACGGCGCCGCCAGAGCGGCGATACCGGCCTCTTCCACCAGGCTCACAAAGGGGAGGGAGCTGCCGTCGCCCACGGGCGGCTCGGCGGCGGTGATTTCGACCAGGCAGTTATCGATCCCCATGGCGAAAAAGACGGCCAGCAGGTGCTCCACGGTAAAAACCTTGGCAGCCCCATCCTCAATCGTCGTCGCCCGCAGGGTGGACGTAACGTTGGCGGCGGTTGCCTTTACCCGCGGCGCTCCCGGGAGATCAGTGCGGACGAAGACGATGCCGGTGTCAGCCGGGGCGGGCTGCAGGGTGATGGTGACGTCCCGGCCCGAGTGAAGGCCTATTCCCGTATAAGCGACGGATTTCCCGAGGGTGGTCTGATACGACATGGCAACCTCCCGATAAACAGCTATCACTTATTCTACAAAAGATTCGGTTTTCCTGCAAGTGGTAAAAGGAAGGAATCAGGCGACGCGCTTGCCGGCGAGGGTAAGGGCGCTGGTGTTCATCTGGTATTCGATGAGCTCTTTATAACGCTGGCCGACCTCCGACGCGGGGGTGACAAAGACTTTGTCGGGCACGCCTTCTTCGACTACCCGGCCTTTGTCCATAAGGACGATCCGGTCGGCGACATGGAGAGCGAAAGGCAGTTCGTGAGTGACGACCACCATGGTGTTGGCGTTGTATTTTGCGAGTTCCTCCATGACCACAAGCACTTCCCTGACCAGGATAGGGTCGAGCGAGGCAGTGGGTTCGTCCCAGAGCATCAGCTCGGGTTCGAAGGCCAGCGCGCGGGCGATGCCCACCCGTTGCTGCTGGCCGCCCGACAGTTCCCCGGGTTTTTGGCCGCGACAGCTTTCAAGGCCGACCTTGGCGAGCGCGGCCATGGCTTTCTCGCCGGCCAGCTCGCGCGGCATCCCGTCCATTACCAGTCCAAGCATTACGTTTTCTTCGGCCGTCAGACGGCTGATGAGGTTGAATTGCTGGAAAACGAAACCGATGCGTTTTCGCACCGCCCGCATTTCCTCGGGGGCGATGGCGGTGATGTCGCGGCCGGCGAAGAAGATCCGGCCTCCGTCCGGCTCGACGAGCCGGTTTACGGTGCGGATGGTAGTGGACTTGCCGCACCCCGAGGGGCCCATGAGCACGACCGTCTCGCCTTTCTTCACGTCGAGGCTGACGTCCGCTACGGCTGTAACTTTGCCGAACCGTTTGTGAAGATTATTTATGGTGAGCATAGTATCACCTCATTAACGAAATTTTACCTTGCGATTGTTCAATTTCTGCAACAGTCCCGGCCGTGCGGCGGGAATGACGATCTCGCGCATGACCTCGTCGAAGGACAGGCCGAGCGCTTCGCCGGCCATGATTTCGTCGGCGGCCACCGGGCTGATTTTCTCGGCGTAGCCGGCCACCAACAGGCCGAGAGCGGCGCCGAGCACCGGGACGCCGACCCAGGGGAGGTAGGGAATGCCGCCGCCGGCGATGATGAACATGGCGGTGAGCATTACCGCGCCGCACGTCATACCGTAGACTCTTTCGGCGGCGCTCAGGGCGGCGAATCTCGCCATCACCGCCCGCCAGCCGCTGGGTTTGGCGCGGTTGGCCAGGCGACGGCGGCGGATGACCGCCATGACCGCGGTATGGTCGAATACCAGGAAGAGAATGGTCGCCACCATGGCGGTTATGCCGGCCAGGATGGCTTTGACCTCATGGAGGACCTGGTAAAGCTGCCCGCGGGCGTCAGGCTCGATGATGCCCAGAGCGGTCGAGTACAGGGCGGCGTTGTTGTGTCCGGCCTGGCGGGCGACGATGGGCGCCACGGCGTCGGCGCTGACGCTGCTGGTCGTGAGGATTTGGATGCGCTCGCCGGGAATCACCTGGCCGGCGATGAATTTATCGATGATCGCCAGGGTGTGGCTGATGTCCTCGTCCTTGAGGTTGGGCGCGCTGGCCGCCATATATTGAAGCTGGGCGGTGACCAGCGGCACGTTGATCTCCTGCACCTTGTCGAGCCGGCCGGTCATGTCGCGCAGGTTGGTCTTGGCGCTGGCGGCATCGAACGCTTTCAGCGTGGCGAGGGTATTCTTGCTGCCGCTGACAACGCCGTCGATGGCTGCCGTCGCCTGACGGGCGTTGGCCGCAACGTTGTCAAGAGCGCCGAGGGTGCCGCTCAGGCTGGCGAGGCTGCTCTGGGTGCCGGCGAGGCTGTCGATGCTGCTGCCGGCGTCCGGCTGTACCAGTTTCAATAC
This sequence comes from Selenomonadales bacterium 4137-cl, assembly GCA_032334055.1. Taxonomy (NCBI): domain Bacteria; kingdom Bacillati; phylum Bacillota; class Negativicutes; family Acetonemataceae; genus Anaeroselena; species Anaeroselena agilis. The sequence continues at coordinate 4,173,001 of JAUOZS010000001.1, read as the reverse complement.
CTTAAGGGTATTGATAAGACCGCCGAGGCCTTTGGACGAGGAGTCGAGCTGGGCGCGGAGCGAGCTGGTATCGATATTGGCCAGGCCGCTCGTCGCCGCCTGGATGGTGGCGCCGGCCTGCTGGACGCCGCTGATGGTCTGTTCGACAGCAGCGATGCCGCTGTCGTAGTTGTCGAGGGCGTTCATCGCTATGCCGCTCATGTTGCGGGCGTCCTGGGCGAAGTCGGGTATCTGGCCGACCAGTTTGGAGGTTTCGTTGAGCGCGGTGCCGAGCTCCTGGCGCGGGTTCTTGTAGCTGGCCGTGGCGACGGAAGCGCCGACGAGATTCTTGTCCAGCTTGTAGCCCTGCGGATTCGCCAGCGCGCTGGCGTCACCCTGGACGACGATGCCTTCGGCAACGCCGTCGCCTTTGATGCCGGTAACCTGCACAAGGACATTGTTCTTGTCCGGCGGGCTGCCGGCCGCAGGCGCCGCCGGCGCCGCGCCCTGGAAGACGAGGGTGTCGCCTTTTACGAGCTTGGCGCCGCCTGTTGGGGTGATGGTGACCTGGGATGCGTAGGCGGTGAGGAATCTCCGCATCTCCATCATCGTGCTGACGGCGTAGGTCATATCGTCGTTCTTGCCGTCCACCGAGACATTCTGGGCGTACTGAACCTTGAGGTCCTGCCTGATGTCACCGGCGATCGCCTCGCCGAGGCGGATTGGGTTGGACGGCTCGCTGCCGACCGGGAAGCTAATCTCGATTACCTGGTACTGTTTCAGGAGGGCGTTGATCTGCTTTTCGACCGGGGCGCTTTTGTCCAGAGACAGCAAAACCACGCCGATCGAGCCGCCGTCGCGGAACGCGAACCGCACGCCGTCCATTTGCATGATCCGTTCCATTAGCATATTTTTCGCGCCTTCAGGCACACCGCGGATGGTGAGGCGCGGGTCGGTCATTACGCCGACGCCGGCGCCGCCGGGGATGCTGCCGAAGGTCTTGCCGAGGTCTTCGTAGACCTGCTTGGTCTGGAACTGGGCTGGCAGGGTGATGAAGAAGCTGGTCTTGCCGGTTAGGGTGGGGCCTTCCTTCATCACCGCCCCAGGGAATACGTCGCTGATTATCTTGTCAATCTGCTGGGCGGCGTCTGTTTTCATTTCCTCCCGCACATTGATGATGAGGTCGAATTCTCCGTAGTCGCCGACGAAACTGGCGAGGGTTTTGGAGAAATAGGCGTTGGCTCCCAACGATACGACGCTGGCCAGCATCGACCCCACCAGAACACTTACGATAACCAGGATGAGAATGTCGCGCTGAAAGGAATCACGTAATATATTCTTGGCGAAAGTCATGCGTAACCACCTCTTTTCCGGCCTCCATTATAGCACGTATATCACTTTTATGTCCATAAGTATATACGATTGTCGCGCATTTGTATATATTGGCATCGGGGATGAAAAGGCCCGCCCCCTTACGGGGACGGGCGCGGGTACGGCGTTTATTTGTCCTGGCCCGCTTTTTCGGCCGGCGGCTTGGTCTTCCAGCGGTTGTGGAGCCAGAACCATTCGTGAGGATGGGCGCGGATGTGCTCTTCGAGGATGGCGTTGAGCTTCCGGGTGGTGACGAGGAAGTCGCGGTCACGGTCGTCGGTCTTTTCGGTCGCCAGCGGCGGATGGAAGATGATGGTGTGGGTGCCGTCGGCGTTGGCGGTGATGAAAGTGGGCACGATCAGCGAACCTTTCATCCGGCTCAGCGCGGCCGGTCCCTGAGGCGTGGAGGCGATACGGCCGAAAAACTCGGTAAAAACCCCCTGCTCTCGGGCGTCCTGGTCCATTATCAGGCCGATGGCCTTGCCTTCACTGAGGTAGGCGATCATTTCGCGGACGCCGCTTTTATAGGTGATGTGCATACCGGTGGATGTGCGAATTTCGTTTATCAGCCTGTCCATGGCGGCGTTGGTCTGCCGCTGGGCAACGCCGACGATCTCATAGCCGTAAAGGGCCAGCGCCGGGCCGATAAGTTCCCAGTTGCCGCTGTGGGCCGCGGCGATGATGACCCCCTTGCCGTGGGCGAACGCCTGGTCGAAGTACTCCCGGCCCCGCAGAATTACGAAGCTGTCGATATTATTCCTGGTGAGTTTGGGGATTGTCAGCAGTTCCATGAACATCCGGCCGAACCGAACGGCGCTGCGCCTGACGACGGCAAGGGCGGACGGAGCGTCCAGCCCCAGGCTGGCCATGACGTTGGCAACGGCCATTTCGCGCCGCTTCATGGGCACTAGCGGCCATAGCGACTCGCCGATGAAGTCGCCTATGCGGTTGCGCATCCCGGCGGGTAACGGGCGTAACAGCCAACATATCAACTTGACGAGGTAATACTGCATGGCGGGGCGACCTCCATCAGGGAAAAACTGCCGGGAGCCTGTCCGCGCCGTTCGCGGGATACTCCCCTGGCAGCCTTTTGGGTTGCAGGTTTTCTAGTTGGTGAAGCTTATGCCGAAATAGGCCGCCCGATCCCGCCAGCCGGCATCCACCTTGAGTCCCGGGATGATCGAAACCCTTGCGCCGTAGTTCATGCGGCGGCCGTCGAACTCGGCAATAAGGGTGGTGGCGGGGAAGGTGTTGTTGCCGGTGAGCACACTGACAGGGTTAATGGTTTTTTCGAGGGCGGCAAAGGTGCCGTCGAAGCGACCGTTGCCCACGCCGGCGTGGATGCGGAAACCGAGCGGCAGGGCTTTGGAGGCTACGGCGTAGTAAGAACGCGAGCGCTCGCCGGCGATGTCTTCCACGCCGACCGCCACCCCGGGCGTGAGAATGGTTTCAGGCAACAGGCCGAGTTTGGCGTTGACGTATGTTTTGTTGGCGCTGACATCGTCGTGGCGGAAGCCGGCGACCCCCAGTTCGAGGTTGGGTAGCAGGCTCAGGTTGATTACGCCGACCCCGCCGGTTTTAAGGTGATAGTAGCCAGCCGAGAACTGGCCTTCCTGGAGAACGTCGGCGGACGGATTGTTGATCTGGCCGGTGGCGCCGTTTACCGACGGGGCGGCGGAAGCCGCAGCGACAGAAACGAGCAGGGCGCACAGGACACCGAATACTATCTTCCTCATATGTCCTCCTTGGTTTGAATGAAGTGGGGGAAGAACATTGAGTAGACTATTCTGCGCCCGGGCCGCCAATCCTGCCCTCTGCCACAAGGTAATATCTGTCCGCCAGTTATTTTCCTTGTTTTTCCAAGGCGGCGAGGCGCTTCTCCAGGGCCTGCACCTGTTTCATCAGGTCCGGCAGCCTGCGCGCGGCCGCTTCGGCCCGCAGCCATTCCTTATGGGGCCTGGCGGGAAAGCCGGCGTAAAAGGAGTTTGGCGGAACGTCGCCTGCGGCGCCGGATTTGCCGGCGAAAATGCAGTTGTCGCCGATGGTGATGTGCCCAACCGCGCCGCTCTGACCGGCGAAAATAACGTTGTTGCCGACCTTGGTGCTGCCGGCGATGCCGGTGAACGCCACCAGGAAGCAGTTTTCACCGATGACGACGTTATGCGCCAGGTGGACGAGATTGTCTATTTTGGTGCCGCGCCTGACGACTGTGGAGCCGGTGGTAGCCCGGTCAACGGTTACGTTGGCGCCGATCTCGACGTCGTCCTCGATTATCACGTTGCCGACCTGAGGCACCTTGTGGTGACGGCCCTCGATGGTGACGAACCCGAAGCCGTCGGACCCGATGACCGCCCCGCTGTGGACGATCGTCCGCTCTCCCAGACGGCAGCCGGCGTATACGGTCACCCCGGGATAAAGGATGCTGTCGCCGCCGATCGTGGCGGCCTCGCCTACATAAGTGTGAGGATAGAGGACGGTGTTGTCGCCGATGGCGGCGTCGTCGGCTACGACCGCGTGGGCCATTACGGCGACATTGCTCCCGAGCCGAACCCCCCTGCCGACGACGGCGGTGGGGTGAACTCCCCGGGATACGACCGTAGGCGGGGTGAAAAGCTCCAATACCTTAGTAAAGGCTACCCGAGGGTTCGCCACCCGGATAGCCGGCTTGGGATACGCTGCAATGTCGCCCGGCACTATGACCGCGGCCGCCTTCGACGCGGCCGCCTTGTCGAGGTGCGGGGGTACGGCGAAGGTAATGTCCCGGGGCCCGGCATCCTCGATATTGGAGACGCCGGCGATCTCGGGGTCGTATCCCCCCAATACCATCCCCTCTACCAGGGCGGCGATTTCACTAAGTCTTTTAGCCAACGGAAACACTCCCACTCAATATTAGAGGTTAAGCCAAAGGCTTTAACCCTTTGGCTTAATCGATTATTGCATCCGTTTGATTACTTCGTCGGTGATGTCGGTGCCGCCCTGAGCTACGCTGTTCTTGTACAGCACTACTCCCAGCTTCTTCTCCTTGGCCACCGCATCGACGGACTGCTTGATGCTGGCGTCGACCTGGCCCTCAAGGTCTTGCTTGATTTTCAGGAAGTCACCGTAGGCCGCTTCCTGTTTCTTCTGGAACTCGTCCGCGCTGAGGCTGGCTTTATCCTTTTCCAGCGTGTCGCTGAGTTCCTTGGCTTTTGTGTTGAGCTGTTCCTGGAGCTGTTTGACCTTGGGACTGTCACTCATCACTTTGTTGACGTCGAGGATGCCTACCGCGCCCGTCCCGCCGGAGCAGCCTCCAAGCAGCAGGGCCGCCGCGGCGATCACCGCGACCGCAAAGATCAGGTATTTTTTATTTCGCATAAGAATCCCCCCGTTATCGATACTTGCCCGGTTCTATTATGCACCGGGCGCTTATTTCTTAAACTCGGCAATCACCGCGTCGGTGATGTCGGTGGCGCTTACGTTTACTTGTACTTCGACGAGCACCGTGTCAAGACCCGACTGGCTGGCGACTTTTGCGGCTTTGTCGCGGATGTCGCTGATTATCGCCGCCTGAAGGGCCGCGATGTCGCGGCCGGTAGCGGCCAGCTTGTCGGCCGCCGCCGTACCGCCGGCCGCGCCGGGCTGGTCGAGGCGGGCCGCCATCTCGGCCCTCCGGGCTGCCAGCTTGTCGGTCAGTTCACCGTTAAGGGCCTTGGCGTACGCGGCCAGTTCCTGCTCAGCCTCGTTTTGTTTGCCCTTCATTACGGTGTCTGTCTTGGCGAGAAGTTCCTTCTGGCGGGCGGAGATTTTGGCCGCCCGTTCCTTTTGGAGCTTGTCCAGTTCCGCCTGCAGAGGCGCCGCTTCCTCTTTGGAAAGCTGAACAGTCTTCAGTTTGAGCTGAATGGAAAATATCTGCGGCTGGTATTGCTGGTCGAGTTCATGGGCGTAGGCGTCAAGTTCGGCCGCCACGTCGCGGCTGGCCTGGTCGGCGGCCGCCTGCAGGCGCGTCTTGACTTCGGCCTCCTTGGCCGCCATGCGGGCATCGAATTCCTTGGCGGCTGCCTGTTCGAGGGCGGCAGGGCTTCCTGCCGCAGGTAGCGTCGCCCGCGCCGCGAGACCCTGGGCTTTCTCGGCGTCGATGCGGGCCGCGAGCGCGGCGTAGTCCTTCTGGAGGCGCTGGACTTCCGCGTATTTGGGATGGGCCTTGATCGCTTTTTCCATTACGATCAGACCGATGGTAGACTTGGGGGGCGGGGTGGTCTTAGCCTGCTGCGATCCGCAGCCTGCTATAACCAGAGAGGCGGCAACCGCGGCGACAAAAATCAGCTTGGCCATATTCTTCCGCACAAAACCACCTCCCTTTCGGAATAAAGAACCGAGCACAGTAAGACCGGCTCGGAAATAAACAAGTATCGGTTATTTGCCGCCGAGCTTCTTCTTGACGTCGTCGGTGATGTCCTGGCCGCCGTAGATCACCATGCCGGCCGGCATCACGACTGACAGCCCCCTTGTGTCGGCCACTTCTTTGATGGTGGCCATGACTTTTTCGCGAATCGGGTTCAGGAGTTCGGCCTCCTTCATTTGCAGGCGCTGCTGGAGCTGCATAAGGAATTCTTGTCTTTCCTGGTCGTTGGCCATCGAAGGCGCTTTGGCGTCGAATTCCTTCTGAGCCGTCTCCTGTTCAGCCTTCATGGTTTCGGCGAATTTGGCGAAATCGGGATGGGCCCTTACCAGGTCTTCAAAATTTACCTTGCCAACGTTGGAGGCTGCTGCAGCCTGAGTGGTGCCGGTCTGCGACACCGCAATGCCAACGACACTAAGCATAAACACCGCTGCGATAGCTACGGAGATAATCTTAACCTGTTTCTTCTCGATTTTGAGCACTTTCTTACCCCTCTTTCCGCTTCTTGGCAGAATTTATACTCCTTCATTATAGCAGGGACGAGGGCGGCATTCAAGGACAAAAATTCTACAGATTCCCCACCAGCCGCAGCCAGCGGTTATTGTTGGTGATGACATATTCGGCGCTCAGGAATTCGTGCAGTTTATACCGCAGGCCCGCCTCGTTGACCCCCGTTATCGGGGTCCGCTCCAGGCGCAGCGACCAGCGCTCGTCAAGGTCCTGTTTAAGCCAGAAGAGACCTTGCTTGCTGCTGAGGTTGTACTTGACGCCGGCCTCGGTCGCGGGTCCCAGGCGGTGTCCCCACCCGGGCACGAACTCCCAGGTTACCGAAGCCGGGATGAAGGTAACTTCCATAAAGAGCTCGTCCTGACGGCCGAGGTACTGCCCTACATGCAGGCGGGCCGAGGTGTCGTTCTCCTTGCGCCCCATATCAAGGTAGCCCTCGAGCTTCACATTGTATTTGGTGGTTTCCGCGCTTAAATCCATGTCGGTGGTCACCCCCGGCCTGAGCGCCGACGTCAGGGTGAGGCTGTACCGCCCGACTACCGGCTGGGCGGACGCGACCCTCATGAGCATGTCCTTAAAATAGTCGCCGTGCCGTTCGACGAACGCCACCGGCAGCCCGCGCAGGGGGCTGGCCGCGTCTTCGACACCCGGGCGCGCTTCGAGTAGAAGGAAGTTGGGGATGGTCCGCGAACGCAGCGTCACCCGCACATCCTTGATTAGCGGCCCCGCCGGCGCCAAAGAAAGCCTGACCGTCGTCGTCTGTCCGGCGATTATCTCGATGTTGGCCCTGAACTCCGGCAACTGGGCGGCAAGGTATTCGCGGATGACCGATTTGGAAACGCTGCCCGCCCAATCGACCGAATCCACCGGCATACCTATGAGTACCTGGCCGATCTTGTCCTCGATGTTGCCGAGGTCGCTGCGGAAGAGTTCCTCCAGTTGGGGCGAGATGCCGCCGAGATCGGTCTCCAGTGCGACTTTGCGCACGATGTCGCCCCACGGCAGGATGCGTACGGCGATATGCGCGGTCGTGCCGGGGGTGATGTTCACTTCCTGTACCGAGTAGCCGACGAGCACGCGGTCGAAGATCTCCTTGATCAGCTTCTCGTAGGACGCCTTGCCGCTCTCGACGTCGGCCACTTTGCGCCCTGCCAGGACGTGGTCGCCCACGGTGGCGATGCTTTGTTCCATGCGTTTGATGACGCGGCTGGGCGGAGGAGCGTCACCTGCCCGCACGCTGACCGTTACCGCCTCCACGGAGGCGTTCGCGGCCGCGGCGATGCCGCTCCAGCCCGCCACGATTATCGACGCTGCCGCTGCTATTACAAAGAAATGTCGCGCCTTTATTGCCGCCACCTCCCTGGACAGGAGAATCCCCTGGGCAGTTGCCTGCAGCCCTGAAATAAGCCGGATTAAAGCAAGAGCCAGGTGCTAGACCTGGCTCTTGTCCTCTTTAGAACTGGCCTCCGAAGCTGAAATGCGTCTTGCCGCCTTCCTTGCCCCGGGCGTAGTCTAGCCGGATAGGCCCGAGGGGAGTGGTGACGCGGACGCCGACGCCGACGCTGGATTTGAGATCGTTGAGCTTATAGCCTTCGCCGTCCCAGGCGTTGCCGATGTCGCCGAAGACCACGCCCTCAACTTTCTTGACGATCGGGAAGCGGTACTCGGCCGTCGCCGCCAGCATCTTGTTGCCTTTGAACTGCTCGTCGTTGTAGCCGCGGAGAGTGTCGGAGCCGCCTACGTAGAACTTGCCGCTGTCGGGCATCCGGCCGTCGGCGTAGCCTGCCGTCAGGCGGACCGCGACAACCTGCGAATGGCCGACCTTGAAATAGTTGCGGTCTTCCGCAGTGTACTTGTTGAAGCTGAAATCACCGCCGAGCGCCTTGCCGGCGAATTCGGCCGACAGTGAGAAGCGTGTCCCTTCGCTGGGGTTGAAGACGTTGTCGCGCGAATCGAACACGCGCGCCAGCGTGATGCTGCGGGTCAGGCCGAAGTTGTCCTTCAGCCACTGGCTATTATAGTCTGCATCATAGTTAGTTGCGCCAGCCGCAGCCTTGTAGTCGACCGGACCGGAGACGAATTTCACATAGTCGTCGGTACGGTTTTTGAAGGTGATATAGTTCTGGGTGTACTCGCCCTGCGGCCGCCCGAGGGTGAGGTCCCAGCCCCGCCGCTTGCGGTCGTAGGTCGACCTTACGGCCCGGTCGTCGCCTTTGTAGCCGTAATCGGAGTACTCGTTGGTCATGTTGTACAAAGAGACGCTCGCCGATGTCTGTTTGCTGTCCAGCCAGGGGCGGGTGTAGGAGAACTCGTAGTTCCGGCCGGAGTCGGCTTTGCCGCCGAATTCCCAGTGAACTTTGACCTTGTCGCCGGTGCCGCGGAAGTTGTTGTCGCCGACCTCGATGATGCCGATAAGGCCGTCGCCCTGGCTGTAGCCGCCGCCGACGGAGAAAACGCCGGTTTTCTGCTCGACGACATTGGTTTCGAGAATAACGGAGTTAGGCTGTTTGCCGGGATTGAGCTTCATGTTGACATCCTCGAAGAAGCCGAGGTTGTACACCTTCTGCATGCTCCGGCGGGCGTCCTTGACGTTGAAAGCTTCGCCGGGCTTGACCTTCATCTCACGGGTGATGACGTAGGTTTTGGTCTTTTCGTTGCCCTTGACCGTTATCCCTTCGAGCATCCCTTCGTTGATGGTGATGGTCAGCACTCCCCCGGGGGTCATGGCGACGTCGCTCACCCGCGCCAGTACGTAGCCCTGGTCGTGATAATAGGACTCGATGATGCGGGCGTTTTCGTTCAAGGCCTTGGTATTGAGCACCTTGCCTGTATTTACCGTAAGCATACTTTTGATCTTGTCGGTGGATACCTTGGAATTGCCCTTGACGACAATGTCTTTAAGGGCGGGGTTTTCCATTACCGTGTAGACCACCTTTACGCCTTCCGGTACTTCGGTGAAGTTGGATACTACGTCAAAAAAGTTGCCAAGCTCGTAAATCGCCCGCAAATCCTGCTGGACCTTGTCGGCACTAAGTGTGTCGCCGGGTTTAAGCTTGACCACCGCCATGATGGCGTCCTCCGAAACGCTGCTGTTGCCGGAGACGCTTACGGCGGTGACCCGTTTCCCGGTAAGGTCGGCAGCATGACTCTGAGCGGCGGAGCCGAGCACGATCCCTAGTGCGATCACAGCTGAAAGTAACAGGTGCCCGAAGTGCCTCCTCGCTTTCATGCATAACCTCCTTTATTAAGTTTACTGGCCGCGCAGCGATCTGCCGGCAGCCCGGATGACGTCTTTCATTTCATCCGGGGAAAGCAGGTTCTCCTTTTCTGCCGCCTGCATCCGTCCAATGCTTTCAGGACGTTGCGCCCCAAAGCTTTCCGGGCGATAGGCCGGCGGGATGGTTTGCGGCGGAGTATTGCCTGTCGCCTTGGATATCGCCGGTCGCTGCTCCTCAGCCCGGTGCGGGACGGAGGTGTCGCTGGCCTTCTGGACCACCGGCTTAGTCTTGGCTTCGCGCGCGGCAAGTGGAATCGGCACGGCGGTGTGGCGTTCGCTAAGCCCCCAGTATGCCCCAAATCCGGCGGCAACGATGGTGGCGGCGAAAACTACAGGCGCAGCCTGGCGCAGGAGCGGGAACTGACGCCGCTCTTGCCGGAAGAGGCTTGCCTCCTTCGCGTGCTGAAGCTCGGCCTGAGCTAAGATAAGGTTGAGTTCGCCGCGAATTTTGCTGTTATTGTCGAATGACTCTTCCGCCCGCGTCAGCCAGACCTTGGCGGAACGCAGGTGCCGGAACATATGCCGTTTGAAATCCGCCATTTCCACCACTCCTATTATAGCCACAATATATAGTCATGGGAAGAGGCCAGATTCTGGTCACTCTTGCGCGGGTAAATCAGAGCAATTTGGGCAATTAAGAGAGTTTATGTCGCTCTTTCTCCCTCTTTCAGCCTTTTTTCTCTATAATGAACTCTTCATATCCTGCATAAGTCTGGACAATAGACCGCGGGCCCTGCGGATCCCTTGTTTATGAAGCCTGTAGACATGCGACAGGCTCATATCGAGAGCTTCGGCAAGCTGCTTGGGCTCGCGCTCTTCCAGGTACATGCCCGACAGCACCAGTTGTTCGTTGGCCGGCAGGCGGCCGAGAGCGCCGCGGACCTGCTCCACGAGGAAATTGCGCTCAGCCTGGACAGCGACCGCAGGTGCGCCGTCCACCAGCGCATCCCCCAGGGTCAGGCTGCCTTCCTCTTCAAGCGGGCTGTCGATATAAAGGCAATTGGCCTTGCCTTCGCGGGTGACGAAGTTGACGATGCGGCCGCGGATCCGGTGGAGGGCGTACAGGCTGAACGCCACCCCCCGGCTGTGGTCGTAGTTTTCCACCGCCTCGATAAGGCCGACGGTCCCTTCCTGGATGATGTCCATAACAACCGCGTCATCGGCTTTCCAGCGGAGAGCGACTTTGAAGACCAGCGGCTGATAATGCTCGATGAGCTGCCGCCGGCTGTCGAGATCGCCCGCCTCCTTGTAAGCCTCCCACAGCCGCCGTTCTTCGGCGGCACCGAGCAGGCGTATTTTTCGGAGTTCCGCCAGATACTGGCTTAACACTTCAATCATCCCCGCTTAAAAAGTGAATCGCGCTTCAACGCCCAACTGCCGCCGGTGATACTGGTCTATCGCCCCGGTTACGCTGAACCGGCGATTGAGGTCATACCGGAGGAAGGCGCTTGTTTCCTTGTGGTCGATGCCCAGTGTGTAGCTTATATACAACCGGTCGGTGACATACTTGCCGATTTCGATGTTGTATACTTCCCGGTCGGCGACCGCCGACGCAGTACTCGCGGAGCCTGACGCCGTTCCTGAGGTCTTGCCGCTTGTAGTTGTGGTCGTCTCGGTGGTCAGGGTGCTGCGCACAAGGCGGAAATCGTCGAGCCCGAAGGAGTTGCGGAACGCGCTCTCGGCTTCGGCCACAAAAGCTACATGCAGCCCCGCGTCGAGAAGGCTCATCAGTTCTTCCCTGCCCAGCCCCGAGTCCCGGTTGCCGCCCGCTGTACTCTGCCTGTCCGCATAACGGTTGCGCAACGTGAGGAGCGACAATATCTGCTGCTGACTCATCGCCGGTTCGGAGCTCAGGCGGATCTGCATCGCATCGAGCGGCCCGCTGACCGTCAGCTTGACTCTCGTATACTCCAGCCGGGTCTCGGCCGAAAGCTTGATAACAGGCAGGAGCGACCTGAACTGGATGAAATCGGCGCGGGCGCTGTCTACTCTAAACTGCGTGTGCAGGTAACTTACTGTCCCCCGCACGGCGTCGAAGTGTCCCGAGGCGGCGGGCGAAGACGTCGAGCCGGCGAATTTCGCCCGGCCTTCCACCTGCAGGTCATAGAAATAGGAGTTGTAAAGCCTGACCTTCTTGGCAGCGACAATCTCCAAGTCCAGCCCTACGTCAAGGCCTGAAGGCGAGAACTCTGGCACGACGGGAACGTTGATCGTCGTATTCTCGAACAACAACTGGCCGCCCAGGACCGGCTTCCCGCCGCTGGAATTGAGGGTGAGCGTTCCTTCCAGCGGGCCTTTGTAATATTTGTGATTGATATCAAGCTTGTCCAGCACGAGCAGAAGGCGGTAATCGGCCAGGGAAAGGCCGCTGATGGCTGCCGACCCGGTCAGGCGGTACGTTCCTTTGCCCATGCTGCCGTCGAAGGTTATTATATTAATTTTATCACCTTCGAACTGAATATCAACCCCCACTTTTTGAATGGGGTCGGCCAGCGATTTGAGCTTGACCGCTCCATCATTCACGACAATGCTGCCGTTTAGAAGCGGCTGGGCCAGGGTTCCGCCGACCGTCACCTCGCCCTTGGTTTCGCCGGTCGCCCAGGCAACTTCCTTGCTGAGCAGGGGCAGAATGCTGAGGTTGGCCTGCTCCAGGCGCACCTTAAGATCCATTTGGTCGGCGATGGTCGCCTGGGCCCTTCCCTTAGGATTCAGGGCGGCCAGGGGAATGGTCCCATAGGCGCTGGCCCGGTACGGGCCCTTGGTAAACATCAGCTGGTTAACGTGGATGCTGCCCTTGTCGAGTATAAACAGGCCGTACATAGCGTCAAAAGTGGCGTTGGCCACGCCGCCGCCGTTTATCTCCAGCGAGACGGCCGCGTGGGGACTGTATGACGTTCCCGTCACCTGGGCCGTGAATGTGAGCTTACCGCGCGTATCGACCGTCGAATCCAGCCAGGCGGTCAGGAGGCCGGCATCGAGGGAGCGGCCGCCAATCTCCAGATCGAGCGGCCCGCCGAGCGCGGCTGTGCCGCGCGCCGCCAACACGCCGTCGCCTTGTTTGGCGTAAAAACGGTTGACCGTCACCACGTTGTTGTGGAGGGCAATGTCGGCTTCGATGTTATCGAGCGGGTAATTCTTGATCTTGCCTTTGGTTAAAGTGCCTGTCAGCCACATATCGGGCCGGTTTACCGTGCCGCCGAGGCTGACGTGCCCGTCGAGCTGGCCGTCGATATCTTTGGCGGGGATGTTGAAGATGGCCAGCAGGGCGGCGACGCTGCCGTTGCTCGCGCTGAGGTCGCCGTAAATATTCTCGGCCGCGAACCCTATCCCACCTGAGAAGGTGAACTTGCCTTCTCCCAGGGAAAACCCGAAACGCGGCACGGCGAGCTGATCGCTGTCGACGCTTAGTTCGCCGGTGATGTCGGTCAGTTCCTGGCCGTTAAGTTTCAAGCTTGCGGCGGTAATTCCGCCGCTGAACACCGGTGCGGAGGGCGTGCCTGTAAGCCTACCGGAAAAATGGGCCCGCCCGGCTACCGGATAAGGAAACTTTACATGGACGGCGGCAAGGTCGATGTCTTTGGCCGCCACATCGAGACTAAGGCTGTTGTCGGCTGCGATCGTGCCGGCGAACCGCACCTCGGCTCCCAGCGAATTCACAATAAAATCACGCAATTCGGTGACGCCCGCCCGCCGACGGTAATGACCCTCGGCACGGGCGATAAGCTGGCCGCGGAAGCTGCCTTCGGTCAGCTTGATATGGCCTTCGGCAGTAAAGGAGGCGAGGGGACCGGTAATCGTCAGCTCGTTGTCGACGTTGCCGGTCAACTTCTCCCCTGGCAAGATCAAATTAACGAGGTTTTCCGCTCTCGCCTGACGGGTGGCGACGGTGATGTTCAGCTCCCGCTCACCGGTCAGACCGATGGTGCCGTTGACCAAGTGCCGGGTAACGTCACTCAGCGTTTCCACCTCTTTGAAGGTAAGGTTGTCGCGTGGTGAGTTCAGGCCGACGCTGCCGTTGACCACTTGCCGGGTAACGGTGCTCAGCGTTTCCACCTCTTCGAGTGTAAGGGTGTCGCGCGTTACAGTCAGTCCGCCTTTTGCAAGCGTGTAGGGCTGGTAAAGCGCCCTGCCGTTGTAGGCGGTGAACCGGGCCGTGGCCTTCGGCGAAGCGGTCGTGCCTTCCACCCTGCCTTCGACGTCGGCAGCGCCGGACAAATCGATGCCGCCCGCTTTGTCGGCCAGCAGGGACAACGGCACGCCCTGACCGAAAAAGTTCAGAGCCAACCGGCCGTCCGTTGCCGATCCCTTGACTGTCATCACTCCCGAGCCGGAAAACCCGACGGTTATGTAGTCGATCGTCAAGACGGCGCCTGCCTTGTATAAGCCGGCGGACAGAGTAGCAAAAGGTATGCCGTCGATGCAGCCGTCCGCCGCCCGGACCGAGCCGTCCACTTTAGCGGACGCCAGATTGCCCGTTCCTTCCAGGCGGAGGTCGATGTCGACTCGTCCGGATATATCAACGCCGAGGCTGGGAAGCGCCGCCAAGTCGAGCTTGCGGCCGCTGACCGCCAGGTTGTAGTCTTGCTTGTCGAGCAGGATGGTGCCTGCGCCGCTTATCCGGCCCCCGAACATATCGGCGTCCAGTTGTTTGACTGTCAGCACCGATTCGACCAGCGCAAATTTGGCCGCCGCGTTGCCGATCGCCCAACCGTTGGTCTCGCCCTTGTCGAGACGCACCTCGCCACTGACCACGGGCCTGGTCGGAGAGCCGCCGATGACGGCCGTGAACGACAGCGGGCCTTTAAACGGGATGTCCCGGCCCAGGGCCGCGGGGTCGAAACTCTTGGCGCTCGCCGTCAGGCTGAGGACCGGTTCGGCGGCGTCGGTCGCTATTTTACCCCTGAGTTCGATGTCCTGGCCGTAGACCCTGGCGGCAATTGGGAACAGAAAAACCTGTTTGTCGCTGAAAGCCACGCTGCCCCGCGCGCTGCTCACCGTTACGCCGCCGACGTCGACATTCACGCCGTCGAGTTTGGCCTCGCCTGCGTAGGTGATTTCGCCTTTGTCGCGCCGCACGATTACCTGCGCCTGGGCAATGCGGCCGCCGGCCGGCTTTACGGCCAAATCGGCCGGCACCAAAGCCTCCAGCCCACCGATGTCAAGATTGGTCGCACCGAGCGCCAGCATGCTGGACCCGTCACGGCTGACGCGTCCCGCCACTTCCAGCGGCGCCCCGTTATAATTGGCCGCAAGCTGAAGAGCGACATCGGGCTTGTCGGCAAAATCGAAAGCTGCGTCGATATCGCCGAGCCGCCAGCGGCCGTCGGGTACGTTTACCGTCACCGTGCCCTTGCGGATGGTTACTTTGCCGTTGAAGGCCGAATCGCCCGAACGGGTCTTGTCCAACAAGTCGTCAATATTCCACTTTCCGTCAGCCCGGCGTTCGAGAAAAATCTGCGGGTCGTCGAGAAGCAGTTCGCCGACTGCCTCTATCGTGTCCGTGCCGCGGAGCATGGTCAGCGGGTTGAATACAACCGTCACTTTTTCCGCCGCCGCGATTAACTGCCCGCGGTCGTCGCGAATGGCGACATCCTTGAGCAATACTTTATTGAGCCAGGAAATCTCGAGGCTTTTTACCGAAACAGGGACTCCCAATGCCTTGGTCAATTCCGTCTCCAGCCTATCGCTCATTCCAGCCATGACGGTCTGGCTCTTGTTCATTATAAAAGCGCCGGCTACACTGGCAACAACCAAAGCCACCAAAGCCAGTACTATGGCTTTTTGTCGCATATGTGCCTCCCGCATCAAAGTCTTGGTCACTGTCTAATTTCGACGCGGGCGATTGCCTTCCTTTAAAATAGACGCTGGTAATAAAATTCAGACAACGCTGCCTCTTAGTGTAACCGGTAATTTGTGGATTATTACCAAATTATGCGGTAAGTCGGAAAAAGCCGGAGCTTTCGCCCCGGCCAGATGCACTCGTTACTGCTTGACGGCTACGCCCATGGCCTTGTCGAGTTTGGCCTTGCTGGTGTTGTAGTCGTACAGTGCCTGGATATAGTTGGTCTTGGCCTGGGCCAGCGCGAGCTCGGCATCGATGACGTCAAGGTTGGTGCCGACGCCGGCGTTATAGCGGACCTGGGCGATTTTAAAGTCCTCGTCGGCTTTCGCAACCGCCACCTGGCTCGTTTCGATGCGCTTTTCCGATTCCTTCATGCTGAGATACGCCTGGCGCACTTCTAAGGAAACGCTGTCCTTTGTCTGGCGATACTGTTCGTTGGCCTTGACAACGCCGGCCTCCGCTTCCTTGACCTTGGAAAGTGTTAGGTTTGTATCGAACAGTGTCAGCGAAGTCGTCAGATACACCGACCAGTTTCTATTCTTACTGCCGGGGAATTTGCTGTCGGTCCAGTTGTTGGCGCCGCTAAGCGTAACAGTCGGCAGGAAACCGCTGCGGGCCACCTTGACGGTTTCCTGGGCGCCCTTCAGGGCGTAATCGGCCTGAAGAACATCCGGACGGTACTGCATCGCGAAGTTGATCCCATCCGCCAGGGTCAGCTTTGATTGCTCGTACTTCATCTCTTCCTTAAGCTTTATCTCGGTGTCGAGGGGCAGCCCGACAACGTTGTTAAGGCTTGCCATGGCAAGATCGAAGTCGTTTTGAGCTGTTATCAGGCTCTGCTGGGCGTTGGCCAGCTCGACCTCGGACCTGAGCACGTCCGACTTGGCGACCGTGCCTACCTCATACTGTGCTTGGACGTTACGCAGATGGGCTGTCAGGTTGTCCACCGACTCCTGCTTGACCTGCAGTAGGTTGCGGGTCTGCAGCATTTTGAAATAGGCGTTGGTCACATCCAGCTTGAGCTGCTGCTTGGTCTTGGCAAGCCCCAGGTCGGCTGCCTTGAAGTCGTATTCCGCCTTGCCGATGGCGCCGTCGACCCTTCCGCCGCTATAAATCGGCAGTGACAGGCTGACGGTGTTGTCGAAATCGTTGACCGGCGAGGGGTTGGGCACCAACGTAGACGGTGCCGCTTTGGCGCGAGCGTCCTTGTGGCTGTAGCTGAGGGTCGGCCCCTGCCCTGCCTGGGCCTCCCGCACCGCCCACGAATACTTATCCCTGTCGGCCTCGGCGATCTTCATCGTCGGATTGTTCCTGAGTGCCAAGGCGATGCTCTCTTCAAGCGTAAGCTCCGTCGGCGCGGCAGAAGCTACGGCGCTCATCAGCATCAAGCCTCCGGCCACCAGCGCCAAAGTCTTCTTTCCCAGTTTCCGATGCGTCATGGTTACTCCTCCTGACCGTATGTAGCTGCGGCGGCAACCGCAGTCCCGGTTTCCTTTTGTTAGGCGATTGACTGGTTAGTCAGTTCCAATTCTCATTATAGTGTTTTAAACAGGGGCGTGTCAACAGAAAATCTAGAAGGTGTGGCGCAGTCCCACGTAGGTGTTCTGGCTGGGCTGCTTGTTGAGGCTGTCGGTCTGGCCGACGATGAAGGTGTGGGGCGCAATCTCATATTGGGTGCGCAATTTGACCCGCACATCATTGGGGTCGTATACGTCAAGCGAGAGGCGCAGTTGTTTGCCCAGCCTGGTGTCCGCCCCGATCCCCGCCTTGCCCTCGACGATGCCTGCGCGGGCGGCGAAATTGGCGTCGCCCTTGCCAATCTGGAAATTGGTTTTCTGGTTATCGCCTATTCCGCTCACTCCGATGACGGCGAAATCGCTCGGCGATGTGTTGATACGGACGTCGGCGTTGCTTCTGTACTTGTCGGTATGGCCGTTACGCAGCACTTCGAAACCGGTCTCGACACTGACGTTTTCGATCTTGGTAAGCATCTTGTTGGCTTTCTCGCTGACCGAACGCGCGTTACGAAGCGTTTCCTTGATATTTTTAGCCGTTTCCGGGTCGGTCACGAGGTCTTCCACCGACGCGGCGATCTTTTCCACCCGTACGCTGGCCTTCTTGAGGTTCTGGATGGTTTCCTTGAGGTCCTTGGCCGTCTGGCCCTTGTTGTCGACGGCGGCCACCATTGCATCGACCCTCGCGGTCACGTTCTTCAGGTTGGCGGATACCTCCCGCAGGTTGCCGACCATGGTGTTTACGTCCTGCTCGTTATTGCGGGCCATCCTCGCCAGGGAGGCGCTGAACTCGTTGAGACGCTCGGTTATCTCGCGGGCGTTGAGGGCGGTGGTCTTCATGGCCGCCTTGACTTTATCGTCGCCGAGCACTTCGTTGAGAGATTGAATGAGTTTCTGGAGATCGACGAGCGTCTTGTCGGCCGAACTCACAAGTTGATCGAGTCCGCGGGGGTCCTCGCCGGCCACGGTGGCGCCGGGCTGTAAATAGCCCGATGTCTTCCGCGGCGGCACGATGTTGACGAACTTTTCCCCCAGCAGCCCGTCGGTGCCGATGGTAAACTTCGAGCCTGCGGGGATTTTGACGCCCGGATTGATCCTGAGCTGCACCTCCACTCCCCCGTCACCGGCGCGCACGCCGGTGACCCTGCCGACATCCACGCCGGCGTAGCGGACGACGTTACCCTCTTTGAGGCCGCCGACCTCGCTGAACACTGCCTGGACCGGATAACCCTTTTCGCCGAACGAAATGCCGCCGAGATAGACGATCATATAACCCAGCAGCAGCAGACCGATCAAAGATATTGCGCCCACTCTGGCCTCGGTGCTAAGATTCACTTCTTCTCGACCTCCTTTTGGCGAATTCGCCGGGTTTGGCCCAGCCATGGATAAATTGCTGCACGATGGGGTTGGACGATTTCTTAATCTCGCTGACCGTACCGATTTCGATTATCCGGCCGTCGTATATCATGGCGATCCGGTCGGCGATGTTGAAGGCGCTTGACATATGGTGGGTGACGACAACCGAGGTCACGTTCAGAACGCGGCGGGTGCTGCATATCAGGCGGTCGATGGTCGTCGACATTATCGGATCTAGCCCGGCTGTTGGCTCGTCGTACAGCACGATTTGCGGATTAATGGCGATCGCCCGGGCGAGGCTGACGCGTTTTTTCATGCCCCCCGACAGTTCGCTGGGCATGACGCTCTCCTGGCCGTTGAGGCCTACCATCCTCAGCCGTCGTCGCACCGTCCTGGCGATCTCCTCTTCGGACAGCGCGGTATGCTGCCGCAGACCGAACGCGACGTTTTCGCCCACCGTCATCGAGTCGAACAGGGCCGAGTATTGGAACACCATCCCCATATTGCGGCGGATGATGTTGAGTTCTTCCTCGCTGGCGCCGGAGATTTCCTGTCCGTCGATCCATATCTTGCCCGCCAGCGGCTTCAGCAGACCGATCATCAGACGCAGGATGGTGCTCTTGCCCGACCCGCTGGGCCCGATGATCACCATTATTTCGCCCTCGGCGATGTCCAGGCTGATATTGTCCAGCACCGGCCTGCCGCGGAACGCCATGCTTACGTTGTCGAGCTTAATCATGGCACACCCCTAGCGGTACAGTATCAGCGACAGGAAATAATTGCTGATAAAAATCAGGATCATCGAGGCGACCACCGAGCCTGTGGTGGCCTTACCCACCCCTTCGGCCCCCTCGGCGGTCGTCAGGCCTTTGTAGCAGCCGATGATGGCGATGATGGCGCCGAAGAACATGCTCTTGACAAGCCCGCCGGTCACGTCGTTGACCGCGGCGAATACCTTTATCGAGTGAAGAAAGGTAAAAGAATTGATGCCGGCGTACAGGGTCGCGACAAGATAGCCGCCGACCGTGCCGATCATGTCGGCGAAAATCACAAGGACGGGCAGCATCAGCACGCAGGCGATAAGCCGGGGGACTATCAGGTAGGCCACCGGGTTGGTCGCCATCACCCGCAGGGCGTCGATCTGTTCGGTCACCTTCATCGAGCCGATTTCGGCCGTGATGGCCGCTCCTACCCTGCCGGCAGCCACCACGCCCGTGAGTACCGGGGACAGCTCACGCCCCATTGCGATCGCCACTACCCCGCCGACCGAGGACTGGGCGCCATATTTGATAAATTCGTGGGCGATTTGGACCGTCATAACCATGCCGGTAAACAGCATGGTGAGGGCGACAATAGGCAGCGAGTCGACCCCTAGGTGAGCCATCTGGCGCAGAACCTGTCTCAGGTTGGGCGAGCGCCTCATGCTCGCGAGCGTTTGGCCGACCAGCAGCACTACCCGCCCGGTATGTTCAAGGATTTCGATCGCTTGTCGTCCTATCCGCTCCAGCAGGGTTATAAACATGGGTCGACCTCACATCGCCGGCGCCGCGAGGCTCTTGCCGGCGCAATTTATTCGGGCTGCGGACGGTACATTCTACGTACAGGCAGACTACTTTTAGACCAATTTCCTGCAACGGCATGGTTTGCGGCAACCGGCGATTCAGACCACGCCCGCGTTTCTTAAACTGTTTTTATATTCAATGCCATTCGCTTATTTCCCTGCTTACCGCCTGCCTTTGCCGGCGGGTATTTACTGGTTGCCGCCCCACCACGCAGGCTGTTTCACCCAGTCCGCCCCAGTCGGTCTTTTAGTTTTTACTGTTAATATTGTTATTACATTAATAACAATATTAACTACTCAAGGAGGCGTGTTCACGGGCGCCCGTGCCGAAACGCCGCTAATCCTATCCCCCTGCAGCCGCCGGCCCTCCTCCTTATCGCTACTGGCGGCGAGGCGTAATATACGGGCGGGCCCCAATAATCCCTTTTCGCTCTGTAGCCCGCAGGAGCCCCTTAAACAGGGAAAATCCCCCGGGGAATAAATCCGCCGGGGGACTGATTACCGAGCCTTATAAGGTCTGTTCCTGCTCGTCTTTTTGGGTAACCTTCCACTCGTAGAGCACCGCCTTGCCGGGGGGGATATCGCTCTTTTCCACGTTGACCAGCACTTGGGTATCGCTGTCGATTATATATTCGGTGCTGAGTGTGCTTTTGGGAGTCGGCTTTTTGAATCCTTCGGCTCCCTTGCCAAGTCGCAGCGCCTTCTGATTTTGGCCGGCTTCAGCGTTGGGCCTGGGGATGGGGTCAAGCTTCGTGGACGGCGCTTTCGAGGCCCCCATGCCGCCGAGCAGTTCGCCGGCCTCGCCGCTGAGCACTTCCACGACAATGTCGTTGTTACGGTCCCGCTCGGCCAATTCCTTGATCATGTCGTCGAAGGTCTTGGTCTTGAGCTTGCCGAAGGTCTGGAGCAATTCTTCCTCTCCTTGCTGGCGCTTGGCCAGCAGCTCGATTAGGGGAACCATGCCGCCGCCGCGGACCTCGAGGGTCAACGGGCCGGGCTGCTGGTTCCTGGGAATGGTGAAGGGGACCTTGACCGTTATCATCTCTCCCCGGTACGGTTTGAGACTGACCGCAATCTCGATCTTTTCCCCCGGCTTGGCCGAGGCGACGTTGGAGCGCGCTTCCATGATGGTGGCGGTGCGCCGCTCGGGGTCAACCGTAGCGTCTACCTGCACGTCGATGACGTCGACCGCCTGGAACTGATTGGCGGCCAGGAGGGCCATGAGCTCGTACAGTTCGCTGATCGCCATCTCGCCGATGTTGGCCGGGCTGTAAAACATGTTTTCGCGCTTGAACACATCGCCCGGCATGTTGCGGGCGGAAATCTCGAAGGTGATTTTCGCCGTGCCGGCGCCGACCCGGTCGGCCGTCTTCTCAAGGATGCTCAACACCGAAGCGGCAGTCAGTATGGGGAAAAGCTGCTCGTCCTGAACCACCTGGATGATGGCGTCACGCGATGTGCCTAACGCCCGGTCGGTGACGTTTACCCTCAACGGAACGACGCTGGGATATACACCCAGTTGTCCGGCGATACCGGCGCCCCGGTCCTGATCCACTATCCCCACCGCCGGGCCGATGGCGCCAACTTTGAAGGAATTCTCCAGACCTTTAACGGTCGTGAAAACATACGCGTTCGTTAGGAAGTACCCGGTGTTGCCCTTCTTCAGGAAGGGGTGGCCGAAAGCCAGTATCTTGTTGCCGTCGGTATAGGTGACCGTCCCCATCGCTCCCAGGCTTACGTCGCCGCGGACAAGCTGCACGCCCACCGCGCTGCCCGGCTCAAGGGGGGCGTACTCCGTGCCTTCGGGTGATTCACCGACCGCATACGGCGTCAGGTTAAGAGGCCGGAGCTTATCGGTGAGGAAAGCCAGAGCCCGCTCGCCGAACCCGGCAGCCATGAGCGGCGTCACTTTGTCTTTCAAGTCTTGTCCCGATTTATCCACGCCGTCTTTAGCCGGCGGCTTACGGTCGTCGGGTTGTTTTTCCTCCGGCTTATCGCCGGACTCGGGTTCCGGTTCGACTAACTTTATTTGCTCCACCTCGGGAACGCGGGGTTTGGGGGCAGGCAGTTCCCACAGTTTCAGCATATCGGCAATCGGCGTCACCATGCCGATCTTATGATCGGTGAACGACCAGCCATAGGCGATTGCGCCGACCAGTCGGCCGCCTATGTATACCGGGCTGCCGCTCATCCCCTGTGCAATGCCGCCGGTGCGGTCGATGAGATCGCCGTATGTGCGGACAAGAATCAGGTCGCCGGATGGACCCTTATTCTTCATAATCCCTAGGACTTCGATGCCGAATTCTTCTATATCGGTCCCGGACACCACCGTCCTGGCGATGCCCTGCATGCCGGCGCGGACTTCCTCCAGCGGCATGGTCTCGGGCGCGGCCGCGGCCACTGCCGCCGGGAGCGTCAGCAGCATGGCCAGCAGCGCTACCCGGCATAACCTGAACACGAACGCCATTCAATCAATCCTTTCCCTATTTACGAGGCTCGATTCTCACCAGTACGTCGCCGGTGCGGATCGTGTCGCCAGGTTTCACCAGCACTTCCTTTACTTTCCCGTCAATATTCGCCCTGACGGCGATCGCGGGACCGGCGAGGCCTTCGACCCTTACCAGGACGTCACCCTCGCGCACGCCGGCGCCGGGCACGGCCAAGCCATCGGCCAACACGCGGCCCGACAGCACGCCTTTCTGGTCGACAAGCGGGCCGGCCGCCATCGCCCAGGCCGCTACCGCCAAAACCAATACCACCGTTAGAGCGGCTACACTTTTGGGTCGGAACATTTCTCCCCACCTCCGTTTCTTATTAACCATTATACATTATAACCGCTATTTCGCAAGGCTGCCGGGAACGATCGCCAGACCGTCCGCCACCTTGCGCTCGCGGCCGTCCGAGGGGCGGTTGACGACCTTGTCGTAGATGACCATTTGGCTGGAACCGCCGCCGTCGAGGTTCATGGCATCCACCGCTCCCAGCTCCTGCATAAACAGGGCCAACTCAAGCAGGGTCAGGCCGGAGCTTGCGGCGTGGCGGCCGTCGACCACCACCAGGAGAAGCTGCCCGTCCTTGGTCAGACCGATGGCAGTGCGGGGGGCGCGGCCGCCGGCGACGTCGCTGCCGAATTCCTCCGTTTTGGTCGTAAGGTAAATGCTGCCATCCTTAATCAGCATCGGTCCGGCGCCGAGGGCGTGGACGGCGGCGTCCCATTCCCGCCCGAGGCTCTGGCTGACAGTGACTTTGTCGCCCACCTTCAGGCCGGCGAGTTCTTTGGCGGCCACCCCGTGGGCCGACAGGACCGTGCAACCGTCCTCGATCGATGTGTTGCCCTGGCCGATGGCGGTAACCACGCCGTCCTGATTCAGCACGTATTCGGCGCCATAGGCGTTGGTACCCGTAGACGGTCCGAAGTAGCCGGTGTACAGGATGAGTTCATCGTCGCCGCGGCTGCGATTGACGCCGTTGAGTTCGGCCCGCCCGCCGGGAAATTCGACATAGCCCTGCCAGTTGACCTGGTCGAAGGCTATCCGGCCGTCGGGAAAAATCCCCACCGCCGTCCGCGCAATGTTGGGCGAGCTGACGATTTCGCCGTTGATCTTAAGCAGGCCGATAATCTCGCCGTTCAGCGCGAAGTAAGAACCGTTAACGGCCGCAATCGCCTTCGCGCCCGCGCTCATGGACGCCAGCGTCTCCAAGCCCGCCACCGCCCCGTTGGACAGAACCGGCTGCAGAGCCAACCCGGCCCTGGGGTCGATCAGGAGGATATGCGCCTGGATCGGCCCGGAGGGCTGGCTCCGCTGCCAGAAAGTATACTTAATTCCCGGTCTTATCTGCTCCTCTTTCTTCTGGTCATAGTTTTTAAACAGATCCACTACGAGGCGCGCCGGCTTGGCAAGCTTGAAAACCTTGTAACCCACCATCATGTTGAGGTTGATGGCCAGCCTCACCTGGCCGGGCCCGATGTCCTGGATTTCCACCGCGGCCACGAAAGGGTCGTTGAGCGCGGTCTTGAGAAGAGCGCCTTTGGCGGCAGCAGCCGGCATATCGATGAGGAGGCGGAGCGGGTCCTTTTCCAGCGTAACGTTGAAATCCGGCACGGCAGTCATGTCGAAAACCACCCGTACCTTCTCCTGCGTCTGATGGAAGCGGACTTTCTGAACGGCTGGCGGCGCAGCCTGGGCAAGAGCCAAAGCCGCCACTATCCATGCAGCCAGTAGAAGGCAGATGCTGCGTCGAAACTTCGTCAAATCCTTCCCTCCTCTTGATGGTAAAAAGCCAAGCACTAACGGGGTGCCTGGCCTTTGTTGTCGATTACCGCGTCTTTGGGGCTGAGCTGGCGGTAGAGCATATCAGCCAGGCCAACTCCTCCGGATTGCGCCATATTTTTGGTGAGCTCGCTGTCGAGGAGCGAGCGCATGATGTCTTCCTGGGAACTGTTGCCTACAAGACCGCCTTTCGGCACCGCTTTGCGCATCTCTTTCAGCAGGAGGTTTAGGAAGACGGCTTCCATCTCGGTGCAGGCCGCCTTAAGCTTGGCGTCCTCCTTGGCATCCCGCCCGGTGGGCGCTTTTGCCCCCGCGGCGTCTGCCGGTCCTTTGATTTGCATGTCCCTCACCGCCTATATGAGTTGTAGCTCGGCGTGAAGCGCGCCGGCCGCCTTGATGGCCTGGAGGATGGAAATCACGTCGCGGGGGGTGGCGCCCACCGCGTTGAGGGCACTGACGAGGTCGCTGACGTTGGCCGTCGCCGGAAGGACTATGAGCGGCGCCTGCTGCTCCTTGGCGTCGACCGACTTGTTCTGGGTAACCACCGTCGATCCGCCCGAAAAGGGTGGCGGCTGGGAAACTTCGGTCGATGAGGAAACGCGCACGGTAAGCCCGCCCTGAGCCACGGCTACGGTGTCGATCGTGACATTGCCGCCCATTACGACGGTGCCCGTCCGCTCGTTGACAACGACCTTGGCGGCGCTGTCCGGAGTGACCGGCAGTTCTTCCAGGGCGGCGATAAAGCCGACCAGGTTGCCGGTGTATTCGAGCGGGACGAATACCGATACCGAGCCTGCGTCGCTGGCTCTTGAAATCGGGCCGAAGCGGCGGTCGACAGCCTCTGAAATGCGGCTGGCGGTGGTAAAGTCAGGCTTGTTGAGGACGAAGACAACGCTGCCGCCGGCTTCGAACTGGGTGGGAACGTCGCGTTCGACGATTGCGCCGCCGGGGATTGTACCGACGGTGGGGAAGTTTTTCTGCTGGCTGGCACCCCCGCCGCCGGCGGAAAAACCGCCGACCGACAATGGGCCCTGACCGACCGCATAGACCGCACCGTTGGCGGCTTTGAGCGGAGTCTGCAGCAGCGTGCCGCCCTGGAGGCTCTTGGCGTCGCCCAGGGAGGAAACAGTTATGTCGATGGTATCGCCCGGCTTGATGAACGGCGGCAGTTGCGCCGTCACCATCACCGCCCCCACGTTTTTGGGCTTAAGCTGGGAGGTGGAAATGGTGATACCGAAGTTTTTCAGCATGTTGACGATCGACTGGACGGTAAAGGTGCTCTTGTCGGAGTCGCCCGTGCCGGCCAGGCCGACGACCAGACCGTAGCCGACGAGCTGGTTGCTGCGCACCCCCTGAAGCTTGGCAACGTCCTTGATGCGGGGCCCGTAGGCCAGGGCCGGAGCGGCGCTCGCGGCCAGCAGCATCGTTATCAGGCTGAAGACGATCAATCTGCGCATCACATTATCCCTTCCCGGTCAGAACAGGAAATTAAATATCTGGGTGAGGATTCCCTGCCGCTGCTTGTTGGCGATCGGCCCCTTGCCGTCGATCTTGAGCTGGGCGTTGGCTACGTTGTACGACATCACGGAGTTGTCGACGCTGACGTCCTCGGGGCGCACCTCGCCGGTGATGGTTATCTTCTGCTCCTCGCCGTTTTGCTTGATGCTCTGCGTCCCGGACACCTCAAGGTTGCCGTTCGGCTTGACCCCCGTCACCTGGACGGTGATCCGGCCGGTTACGGAGTTGCTGTTGGTAATCTTGCCTTCAGCTTTGAAGCTGTCGCTGCCGCTGGTGCCGGCGTTATCAATCCATTTAAACACTCCGGTGCCGGCGGTCGCTTTGGTGCTGGCGGACTTTGAGTTGGCAGCGTTGCCGGTGCGGCTGGCGACGGACGACTCGCTGATGATGATCGTCAGACTGTCGCCGACAGCGCGGGCCTTGCGGTCGCCGAACAGGCTGTTCTGCTCGCTCCACAGCGAGGCGGCCTCAGCCGGCGGCTGCAGCGGAGCCAGCAGCGCGCTCGCCAGGACGACCGACAGAATTATTGCCTTTATGTAAATATTCGACATCACGGTTGCTTCACCTTCCACCGTAAATTATTACCTGGACGGTATTCGGGTCAACCACCCGGGCGCTTAGAATCCGCTTGGAAGTAACATTCTGTACCCGGATCGCCTCGCCCTCGCGACCGTCCTGCATCGCCCGGCCGCCAGCGGTTATGATCATGCCGCCTGCCTTCGCTACAATGATTACCGCCGCGCCCCGCCTGACCATCACCGGCTTGTCCACGGCCGCCTCTGTCAGCGGCGTGCCCGCGGTTATCGGGCGGCGGGCGGCAAGACCGACGACTTTGCCGATGTCGGTGATGTAGCCGGCCATCCTGCCGATCTCGCGGCGCTCGGTGCGGACGCAGTCGGGCGTTATCTCCTCACGGGCTGCGATGTTGCGCGCCGCCACCACCACCTGCTGAAAGGCCTTGACGTTGAAACGGAGGCTTACGGTCGTAAACGTCCGTCCGTCGACGCTGATAGCGGTCACCGCTGTGGTGGGGGCGTTGAAGCGGATGCCGGCCGGAAACTCCGCCTTGATGTCGACGCTGCCGAGGGGCGCCATGACGTCGGACGTCGCGCCGACCGGCGCTATCGCGAGTTCTATATCGCCGTCCGCCGTCGCCAGCTGGGCCCGCAGGGCTTCGGTAGCCACGGCCAGCAGTCTGTCGCCGCCGACCGTTTGGGCGGCGGTGGTCACGACAATCGTCGGCGGCACAAGCCAGTTGATTTCGCTCAGATCGGCGCCTGAGCCGGCCAACCGCGCGCCCAGCGCGTCGCTGGTCAGGGCCAGGCGGTGTCCGGGCGAGGGGGCGTCGCCGAGCTTGATGGCTGCGAGCGCCTTGACTCTTTCCTTGTCGTCGCCGGTAATGGTCGCCAGATCGCCGAGGGTCATTAGCGGGCCGGCAACGGTGGCCTCGGCGTTCACCGCGACCGTTACCGGGGCCGCCCACGCGGGTGCGGCGTAAAAACACAGAATCGCCAGCATCACCAGGATTCTACCCACGGCTTTCACCTAGCGCTTGAGGCCGGCAGCCACTTCAAGCATCGAGTCGCATGTCGTGATCGCCTTGGAGTTCATCTGGTACGCCCGTTCGGCGACGATCATGTTGACCATCTCTTCGACAACCTGAACATTGGACATTTCGAGGTATTTCTGCACCAGTGTGCCGGCGCCTTCCGCCCCCGGGATGTTGTCGACCGGCGCCCCGGAGGCCGCCGTTTCCTTGAGCAGGTTGCGGCCGACGCTCTCCAGGCCGGCGGGATTGATGAAGCGGGAGAGCTGGATCTGGCCGAGGTCCTGGGCGTTGGTCTGATTGGGGATCTTGGCCGACACACGGCCGTCGGAGGAAATCGTGATTTCGGTGGTGCCCTCGGGGATTGTAATAAGCGGTTCGAGCGGGTAGCCTTCGGAGGTTACCACCCTGCCGGCGCTGTCCATCTTGAAGGCGCCGTCCCTGGTGTAATTGATCGTACCGTCAGGCATCGTTATCCTGAAGAAGCCGTCGCCTTCGATGGCGACATCCAGCTGATTGCCGGTGTTCTGAAAGTTACCCATGGTATAGATTTTCTGCGTCGCCACCTGGCGGACGCCGCTGCCGACCTGGATGCCTGTCGGCAGCTGTGTGTCGGGACCGGTCGCAGCCCCCGCCTGGCGGATAGTCTGGTACATCAGGTCCTGGAAATCGGTGCGGCTTTTCTTGAAGCCGGTGGTATTGACGTTCGCCAGGTTGTTGGAAATAACGTCAATATTGGCCTGCTGGGCTACCATGCCCGTGCCGGCCGTCCATAACGCTCGCATCATATAGATTTTACCTCCCGGTTTTCCGATTTCAGGCCGCCTCAGTCGGTCGGCGACCCCCGGGGCCTCTTGAAAGTCCAGCCCCATTTGCTCCGGTCGTTGTTAAGCTTCGTCTCACGTTGTCGCCGCATCGCCCGCCCTCAACGTACGTATCGCGTACATTTCCGGTGTCGGTCCCGCGCCGCTTAGCGATACTCGCTTCTGAACGACTTCATCTCTTCATATTACACTCTTCCTACATCATTAACGGCTTTATCCAGCAGCGAATCATGGGCCTGAACGGCTTTGCCGTTGATCTCGTACGCCCTGTAGCCAGCGATGAGGTTGACCATCTCGGCGACTACGTTAACGTTGGAGTGCTCAAGATAGCCCGCGCGCACCGTAATGCCCGCCACCGGCTCTTCCTGTTGGCCCGGCGCTGCGGCGAACAGGTTGGCGCCCTCCTTGACCAGCCGCTTAACGTCGGCGAAGTCGGCAATTCGCAGCGTGTCGGCTTCGGCGTCGTCCACCATCACCCGCCCGTCGTCGGCGATATACACCTGGCTTTCGGGATCGCCCAGCTGGATGGCTCCGCCCTGACCCAGCACCCGATACCCGTCCACGGTCACCAGCTCGCCCTGGGCGCTGCGGGTGAAGCCGCCGTTGCGGGTGTAGCGCACCCCGGCGGGAGTCTCGACCGCGAAAAAGCCACGGCCTTCGATGGCCAGATCAAACTTATTGCCGGTCGGTCTTATGCCCCCCTGCTCGTGGATGGTGGCGACCTCGTCGATCACCGAGCCGACCCCCATACTGCCGATAAGCGGGCTGTTCGGCCCGTCATTGATCCGCCGGATGAGCATGCTGCGGAAATCCTTGCCGATGGCGACATCTTTGCGATAGCCCGCCGTGCTTGCGTTGGCGAGGTTGTTGGCAATAACGTCGGTCCTCGTCGCCTCGGTCATCATTCCCGACCCGGCGACATAAATTCCCCGTATCATCCATTCACCTCCTATTCTATTTATCGGTGAATCGGGCGATTTCTTAAGCACTTTCAGCCAGGAAAGTTGTGGAAAAAACAGAGAAAAGCAGCCGTCCGGGGATTGATCCCCCGGACGGCCGATATCAGGCAATGCTGCCTTTTTTGATTGTCGTAAGCGAATCCTGAATGGTTTCGAGAGACTCCAGCGCCTTGCCCGTACCCAGCGCCACGCAAGACAGCGGGTCGTCGGCCAGATAGGTCGGTATACCTGTCTCCTGGCTGATGAGCCTGTCCAGCCCGTGAAGCAACGAGCCGCCGCCGGTCATAACGATGCCGCGGTCGACGATGTCGGCCGCCAGTTCAGGCGGCGTTTTTTCCAGCACCGTCTTGACACACTCGATTATGAGGGAGATGGGTTCCGCCAGCGCCTCACGGGTCTCGGTGGAGCCGATCCGCATCGTTTTCGGCAGACCGGACACCAGGTCGCGGCCGCGGATTTCCATCGATTCGTTGCGGCCGGACGGGAATGCCGTGCCGACGTTGACCTTGATCTCCTCAGCGGTACGTTCGCCGATCATGATATTGTATTCCTTCTTGATATAGCGCACCAGCGCTTCGTCAAATTTGTCGCCGCCGACCCTGAGCGACTCGCTGACGACGATGCCGCCGAGGCTTAGCACCGCAACGTCGGTAGTGCCGCCGCCGATATCGACGACCATCGAGCCGCACGGTTCGGATATGACCAGGCCGGCGCCGAGTGCCGCCGCCAGCGGTTCTTCGATCAGATACGTCTTGCGGGCCCCCGCCTGCATGGCCGCCTCCAGCACCGCCCTTTTCTCCACCGTTGTGACGCCGGATGGCACGCACACCATGATGCGCGGCTTGAAGAACATGCTCCTGCCGGCAACCTTCTCGATGAAATGCCTCAACATGCTTTCCGTGGTGTCGTAATCGGCAATGACGCCTTCCCGCAAAGGACGGATGGCCACGATGTTGCCCGGCGTCCTCCCCAGCATCCGGCGGGCTTCCTCCCCTATCGCGATGATGCGGTTGGTATCGCGGTCGATTGCCACGACCGACGGCTCGCGCAGCACGATTCCCTTGCCCTTTATATATACGAGTACGGTAGCCGTTCCCAAGTCCACTCCGATATCCATCGACATTCCGAACATTCCGAAACTCCTTTCCGCTACTGCAATCTCCTGAAGCTTGTCCCTCCGCGGCCAAAAAAAAGAGCTAACTCGAACAGTGTTACTCTTTGCAATAAATAATAACTAATAGTTCTATCTTATGACAGTAATTCCTTTTATTTCTCACTATTTTCTTTGCCATCTTTATACTTCTTCCTGGTCGCCTCGCCGCCGCGAATGTGGCGTTCGGCCTTGTTGATCTCCAGTATGTGGCGCACCTTGTTCGCCAGGCGCTTGTTGATGGTGGGCAGTCGCTCTATCATATCTTTATGTACGGTGCTTTTGCTCACCCCGAAAACGGTTGCCGTCTGTCTTACCGTATGCTTGCTATCGAGTATGTGATTACAGATGTCCAGCACCCGCTTGCGGATATAGTCCTTCATATCCCAATTTCCCCCTCGCCCTCCGTTTGCTACCATGTATATGCGGACAAAATAAAAAAATGCGTGACATGTCACGCATTTTCGGCCGCTGACGGGGCAGGCGGGCGGAAAAAGGCTATTCGCATTTTACCAATATTTCCTGAGGATCGACATAGTTATCGCCGTTTTTTACCGCCAGGTGGAGATGAGGAAAGCGCTCGTGGGGCGCCTCACCGACGCTGCCTATGGAAGTACCGGCAAAAAGCTGCTGATCTTTGGCGACGGCGACGGAAGCCAGCGATCCGTAATGGACGGTGTAACCGCCGCCGGCCACCGTCACGGACAGGCCGTACTGCCTGTCCTTATAAATCTCCGTTACCCGGCCGCCCAGCATCGCCTTTACGCCGCCGCCGGCCGGCGCGGCGATATCGACGCCAGGATGGTAGCGCCAGTCGCCATACGAAGGGTGAAGCTGCCAGCCGAAGCCCACCGTCACCGCCCCGGCAACAGGTCTATGGGGCTTGTTGCCGGGCGTGAGCGGTCCGGAGCTCCGCTCCACTGCCTGCTTAACCTGTTGAGGGTCAGCCGCCTGCACCTCCGCCGCGCCTCCCGCAGGCTTCAACTGGCGTACCGCCGTCGCCGAGGGCGCCTCCCGGCTGATTTGCGGGGCTGTGGGGACCGGCACGGCCGGCTGCCTGACGCCGCTGACCACAACCAGCATGAGTATGGAGGCCATGATGACCAGTCCGGTAGCGACGTACACCGGACGCGCCGCCGTCCATGTCCGCCGCTCACCAAGCCGCTTTAATTCTGCAAAAAGATCTTCCGGCCAGGGTTTAATGGGCATTGTAAATCACCTCACAATCCCATTATTCCCTTTTTCAGCCATTGGTAACCCCCCGTCTACTTTCTCGGCCCTGCGCGTGCTCGCTCGCCGTACATCTCAAGTACGCCTCGCTCGCATGCCCGGGCCGCCTCGTATCCGGGGGGTCTGAATGGCCTATACAGACTGCTCGCTGCATTTACGATTCGTGGATGCTGGCGATCTTGACGCCGGTGTAGTAATAGGTCAGGATGTCGCGAAAGCTCCTGCCTTCCTTGGCCATGCCGTTCGCGCCGTATTGGCACATGCCCACGCCGTGGCCGTAGCCGGTGGTCTTGAATACCACCTTGCCGTCCTTGGATTCCATGGTGAAATTGGCCGAACGCAGCTCGAGCTTCTTGCGGAGGTCGAGACCGGAGAATGTTTTGCTGCCCACCCTGGCCTTTGATACCCGGCCGGACTCGGTCCGGTCGATAATCTGGGCAACCGATCCGCCGCCGCCCTGGGCGGCCGCCACAACCCCGGCATCCGAGCCGAGGCGCTGCTCGAGTTCGACTAAGCTGTATTCCCGGCTGTCGCTGTAGCGGGGCGACTTTTTGTCCCAGGTGCAGACCACGCTTCTGAGATAGGGATAGTCAAATCCCCACACCTCTTGTGCGGAAGCCGTACGCTCGCCGCTGGTGGAATGAAAGACGGCGTTGATTGGCTCGCTGTTATAGGTCGCGATCAGTCCTCGCGTTTCCTCGACCGCCCGGCCGATTTTGGCCCAGTAGCGGTCAAATGCAAACGGACCCCATCTGTCGCGCAGTTGGAGAGTGCTCATCCACGCCTGGCTTTCGGCAGGATTCGTGCTAACGTCGGCTCCCGGCCGGTTCGCCAACCCGCCGCCGCCAAACAGCGCCATCTGTTTGACTGCATACGTTCTGCCCGCCACCGCCTGGGCCTTAAGGGCCTCAAGCTCGAACTCGGCCGGCATCTCGGCCGCCACCATGCCTTTTACATACTCTTCCAGGCTCATTTCCACGATCCGGTCCTGGTCGTGAAGATAAACCCTGATCGGGATGTCCTCGCCTTTCCTGATGCCCGTCGACCGCGTTCCCGCAGGACCGCCCAAACCATAGAGCACCACGGCGGGGATCACGATGACAACGACGATGACAAGCACTACGGTCAGCGCCAACACCTTTTTCACGCCCGCCCCTCCCGCACTTATGTGTCCAATCATATGCGAGGGGTTAGCATTATATGACAAGCTAAAGGAGCGGCCCTCCGGCCGCCCCTTATTACTTCCATTTATCCCACCCGGACGATATCCGCGCCCAGGTTGGTCAGTTTGCCGACAATATCCTCATAACCGCGATCAATATGATGAATGCAGCTTATCTCGGTTTTGCCGTCAGCCACCAGGCCCGCCAGCACCAGCGCCGCGCCGGCCCTGAGGTCGGTCGCCTTGACCGGGCAGCCGGTCAGTTTGGGCACCCCCTCCACAATCGCGCTGCGGCCTTCGATCTTAATGCTCGCCCCCATGCGCTTGAGTTCGTCCACATGCATGAAGCGGTTCTCGAACACCGTCTCGGTGATTACGCTCGTGCCGTTGGCCACCGTCATCAGTGTCATAAACTGAGACTGCATGTCGGTGGGGAATCCGGGATAGGGGAGAGTTTTGACGTCCACCGCCTTGACCGATGCCGTGCCGCGGACCATCACCCCGTCGATCTTTTCTTCGATCGTCACGCCCGCTTCCTTAAGCTTGGCGGTGACCGGCTTGAGATGCTCGGACAGGGCGCTCTCCAACCAGACGTCGCCGCCGGTGATCGCCGCTGCCACCATGTAGGTGCCGGCTTCGATCCGGTCAGGGATAACGGCATGGGTGGTGCCTTTTAGTTCTTTGACCCCCTCGATGCGGATGACATTGGTCCCCGCGCCGCGGATCCTCGCTCCCATGGTGTTGAGGTAGTTGGCCAGGTCGACGATTTCCGGCTCTTCGGCGGGATTTTCGAGGATTGTCTGCCCTTCGGCCAGAGAAGCGGCCATCATGATGTTCTCGGTAGCGCCGACGCTGGGAAAGTCGAGATAGATCCGCGCCCCTTTCAGCCGCTGCTTCGTCCGGGCTTCGATATAACCGTGACCGAGGACGATTTCCGCCCCCAGAGCCTCGAATCCCTTGAGGTGAAGATCGATCGGCCTGGTGCCGATAGCGCAGCCGCCCGGCAGGGAAATGCGCGCCTGACCGGCTCTGGCGAGGAGAGGACCCATTACGAGGAAGGATGCCCGCATTTTGCGGACAAGCTCGTAGGGCGCTTCGCAGCAGGAGAGGCCGGCGCTGTCAACGATCAGCGTTCCTTCCTCTTCTTTCGAGACGGCTACGCCGAGATGCCCCAGCACCTCGCTGATCGTCCCAACGTCCTCGAGGGCGGGTATCTCCTCCAGCCTGCTGGTCGTCGTCCCCAGTAGCGAGGCCGCGATTATCGGCAACACGGCGTTCTTGGCGCCACTGATCTTAACGCTGCCGGACAGTCTTTTCCCCCCGCTGACTATCAGTCTTTCCACTTACTTTCCTCCCACCGCTTGCTGCTAATATTCGCCGGTTATCACCGGCGAGGCGATGACTACATAGGTGCGGTTGTCGTAAGGGCTGTAGCGGATGGCAAGATTAATGTTGATCCGCTTGTCGCCTACGACGATGCTTTCCGGCAGCTCGGGGGAAAACCCCGTCATGCCGGCGTATCCCGGCTGGACGGTCAGTTCGGCGTCCGTTGCGCCGAGGACTTGTCCGGCCGCATGTAGTTTTTCTGGCCACTTTTCCTTATCTAGTTTACCATCAAGCCAGCCCACCAGGCAAGTGGATATCCGCGCGCTGCCTCCGCCGCAGGCTCCGGCGTCGGCTACCCGGCTGCGAAGCAGGGAGATGTCGGCCTCCGCAGCCTGAGACTCGGTGTTGACCACCAGGTACGCCTCGGGTCTTTTCCTGTCCCAGACAGGATAGACGATTTGGGCAATGACGGCGATACGACGGCCGGAGCCGGATGCCTCCGCCCTGACGAGGCGATGGCGCTCGCTGCGGGTCAGCTTTAGGTCGTATTGTCCCTTAGCGTAACCCAGCTTCGCCATCGACGCCCGGACAACGCGCTTTAGTTCGTCATCGCTCAGCTCGGCATCAGGCAACTCCGACCAAGCGTTGAAAGCGACGGTTTCCGTCACCGCCCCGGTGGCTTCCATGGCCTCGCTGAGTAACCCGACCCGCGTGGCGTGGACAGCGTCGCCCGCTTGGACCCAGACGAACAGCGACAAAAAAAGGAAGCCGGCCATCAACGCATAGCAAATACTTCTGCGCATACTACTCCCCATCCTTCTCTAAGCTTATTCTTGCCAGTTTTTAGGGGAGCTATGCATGTAATTATTGGCGCTGCTTAGAATACAAAAAGCCGGGGAGGTTATCCCCGGCCTTGCGTTATGCTCAAATATCCCGTGTTTTGCCGCCTTCGGCCACCCGCAGGCGAATTATCGCCCGTCGCAGGGCGGCTTCGGCCCTGGCCATGTCGACATTGGGGGTGGCGTCCTTGATGCGGCCTTCGGCTCTGGCGCGTGCAGCTTCGGCCCGCTTGACGTCGATCTCGTCGGGCAGCTCGGCACAGGACGCCAGGACAGTAACCTTGTCGGGCCGGACCTCGATAAACCCGCCACACACGGATATCTGGCGCTCACCCTCGTCCTTGATAACCCGGAGCGGCCAGATGTCCATGCCGGCCACCAGCGGGGCATGTCCGGGCAGGATGCCGATATCGCCGTCGGTGGCCCGGGCGATCACCATATTGACGTCGTCGGAATAGACGATGCGTTCAGGGGTGACGATATCAAGCCGGATGGTATTGGCCACAGCTTATTCCCCCTTGATCTGGCGCGCCTTTTCCACCACATCTTCGATTGGGCCACACATAAAGAAGGCTTGCTCAGGCAGATCGTCGTGCTTGCCGGCGAGGATTTCCTTGAAGCCGCGGATAGTCTCCTTGAGGGGCACGTATTTGCCCGGCGTGCCGGTGAACGCTTCGGCCACGAAGAAGGGCTGGCTCAGGAAGCGCTGGATCTTGCGGGCCCGGGACACGGTGAGCTTGTCGTCGTCGGAGAGCTCCTCCATGCCGAGGATGGCGATGATGTCCTGCAGCTCCTTGTAGCGCTGCAGCACTTCCTGCACGCCGCGGGCCACTTCGTAGTGCTCCTGGCCGATTACGTGGGGGTCGAGAATCCTCGAGGTTGAGTCGAGAGGATCGACCGCCGGATAGATGCCCAGCTCGGAAATCTGACGCGAGAGAACGGTGGTGGCGTCGAGATGGGCGAAGGTCGCCGCCGGCGCCGGGTCGGTAAGGTCGTCGGCCGGCACGTACACGGCCTGCACCGATGTGATCGAGCCTTTTTTGGTCGAAGTGATGCGTTCCTGCAGGGCGCCGACGTCGGTGTTCAGCGTGGGCTGGTAACCGACTGCGGACGGCATGCGGCCGAGGAGGGCCGAAACCTCCGAGCCGGCCTGGATGAAGCGGAAGATGTTGTCGATGAACAGCAGCACGTCCTGGCCGCCCTTATCGCGGAAGTATTCGGCCACCGTCAGGCCGGTGAGGCCGACGCGCATCCTCGCTCCGGGCGGCTCGTTCATCTGGCCGTAAACCAGAGCGGTTTTGTCGATAACCCCGGACTCCTTCATCTCCGTCCACAGGTCGTTGCCTTCGCGGGTGCGCTCGCCAACGCCCGAGAAGACCGAGAAGCCGCCGTGCTCGGTGGCGATGTTGCGGATAAGCTCCATGATGATAACCGTCTTGCCGACGCCCGCGCCGCCGAACAGGCCGATCTTGCCGCCTTTGGCGTAGGGGGCGATGAGGTCGACGACCTTGATCCCCGTCTCAAGGATGGTGGTCGCCGTCTCCTGGTCCTCGAAGGACGGAGCCGGACGGTGGATGGGCCAATAATCGTCGGCTTCGACCGGGCGGTCGTCGTTGTCGACCGTTTCGCCCAGCACGTTGAATACCCTGCCCAGCGTGCCCTTGCCTACGGGAACCTTGATCGGCGAGCCGGTATCCTCGGCCTTCATGCCGCGGGTCAGGCCGTCGGTGGACGACATGGCCACGCAACGGACGACGTTGTCGCCGAGGTGCTGCATGACTTCCACCGTCAGTTTTACTCTTACTTCGCCGACCTGCTCGTCGATTTTGACGGCGTTATAAATCGGAGGCAGGTGCTCCGGGGGAAATTCGACGTCAACGACAGGCCCGATGACTTGAATTACTCTACCAGTGTTCATTCTGTCCCCTCCTGCTCGTTGCCGCGTGCGGCCCGTCCGCGTCGCGCCCTTCGGGCGTCCGGCGTCCCGGCCTCATTCGGCAGCGGCGTTTTACTATTTGAGGGCCTCGGCGCCGCCCACGATCTCGGAAATCTCGCGGGTGATGTTCGCCTGGCGAATCTTGTTGTAGTTGAGAACCAGCTTGGATATAAGCTCCTGGGCGTTGTCGGTGGCCGAACCCATGGCCGTCATCCTGGCCCCCAGTTCGCTGGCCGCCGACTGGAGAAGGGCGCCGAAAACGACCGTTTCCAGGTACTTCGGCAACAGCAGCCCCAGCACTTCTTCCGCCGACGGCTCAAAGATGTACTCGCGCGGCTGTTCTTCCCCGTGCGCCGTATCGGTGTCGACTGGCAGCAGTTTCACGGTGGTCGGCTTATGGTTGATGGGCGAGAAGAAGCGGGTGTAGACCAGATAGACCTCGTCGTATTCGCCGCGCTCGTAGGCCGAAGCCACGTCGCGGGCCATACTGACGGCTATGTCATAGGTCGGCTTCTCGGAAAATCCGGTATACTGCTGATCGATGGTATAGCCCCTGCGCCGGAAGTAATCCCGCACCTTGCGGCCGGCGGTTAGCAGATGGACGTCGTCCCGGCCGCTGACGTTGGGCAGCACCTCGCGCAGGAGATTGGAGGTGTACGCCCCCGCCAGACCCTTGTCGGCCCCGATAATGAGGTAGGCCGTACGCTTGACCTCCCGCACCGCCAGGAGCGGATGCCCGGATTCCTTGGCTCCGCTCGCCACGCCGGCGAGAATCTCACGGATCTTGTCGGTGTAGGGGCGGCTGGAGTTGGCCCGTTCCTGGGCCCGGCGCAGCCTGGCCGCTGCCACCATCTTCATGGCTTTGGTGATCTGCTGGATGTTTTTGACGCTCTTAATGCGGCGCCGTATGTCCCGAGTACTGGCCATCAGTTATCACCCCGCTTGCGCGCCGGTCTTATCGTAAGCCGCGAAAGTGTCTTTGAACTCTTTGAGGGCTTCCTTGAGCGCGGCTTCGGTCTCTTTGTCGATGACCTTTTTCTCGCGGATGGTTTTGCCGATCTCGGCGTAATTAGCCTTCATGAATTTGATGAAATCCTGCTCGAAATGGACGACCTGGTCGATGGGGATGCTGTCCAGGTAGCCGTTTACGCCGGCATAGATCGTCAGGACCTGCTCTTCCACCGGTACCGGCTCGTACTGCGGCTGTTTGAGGATCTCGGTCATCCGCTGGCCGCGGTCGAGGAGCGCCTTGGTCGCTTTATCGAGGTCGGAGCCGAACTGGGCGAAGGCCGCCATTTCGCGGTACTGGGCGAGGTCGAGGCGCAGACGGCCGGCGACCTGCTTCATGGCCTTGATCTGGGCGGAGCCGCCGACGCGAGACACGGAAATACCGGCGTTGATGGCCGGACGAGTGCCGGAGTAGAACAGCTCGCTCTCCAGGAATATCTGGCCGTCGGTGATCGAAATAACGTTGGTGGGAATATAGGCGGAAACGTCGCCGGCCAGCGTCTCAATGACCGGCAGCGCGGTGATCGAGCCGCCCCCCAGTTCATCGGACAGCTTGGCGGCCCGTTCCAGCAGACGGGAGTGTAGGTAGAACACGTCGCCCGGATAAGCCTCGCGGCCCGGCGGGCGGCGAAGCAGCAGCGACATGGCGCGGTAAGCGGTGGCGTGCTTGGAGAGGTCGTCGTAGACGCACAGCACGGCGCCGCCTTTGTACATGAAATGTTCGCCCATCGTAACCCCGGCGTAAGGCGCGAGATACTGCAGGGGCGCGCTGTCGGAAGCGGTGGCGGCGACGACGATGGTATATTCCATCGCGCCGGCTTCCTCAAGGGTATGAACGACGCGGGCGACGGTGGACGCTTTCTGGCCGATGGCCACATAGATGCAAATAACGCCGTGGCCTTTCTGATTGATGATCGTGTCGATGGCGATGGCCGTCTTGCCGGTGCCGCGGTCGCCGATGATAAGTTCGCGCTGGCCGCGGCCGATGGGGATCATGGCGTCGATGGCCTTGATACCCGTCTGGAGAGGCTCCTTGACCGACTGGCGGTCGGCAATGCCGGGAGCGCGGTACTCGACCGGCCGGAACTCCTTGGTGTCGATCGGACCTTTGCCGTCGATCGGCTGGCCGATGGCGTTGACGACCCGGCCGACCATCGCGTCGCCGACCGGCACCTGCATGATGCGGCCGGTGCGGCGCACGGTGTCGCCTTCTTTTATCAGCAGCTCGCCACCCAGAAGAACGGCGCCGACATTGTCTTCCTCAAGATTGAGAACCATGCCGTAGACGCTGTTCGGAAACTCGAGGAGCTCGCCGGCCATGGCCTTCTCCAGGCCATGGATGCGGGCGATGCCGTCGCCGACTTCGATGACCGTGCCGACGTCGTCTACGTTGAGGTCGACCTGGTAGCGCTCTATCTGTTGCTTGATGATTGCCGTAATTTCTTCAGGCCTCAGTTTCATACTCAGTAAGTCACCCCAATCTTACTCACTTCGGTCTTGAGCAGCGCCGCCTTCAGGGTTTCGAGCTGACGGACCACGCTGCCGTCGATCAGTTTGTCGCCGATCTTAACCACCACGCCGCCGACGATGCTTCCGTCGACGCGGGTGTTGAGCACGATCTTTTTGCCGGTAACGGCGCTCAGCTTGGCGGCCAGGGCTTGTTTGTCGCCCTCCGCCAGCGGCATGGCCGTGGTCACTTCGGCTTCGGCGATGTTGCGAGCCTTGTTGGCCAACTGCCTGTACTCCCTGATGATCGCCGGGAGCGCCGTCTCACGGCGCTTATCGACGAGCAGGAGCAGGAAGTTGCGAACATAGTCGTCAACCTGCGGTCCGAAGACCTTGGTGATCGTTTCCTTCTTGGCCGCGAGCGGCACCTGCGGATGATATAAAAGCGTTGCCAGTTCGCCGAATTCGACGAGCGTCTCTTCCACGATGCCCAACTGTTTCTCCACGCCGTCGAGCGCCTCTTTCTCGGCCGCGATCTCGTACAAGGCCTCGGCGTACCTCAGGGCGAGTTGGCTGGCGATCATTGGACACCACCTATTTTCTGTCCGTCGAGATTATTGATGAAATCGCTGACCAGTTTGGCGTTAGCGTTGGCATCCAGGTTCTGCCCGATAATTTTGCCGGCGGCGGCGATGGACAGGGACACGACCTCATTCCTGAGCTCGGCCACGGCCCGCTCGCGCTCGCGGGCAATCTCTTCCTGGGCTTCCTTCATGAGACGGGCGTGCTCGGCCCGTGCTTCCTTGATAATGTCGTCTTTCGCCTGTTCGGCGAGCTTGGTGGCCTTCTCGACGATTGTCTGGGCCTGAGTCCGGGCCTGAGCGAGCTGTTCCTGGTACTCGCGCTTAAGCTCCTCGGCAGCCGCCCGCTCGCGGTCGGCCGACTCAATACTGCCGGCGATACGCGCCTGGCGGTCGCTCATCGCCTGGAGAACCTTCCCAAAGACAAATTTCTTCAGAATGTAGGCCAAGAGCAGAAAATTTATGATTTGCGCTATCAGCGTAGCATTCAACTCAACCAAGTCGTTGCCCCTCCTCTGCAAGGCTTAAGGGAGGCGACGGGAAAATGCTCCCGTCGCCCAGCAAAATCATTTACTTGATGAACGGATTGGCAAACACCAGCACCAGGGCGATAACCGCAGCGATAATGGGAATGGACTCGATCAAGCCGACGGAGATGAACATGTTGACCAGAATGGTGCCTTTGGCTTCCGGCTGTCTGGCCATCCCCTCGATAGCTTTGGCGGTTACCTGCCCGTCGCCCATAGCGGCGCCGAAAGCGGCCAGTCCGATTGCCAGCGCAGCGGCGATTACCGAGGCGGCTACGATGATTGCGTGTTCCACAGTGGTTTCCTCCTTATATTTAGGCTGATTTGGGATTAGTCTCGACTAATGGTGCTCTTCCTTGAGCGAGTTGCTCAGGTAGGATGTCGACAGCATGGTAAAGATGAAAGCCTGGATCAGGCCGACGATCACGCTGAAGCCCAGCCAGAGCACGCCGACCAGCGGCTCGCCGTAATATAGCGGCAGCGCGGCGATCAGGATTATCAGAATCTCTCCGGCCATGATATTGCCGAATAGACGGAAAGACAGCGTTATCGGCCGGGCTATTTCCTCGATGATGTTGATCGGCAAGAACAGAGGATGCGGCTGGATAAAGTGCTTGAAATGGCTCAACCCGTGATGGCCTACTCCCAGTACGTGGACGAAGCCGATGATCATCAGCGCCAGACCGAGAGTAGTGTTGAGATCGTTAGTCGGGGAGGTGAAGCCCGGCACCAGGCCCAGCCAGTTGGAAGTCAGCAGGAAGACAAACAGCGTGATCAATAGCGGCGCGACCTTCCTGCTGTTGGGCCCGATAGTCGCATCGACCTGACCGCCGATGGCCTCGATCGCCATTTCGAAGGCGTTCTGCATGCCCCGCGGCACAGTTTCGAGACGGCGGACGGCAAGTATCGCCAGAACGATAACGATGGCCATGACCATCCATGTCATGTAGAGCGTATCCATGTTGAAGGCAAAGCCGAAGAAGTGGGCTACTTTATGTGAACCGATTTCGTGTCCCCCATGTCCCATATGTTTCACCCCTTTCTTCGTAGATTACTTGGCTGTTGAATGCCTGACCACCAGATAGAATCCGTTGACGAAGATTATTATCTGCAATGACAGCAGGCCCGCCACCACGGCGCCGAAATTCAGCGACGGCACCTTGAGCGACCAGGCCAGCGCCAAAACGATAAACGCGAGCCGAATCAGCCAGCCTGTCCGCATATAGGCCACCGCTTTTTGCGGCGACAGCGAAGCGCTGCGTCTCACCCGGTAGCAGACGAGCAGCCCATAAACAGCGCTGATAGCCGTACCCGCCAGAAAGCCGGCGATTTTGTCGCCGTGACCGGTAAAATATAGAACGCCGACGACGGTTGCGGCCCACGCCGACAACTGCAGCAGTAGTTTTCTCGCCACCCGGCCCAGAGTTTCCCGTGAATCGGCTAATCCGGGGCTATTCATCACTGGCGACCCTTTTATAGGCGGACCATAATCCGGCGATCAGGCCGAGCAGCGTGCCGATTACCGTCGCCCAAGGACTGGAATCCAGCCAGTTGTCGATGAAGCGGCCGCCGATCAAGCCCACGGCAGCCGAAGCGACCATGCCGATGCCGACATTGCCCACCATACCAAACGCCGCCATAAGCTGGCGCCTGTCATCCCGTTTCACCAGCCCCACCCCGCTTCCTACGCAGATATTATCCCCGGTACGACCGCGCTAGATGCGAGCAAAAGAAGACAGGTGTTATAAGCAATACTTATGTCTGTTCCGCAAGTAGCCGGTAAAATCCTGCTGACGTCGGAAATTTAGAATAAAAAATTTGAAATTCGTGCAAAAATTGGGTAATTTTCTTAATTTTCTTTAATATCCTTCTCTTTTCCCTCGTATCTGCATTCCACCCGCTGTATAATTTCCACCCTCAATTATCCATGCAAGAATTATGCCAGCTTCCACCCCAGCAAATACGCGGCTTGCGGGCCGAAGGCCGCCTCGCTGCTGTCTACGAATCGAGACAATTGTGAACGCATTGTCGCATTATGCCACAGTCAGCGGGCGGAATACGGCTCCGGCCGCTCGGCCAAACCGTGCTTCCAGAGGATGAACGACACGATGCGGCGGGCGGCCTGCCCGTCGCCGTAAGGATTGCAGGCATTGGCCATCCGCCGGTATTCGTCCCGGTCTACGAGCAACCGGCGGGTTTCGGCGTACACCTTTTCCCGGTCGGTGCCGACCAGTTTGACCGTTCCGGCGTCGAGCGCTTCCGGGCGCTCGGTTGTATCCCTGAGCACCAATACCGGCTTGCCGAGCGACGGCGCTTCTTCCTGGATGCCGCCGGAGTCGGTCAGCACGAGATGGGAACGGGCGATGAGGTTGGCGAACGGCTGGTAGTCGAGCGGGTCGACGAGATGAACCCTCGCCAGTCCGCCCAGCTCAGCCTGGACTATCTCCCGCACGCGCGGATTCTTATGTACGGGAAAGACGACCTCGACGTCGGCGAACTCGCTTACGATGTCGCGCAGCGCCTGATAGACGTGGCGGAGCGGCTCGCCAAGATTCTCGCGGCGGTGGGTCGTAACAAGGATGACCCGCCGGGAGAGGTAGTCGATATCGGCGAGCGGCGGCGCGGTGAATCGGTACTTTTCGTCGACGGTGGCCAGAAGGGCGTCGATGACGGTGTTGCCGGTGACGAACACGTCCGCCGGCGCGACCGCCTCGGCGAGCAGATTGCCGCGGGCGGTGGCAGTGGGCGCGAAGTGCAGGTCGGTGAGCGAGCCGGCGAGCTTGCGGTTCATCTCCTCCGGAAAGGGGGAAAACTTGTTCCGCGTCCTCAGACCAGCCTCGACGTGACCGACGGCGATCTGGTGGTAGAAGGCGGCCAGCGCGCCGGCAAAAGTCGTCGTCGTGTCGCCATGGACGAGGACGATGTCGGGACGCTCCCCGGCAAGCACGTCGTTGAGTCCCTGCAGCGAGCGGCAGGTGATATCGAAAAGCGTCTGCCCCCGGGACATAATGTCGAGATCATGGTCGGGCACAACGCGGAAAAGCTGCAGTACCTGGTCGAGCATCTCGCGATGCTGGGCGGTGACAGCGACCACCGGGGTGACAAGGGTCGGGTATTTCGCCAGTTCCAGAACCACCGGCGCCATTTTGATCGCCTCGGGACGCGTGCCGAAAATAGTCATGACCTTTATGGGAGCCATATTCGTCCTCCTGAATGATTGCCGCGAGAGGCTCTAAGCAACCGCACATAATCAGAGGGCAGGCCCTCCGGCCTGCCCGTTTTTCCCCTAGTTGCTTTCCACCGAACCGGTGTCCTTGAGGACGCCGACCTTCCTGGCCCCGAAGAAAGCTAGTCCCAGCAGCAGTAAAATTATCAGCGCCCCATAGCCTTTATTCACTTCCGTCAGCGCGATGGCGCTCAGGCCCAGGCAGCCGCTGATCGTGTACATCAGCAACACCGCCTGTTTCTGGGTAAGGCCCATCTCCAGCAACCGGTGATGGAGGTGCCCCTTGTCGGGCTTGAATATCGGCCGCCCGTTGGTGTAGCGGCGGATGATCGCGAAGGCGGTATCCATAATCGGCAGACCAAGAGCCACGATCGGCACTACAAGGGCGATAGTCGCCGCGCTTTTCACTGTGCC
Source organism: Selenomonadales bacterium 4137-cl (assembly GCA_032334055.1). Taxonomy (NCBI): domain Bacteria; kingdom Bacillati; phylum Bacillota; class Negativicutes; family Acetonemataceae; genus Anaeroselena; species Anaeroselena agilis. The sequence continues at coordinate 4,129,253 of JAUOZS010000001.1, read as the reverse complement.
GAGGATGGACACGGCGGCAAGCATATAGCCCAAAAACATGCTGCCCGTGTCGCCCATGAAGATCTTCGCCGGGTTGAAGTTATGCTGCAGAAAGCCCAGCGCACTGCCGGCCAGGGCCGCCGTCATGATGGCCACCGTCCAGAAGTTCTGCTGCAACGCCACCAGGAGGATGGTGATGGAGGCGATGGTGGAAACCCCCGCCGCAAGACCGTCGAGGCCGTCGATCAGATTGACGGTATTGGTAAGGCCGACAACCCAGAGAACAGTGAGGGGGATGGAGAAATACTCAAGGTAGATCATGTCCCCGAACGGGTTTGTCAGCCATTCTATGCGCACGTCGAAAACCACCAGGACAAGCGCCGCGGCGATCTGGCCGAGCAGTTTGGTTTTGGCCGACAGGTGCTTGAGGTCGTCCACTATGCCGACAATAAGAATGACCGTACCGCCGACAAGCAAACCGGCAATCTCGTGGCTGATATGGAGACTGGCCAGCACCGCCACCAGAAAGCCCATGTAAATCGCCAGACCGCCCATGCGGGGAATCGGGCTGGTATGGACCTTGCGGGCGTCGGGCGCGTCCAGCGCCCCTGCTTTTATCGCGATATCCTTGATATGAGGCGTGAGGAAATAAGCCACGATCAAGGCTACAGTAAAGGCGAATGCGTATATTTGCACGCTGAGACCACCTCATTTCCCAGGGAGAGATATTGATAAACCGGCAACTTTTACGCGAATATCAGTAGCTATTTTAACTTAGCAGACAAAACTTGTCAAACGTGATAAACATCCAAATCTACTGGTATCTTTAGTATTTTCCCCGCCACACAGGATATGCACGTGCTACAACAATATGTCAAGCTTAATCAACGCCGCGTGCGCCGTATCCCCGGCAACGGGGTTGGCGGCCCGCCCGGCCACCGGTATTTTTATGTCCACCGATACGCACCAGGGTGCGAATATTATATATCATTCGCCTCAAAGGGTCAAATTCCTTTTATGTCTACCGATTTTCCAGAAATTCGGCTTCCTCGACAATATATCATCGATACCCGTTCGGGCCGACATACGGTCCTACCGTTGCGTACCCGGCAAAGCGCCGGCCGGCGTTGCCACGCCGGCCGGCATCGACTGCTTATTGACTTAGCGGAACGGTTATACCGCCCTGCGGCATCAGGACGATCCGCGGCTTCGGCCCCAGTTTGGCGAACGCCCTGCCGAGGGCTTCGTCGATATCGGCGGCCGGCGTAAAGAGGAGCGTCTTGGCAAGCTCCGGCTTTAGGGACGAGACGAGGATGAATTCGGCCTTCTTCATCAGCCTGGTGACGGCGTACGCCTTATGGGCGCCGATTTCGAAGTTGTCCCTGAGGGCGGCCTCCACCTCGTCCGGCGTCCGGTACTTGCGCATCGTCTCCTCGTACAGAGCCGAACCGGTGCCTTCGATGCACTCGCCGAGAATGACGACCACCCCGCCCTGGCGTACCGCACCCCAGGCGTTGTCCATCGTTTTCTGCAGCTGGTAGACATTGATGTCCTTGGGATAGCCGCCGCAGGTAGCGATGACGAGGTCGGCCGGCTCGGCGACCGGCGTGCCGTAAACGCTGTCGACGAACTTGCAGGCCTCCAGGTGGGCCTTAACATAGTCGCCGGCGAACACGCCCAGGAACTCGATCTTCTCTTTCAGGACGACGTTGAGAAGAAAGTCGGGGCGACGCATCTCCGTGCCCTCCACCTGGTCGTGATAGATGGGGTTGCCCTCCAAGCGGCCGATGACGGCGTTAGGGTCGAACATCATGCTGTGATTCTTGCGAATGGTCTCGTGTTTGGCGACCCCGGGCAACATCGCCTTGCGGCCGCCGCCGAAGCCGGCGAAGAAATGATGGACGACGCTGCCGGTGCAGACGATGCGGTCGGCGTCGGCGACAAGTTTGTTGAACCATACCGGCGTGCCGCGTGAAGTGGTGCCGAAGTACACGAACTCATCCTTCTTGGCGTTGCTGTTATACATCCGCACCCGTTTGGCCACTTCCGGACCCACGGCCGCCGTCATCTCCTCCTCAGTCATGTCGCGGTGGGTGCCGAGGGCGAAAACGATGAACATGTCCTTGTCAGGCACGCCGACGGCGTTGAGCTCGTCGAGCAGGACGGGCATAAAGACGTCGCTGTTGGCCACGCGGGTCGGGTCGTTGACGATGAAGCACACCGTCTCGCCTGGCTTGACCACCTTGCGAAGAGGCAAAGAGGCGATCGGGTTGCGGATGGCCTCGCGGATGACCGCCACCGGGTCGGGCAGCACGGGGGCCTCCCTGATTCTCAGCTCCGCCGCCACCAGCGACGGGTCGAGGGAAAACTTCACGTACCCTTTGCCGTACTTCAGACTGTATTCTTTGCTGGCCATGAAAAACCACATCCCTTCATTTTTCTTTAATATTCATTACAGGGGCCGTTTCTCTCCCGGACCTGCGCCGCAGCGCCGCTATCCCGCAAGGCACATAACGACAAAAGCAGTCTTTTTCGCCCATGGACCGGCCCGTCTGCGTCGGTTATAATTGACCCAAAAGAAAGCCAGGGGTGGTAGGATTGCTTAGAAAAGCCGCCATTGTCCTTACCGCGCTCCTTTTGACCGCCGCGGCCGCATCGGCCAGCCCCTATAAGGAAATCGCCGGCGACGCCAGGATTTTCCCGGGCCAGGTTGGCGTTTACGCCAAGAACCTCAAGACCGGCAAGACCCTCGCCTACAACCGCGACACCGTCTTCCCCGCAGCGTCGACCGCCAAGCTGGTTGTCGCGCTGGCGCTCTACAAGTACCTCTATCCGGCCGCCAACCCGGATAAAAAGGAGCTGTACGACGAAAACGTAACCGATATGATCGTTATCAGCGGCAACGACTCGTACCGCGCGATGCTCGACGAGATCGACGCCGTCCGTCCCGATGCGCTGCGCAGGGTAACGCGGGACCTGCGCCTGCGCAAAACCCAGGTGCACAGCGAGGACGCCTATAAACGCTACAGGTATCACAGCGTCACCACGCCGTACGAGATGGCCCTGGTATTCGAGCACATCTACCGCGACCGCTACCTCGGCAGGCAGAAGTCGGCCGAGCTCAAAGACAAGCTCGCCAACACCATCTTCCGCGACGAGATTCCCCGCTTCATGGAAACCCCGGTTATGCACAAGGTCGGCTCTCTCGACAACCTCCTCTGCGACGTAGGCATCGTCGACGACGGCCGGGACCAAATCCTCATAAGCATCTATACCCTGACCGACAAGCCTGAAGAGTACGCCAGCGATTATATCGCCAGGACGGCCGCGAAGGCGTACAACGCGCTGCGGCGCAAATAGGCAACAGCCAATAGGGCGCTTCCCGGCGGAAAGCGCCCTATTTCAGCATTTGTCCTGGAAACAAACGCATTCTATGCCAGTTCCGGCCAGCAACTCCGCCGCCAGCTCGTCGGGGTAGGGGGACAGATAGACTATCCGCTTGATGCCGGCGTTGATGATCATCTTGGTGCAGCCCGAGCATGGCTGGTGGGTGCAGTAAAGGGTCGCGCCCTCGATGGCCACGCCATAGAGGGCGGCCTGGACGATGGCGTTCTGCTCGGCGTGGGTGCCGCGGCACAACTCGTGTCGCTCGCCGGAAGGAATCGCCCTTTCAGAGCGCAGGCACCCCACCTCGCTGCAATGCGGCAGCCCCTGCGGAGCGCCGTTGTAGCCGCTGGTCAGCAGGCGCTTGCCCTTGACGATGACCGCCCCCACCTGGCGCCTGAGGCAGGTGGACCTGGTCGCCACCACCCTGGTGATATCCATGAAATATTCATCCCACATCGGCCGCGCCATCCGCGCACCTCCATCCTGTTGCCTTCCCTATATTTCCACTATTTCCACGTGTCAGCCGATAATCCTTTCCCGGATCGCCGCCAGCACTCCGGCGGCCTTGTCGTGGAACACCCATTCCGCCCGGCCGTCTAAATGGGTCGCCTCCCGGTTTACGATTACCAGCCGCGCCCCGCTTTCCAGAGCAAACTCGGGACAGAGGTTGGCCGGCCCCACCGCCAGCGACGAACCGACGACCACGAACAAGTCGGCCGCCCGGCTGACGCGCGCCGCCTCGTCCCAGGCATCGCCAGGCAGGGATTCGCCGAACAGCACGACATCCGGCCGCAGACTTCCGCCGCAGCCGGGGCAAATACACTCTTTGCCCGGCCGGTACCGCCCCGACCGGTATTCTTCCTCCCAGCCCGTCCTCGCCGGCAGCAGCTGCCGGCTGTCGTACCCCGCCCCGCACCCGAGGCAGCTTACCGTCCGCAGCGTGCCGTGAAGCTCCACAGCCTCGCCGCCGGCCCGCTGGTGGAGACCGTCGACGTTCTGGGTTATCAGCCGCCTGACGAAGCCCGCTGACGCCAACGCGGCCAGCGCAGCATGGCCGGCGTTGGGCGCCGCCTCCCACAGGCGGGCGATCCGCCACTGATAGAAAAAATAGAATTCGCCCGGATCGCGACGGAGCGCCGCCATCGTCGCCAGGCTCTCCGGGCGCTGCTTCCACAGCCCCCTGGCCGAGCGGAAATCGGGCAGCCCCGACTCGGTGCTCATCCCCGCCCCGGTGAAAACCACCGGGTACCTGGCATTTGACCAGGCTGCCGCCACTTCGTCCAGCAACGCCGCCATCATCTCCGCCTCCGTCCATTCGATACCCTGTATATTATGCCTCCCGGCCGTCAACCCCTTCCCCGCGACGCAAAAAAGCAAGCGCCGGGTATGCACCCGGCGCTTGCGACTTTTTACTTGAGAGCGTCCATCCTGACCTTCACGACCACTTTACGCACCGGTCCGGGGGCGCCGGACGCGCAGCCCGGCCGGTGGACGTCCCACGGGAAGAAGATGGCGTACATGCCCGCCGTCAGCTTCAGCTCCGTCTCGTTTGGGACGGCGTGGTAAAAGATAACGTCCTTCTCGGCCAGCTTGTCCTCCTTGACCGCCAGAGCGTCGGTAAGCACGTCGAAGCCGATGGTCTCCTCGCCGCTGATGATGTACTGGATATCGGCATACTTGACGTGGGCCTCTAGCTTTTTGTTTTCCCTGGCGTCGGTGGTGTATTCCGACACCGACGCGTAGCTGTCGCTGCCGGCGAGCTCATACTTGCCGGCGGCCACATTGCTGAAATCGGTCGTGGCGAGGTACTCAAGCCCCGTCCGCAGAGCGGCGGGCAACAGGCCCTTTTCATGCTGGAGCTTGCCGATATGCCCGAGAATCATGTTTTTCGCCTCCTCAACACTTTCCTTTTAGGACTAATTATACATTACCCGTTCGACCTGTTAAACCTGCCCGCCGACACTGTTCACCTTATGGAACAATCCTCGCCCGGGAAGACATATGATTTCCTTTATTAATACAAAAATGCCCTCTTCAGGGGTTGCGCCTGGGCGCAAAGTGGAGTATAATGTCTTTCTGTATAGTCCACTTGTATTTACACAGAGGATGGTGCCAATCATGAAACGTCTGTCCGACCTCACCACCGGCCTCGTCGGCCAACCAATGCTGGAAATCCTCAATATCGCCAACGCGCTGGCCGCAACCGGCCGAACTATTTACCGCTTCGAAGTGGGCGATTCCGATTTCGATGCCTACCCGCACGTAATCGAAGCAACCAAGCAGGCCCTCGACCAGGGCAATACGAAATACGTCGCCTCAAATGGCATCGAGCCGCTGCGGCAGGCCATCCGCGAATATACCGCCGGCAAGCTCGGTTTTACGCCCGAGCTCAACCAGATCGTGACCATGCCGGCAAACAGCATCATCGATTTCGTCATCCGCTGCACCGCCAACCCCGGCGACGAGATCATAACCCTCGACCCCTATTTCCCGACCTACGAGGCCGTCGCCAGCTACACGGGCATCAGGCAGGTGACCGTGCCGCTCCGGGAGGGCTTCCGCCTCGACGCCGGCGACCTTGAGGCCCGCATCACCCCCAAGACCCGCCTGATAATCATTAACACCCCCGGCAACCCTACAGGCGCCGTAATGAGCGAGGCGGAGATCCGCGACGTGGCCGCCGTGGCCGCGAAGCACGACATCTATCTCCTGAGCGACGAAATTTACGCCGAAAACATATACGAAGGCCGCCATTTTTCGCCAAGCTTCGCCGACCAGTGCCGCGAGCGCACCATCATCCTCAGCGGCTTCTCCAAGGGCCACTCTATGTCCGGCTGGCGGCTGGGTTATGCGATCGGCCCCGCCGAGCTGATCGCCAAAATGGGCCTGATGTTCAACACCGTCTACACCTGCCTGCCCCCCTTCATCCAGCACGCCGGCATCGCCGCCCTCGCCACCGAGCGACGCCTGATGGACGAACGGCGGTCCTACTACCGTTCACTGCGCGACCTGATGGTCAATCTGCTCAACGACATCCCCGGCGTCACTTGTGCTATGCCCGCCGGCGCCATCTACGCCTTCCCCGACATCAGCGGCACCGGCATGAACAGCAAGGACTTCGCCCGCTTCGTGCTTGAGCGGGCCGGCGTTGCCCTCACCCCCGGCGCGTTTTTCGGCAAACGGGGCGAAGGCCACGTCCGCCTGTGCTACCTCCGCAACGAGGAGACGATCGCCGCCGCCTGCGAAGGAATGAAGAAGGCGTTGGGCGGAAACAAGCGCGCCGTCAAATTCGCGTGACACTCATTTATGCTTAGAGGCCCCGGGCGTACGCCCGGGGCCTTTTTGTCCTTCTATTTTGTTCCGAAGATCCGGTCGCCGGCGTCGCCGAGACCGGGCACGATATAGCCGTGGTCGTTGAGCCGCTCGTCCACCGAGGCGGTGTAAATCTCCACATCAGGGTGCTGCTCATTTACGTGCAGCACGCCTTCGGGCGCCGCGACCAGGCACATCAGCTTGATGCTCCGGGCGCCCCGCTGCTTGATCATTTCGATGGCCGCCGCGGCCGAACCGCCGGTTGCCAGCATCGGGTCGATAACGACGATTTCCCGGTCCTCGACATCGGTGGGAAGCTTGCAGTAGTATTCCACCGGCTTCAGAGTCTCTGGGTCCCGGTAAACGCCGATATGGCCGACCTTCGCCGCCGGGATGAGGCGGACGACGCCGCCGACCATGCCGAGCCCCGCCCGCAGGATGGGCACCACGCCGAGCTTCTTGCCGCACAGCACCTTGCAGCGGCACTGCGCCACCGGCGTCTCGATAACCGTATCCTCCAGCGGCAGGTTGCGGGTAATCTCGTAGGCCATCAGCATGGCGATTTCCTCGAGAAGCTCGCGGAACTCCTTCGGGCCGGTCCGTATATCGCGGATCAGCGTAAGCTTGTGTTGTATCAGGGGATGATCGATGATTCGAACCTGCATGTCCACACTCTCCCGTCGTTGTATTTCCTCCCGGGCCTTTTCCCTTAACCCAGGTCGGCGTACAAGGGATATTTCTTGGTCAGCTTGGCGACCAGGCCGGCCGCCCTGGTTTTCACCATCGAATCTTCAGGGTTGTTAAGGACCATGGCGATAATCTCGCCGATGGCGAGCATGGCGTCCTCCTGCATGCCGCGCGAGGTCACCGCCGGCGTGCCGATACGGATGCCGCTCGTGACAAACGGACTTTCAGGATCGAAGGGGATGGCATTCTTGTTCACCGTCACCCCGACCTCGTCGAGCAACTTTTCGGCCACCTTGCCGGTGAGGCGCTGGTTGCGCAGGTCGAGAAGCATCAGGTGGTTGTCTGTCCCGCCGGATACCAGGCTGAAGCCTTCGGTGGTCAGTTTCTCGGCCAGCGCCTTGGCGTTCTTGATTATCTGAGCCTGATAGGCCCGGAACTCCTCGCCCATTGCCTCCCTGAGCGCGACCGCCTTGGCGGCGATGACGTGCATCAGCGGGCCGCCCTGGATGCCTGGGAAAACAGCCTTGTCCACCGCTTTGGCGTGCTCGGCCTTGCAGAGGATCAAGCCGCCCCGCGGTCCGCGCAGCGTTTTGTGGGTAGTCGTTGTGACGATGTCGGCGTGGGGGACGGGGGAGGGATGCAGCCCGGCGGCGACCAGGCCGGCGATGTGTGCCATATCGACCATGAACATCGCCCCGCACTCGCGGGCAATGGCTCCCATGCGCTCGAAATCGATTATCCGCGAATACGCGCTGGCGCCGGCCACCATCATCTTCGGCCGGTTCTCCATCGCCAGCCGCCGCACCTCGTCGTAGTTGATGCGGTGGCTGACCTCGTCTACCCCGTAGGGAACGATCTTGAAATACTTGCCGGAAATATTGACCGGGCTGCCGTGGGTCAGGTGCCCGCCATGGGCCAGATTCATGCCCAGAATGGTGTCGCCGGGCTGAAGGAAGGCGAAATATACCGCCGTGTTGGCCTGGGCGCCGGAATGCGGCTGCACATTGGCATGCTCCGCCCCGAACAACGACTTGGCCCGTTCGATGGCGAGGTTCTCCGCGATATCCACGAACTCACAGCCGCCGTAATAGCGGTGGCCGGGGTAGCCCTCGGCGTACTTGTTGGTCAGCACCGAGCCCTGGGCCTGCAGCACCGCCTTGGAGACGAAGTTCTCCGAGGCGATCAGCTCGATTTTGCTTTGCTGGCGCTTACACTCAAGGTCGATGGCCCGCGCCACTTCCGGATCAATTCTGGCAAGAATATTCATGATTCCCTCCTAAATATTGCTTATCATTATGCTGCAAACAAAGCGCAGGTCATCCTCAGTAACAGGGCGGCAATTCGTAAACCGCCCGCACGCCGCCGATCAGTTTGGGCCGATGGCGGGCAGCCGTCAGCGTCGCCTGGCCGATCACCTTCTGCTCCAGGCGCAACGGCACCGCCACCCTTTTGATGTGCATGCCGATCAGCGTCGAACCGATATCCAGCCCGGCGTGAGCCTCGATGGTCTCCACGACCACCGGAGCGTTAAACTCGCGCATCGCCCGGGCGGCCAGCGCCCCGCCCGCTTTCGGCACAGGCACTACGCTCACCTCTTCCAGGCCGTAGCGTTCGGCCGCCGGTCGCTCAACCACCAGCGCCCGGTTGAGGTGCTCGCAGCACTGGACGGCAAGATAGACGTCCTTGGCCCGGCAGCTTCCCCTGAGCGCGGCGAGGATTGCCGCCGCCACCTCCTCGGAGCCGGACGAGCCGATCCTTGCCCCCCGCACCTCGCTGGTGCTGCAGCCGACCACCAGAATCTGCCCCGGCCCGAGACCGGCCGCGCTCAACAGCTCGTCGACCGCCGCCGCCGTCTGACGCTTGATTTCGGCATTATCGCAGAACATCCCCGAAAACCTCCCGAATAAGGGCCGCTTTGCCCTTACGCCTCAATCGGCACGGTATTGTCTTTAAATCTCAAGATCGGCGATCTTGCACACCCGTTTTTCATGCCGCCCGCCGGCGAACTCGGCCGCCAGCCACTTGTCGACGATCGCCCGGGCAAGTCCGAAGCCTATAACCCGCTCGCCCATCGTCAAAATATTGGCGTTATTGTGCTCTCGCGACATCTGGGCGGAATAGGTATCATGACACAACGCCGCCCGGATGCCTTTCACCTTGTTGGCGGCGATGCATACGCCAATGCCTGTCCCACATATAATAATGCCCCGGTCACACTTCGCGCCGGCGACCGCTTCGGCCACCGAACGGGAAATGTCGGGGTAATCGACGGAAACGGTGGAATGGGTGCCGAAATCCTGAAACTCGATCCCCTTCTCCGTCAGATACTGCTTGATATCTTCCTTCAGGCGAAAACCGCCGTGATCACTGCCGATCGCAACAAGCATCCTATCCCCTCCTCGCATTTCGGGAAGTTTTCTACATCTGATCGCTTTTTCCTGCTAATTGCGCGATCCTTTGCCATATTTTATCGATAAGGCGCTCCATTTCGGCGGCGCAGGCCTCGTATATTGCCCCGCTGCCACCGAAGGGATCGGCCACATCTCCATTCTCCCCGGCATACTCCGCCAGGGTGTACGCCTTTCCAACCGCTTCGGGAGCGGCGGCGACAACCGCCCGCTTATGGGACGCCGTCATCGTCAGGATAATGTCGGCCGCCTTAACGAGTTCGGGCTGAAGCTGCCGCGAGCGGTGGGCCGACAGGTCGAGCCCCCGCCTTTTCATCGCCGCCAGCGCGGGGGGCGACGGCGGGTATTCGCCCGGAGCCGCAAGTCCCGCGGACAGCACCACAACCTTGTCCGCCAAATCTCCGGCCCGAACCCTTTCCCTCAGCATCGCCTCGGCCATCGGGCTGCGGCAGGTATTGCCTGTACACACGAGTAAAACTCGCACCATTGACGCATCCAGCCTCCCCTTAGTATGTCCGTATATGGCACTATTTTACCATAAATGCGGCGATTGGTGAAACCGGCCCGGGACAATAAACCTCATGATATGCGCTTAAGCGGCTTTCCGGGCAGGAATCGGCGGAAACGGGGCCAAATATAACTACAACAATTCCGTCGGAGGTTGCCATGAATATCTTCAACATCCCTCATCCCCTGCCGTCCGAAGAGCTTACCGAGCCCCTCCACGAAGGCGGCGGCGTGCTGATCGAGCGGATAGTTTCCTGCGGGCAGGCTTCGCCCCCCGGGTTCTGGTACGACCAGGCCAGGGACGAATGGGTCGTTCTCCTCAAAGGGCGGGCGGAAATATCTTTTGCCGACGGCCGGCGAGTCAGCCTCGCCGAAGGAGACGCGCTCTTCCTCGCAGCCCACGAAAAACATCGCGTCGAATTCACCTCGTCCTCGCCGCCCTGTGTATGGCTGGCCGTTCACGGCAAGCTAAAATGAAGGCATCCTGGCGCCCGACCTTGGATTAATCTGCAAGGTATCCCTGAGACCGCTTTTACAGACAATATTCCCAGACCTCAATGCCTTGGTAACGCGGACGCCGCAATAAATAAGACGCGAGGTGATACTATGGGTGGCAGGACATTTGACCAGTTCAACAGTCTCCGGCGGGCCAGAGCCAAAGACGCGCGCAGTGCCGGCGACCCGTCGCCCGCCAGGCAGGAAAGCGGGCAGGAAAAGCTGCCGGAACGGCAACCCGTGACCACCAAGAAGTAACGCCCACCATTGCCGTCATCCCCGCTCCGCAACAAAAAGACTTGGCTTGCGCCAAGTCTTTTTAATTCATGACCGCGGTCCAGAATACATGAACCCCGAGCAGCATAAGCACCAGCCCGCCCACCAGTTCGGCCCGCCCGCCGATGTAGCGCCCCAGGCGCCTCCCCAGCCCCAGGCCGACTATTCCGACGCAGAAGATCACCGCCCCAAGGACGACGCTCAGCTTTATGAGGTCGACATCCATCATCCCCAGGCTGAACCCCGCGGCCAACGCATCCAGGCTGACGCTTACCGCCAGCCCCACGAGCGCCAGTCCCTGCAACGGGTGCCCCGCCGCCTGCCGATCGTTCCCGGCGGCGTTCTCCCGGATCATGTGCACCCCCAGGGCGGTCAGCACCAATGCGCCGATGGCGCTTGCCCAGTCCTGCACCGCCGCCGCCGGCCAATCGATGTGGTATGTGCCCACATGCTCGACCATCCCGCCCAGCCAGTGACCGACATGGTAACCGGTGAGAATCATCCCGATGTGAAAGAGGGCGAAAACCGCCGCCGACCGGAATATGACCCGCAGCCTCACCCTGTTCATGCCGATGGGGATCGCCACCGAAAACAAGTCCGTGCCCAGCGCTGTGCTGAGCACGAACAATTCGAGCACACTCAACCCTCTCACCCCCGCCTGCTAATGTATATGAAGCGGCGGAGGTGGGGAGAACAATTTCCCGGCTATCGGCCTTCCATCCAGGTCGCCAAATCGGCTACCGCCCCGGCTGCGTCGTGGGTCAGAGCCTCCAAGGGCGTCATATTGGCGGTGACTGACGAATAAGCGTTCAGATAGACGACGTGGCCGGAAGTGTCGTAAACCGTGTGGTGCAACGTCACAAAATACTGGTTACGCTCGTTTTTCAGCTTAAGGCCGCCAAGTTCGGCAACCACATACCACCTGCAGCCGGCCGCGGCCGCGGCCTTTGCGGGGTCAACCCCCGCGCCGCCCAGCACGTATCCGGGCAAAAGGCGGCGGTACTGGTCGGCGAAAGCCTGTTCCATATAACGGTATTCATCTTTCAGTTCAGCCGGCAGGTTATCGGCCGGCGGGACGATGTACAGCCGCGGCCCGGCTTCCGGCGGACTGGCCTGCGGCATGGTGAAAACGCCCGCCTGTATTGCCGACGTCCGCCGGTCGTAGTAATTCTTCATCGCCAAGTCAAGATACTCCGCCATGGCGTGGGGCCCTTTTTCGAACAGCGCCGACCGCTGCCACACCATCTCACGCCCGAACTGACGGTACCCGCCCACCAGTTTCTGGAGAACGCCGGTTACGGGGTCGCCGGCGATAACCACCCTGGTAAGGTTGAGCTTTGGCGAGAATTGACGGCCGAACGCCTCGTTGCCCACCGCGGGCGCGCCGAAGGTAATAACCCTGATCTGGTCCGGCCCGACCCCCGTCGCCAACAGCCGCGCCCCGGCTATGGTGGCAGCCGCGCCCCCGAGGCTGTGACCAACGATCAGCATCTCTCCCGACTGGTCGGCGAGCAGTTCTCCCAGCACCCTGTCTTTGGCCTGGCCCTCTCCGTCGGTCCTGGCCGTGAACGCGGTCTGCACATACTCGTGAAAGCCGCGATGCACTTTGGGTTCCGTATCCGGCATATCCTCCCTCTTCGCGTTGGCCGCGAATTTGTCCGGAGTGTCGCCGGCGAAGTAAACCTTATCTGTCCGCAGGTCGACCTGGAAATCCTTGAAGGTTTCCGTGCCCACCACCGCCAGCACATAACGGGTCCGCCCCTTCTCCGTCAGGTTGCGGGCCAGCAGGAAGCGCGCATCGGCCTCCCGGCTGCTCTTTTTGAACGGGATTATTTCCCACCCGTCCTGGCGGAGATATTCGCGCGCCAGGAAGCCAGTCCGGTCGCTGTACGCCGCCAGGCAGGCCGCGGCCGCCAGGCGGATTTCATATGCGTCGGCAAAGTCCTCGGCAACGCCCGCTTCGGCTGATGGCGCCAGACAGACCGTCATTATCGCTACGAGAAGCAGCAGTATCAGTCTTTTCATCAGTGGTCCCCTTGCAAAAAAGCTCGATATTTGTTGTGTCTGTATATTCGCCAATCCCCCCTGCCATCCCTCCCGTATGACGTTGTCGCGCTCGCCGCCGCTCGATGCGAAAAAGCCGCCGTCCCTGGCGGGATCGGCGGCTAATGTGGCTTCACGGCTGATTATCGCTGCTTTTTAGCCTGTCCTGGTAAGTTTTGCGGATAGCGTCCTTAGTCAGGTGTCCGGTCGGTTCGAAGGTGGCTTTCGGCTCCGCTCCATCCACCTTGTCCAGTGACGTCTCGTGGCGGCAACTGGTCTTATCGACGCAAATCTCGTGAACGGGCTTGCCGTAACTGTCCTTCACAAAATCACCTCCGCAAGTAGTGTGACCGGATTGCGGGACAATTAATCCCCAAGATCGCTGACCGCCTGTTTGCGGAACTCCTCCACCTCTGCGTCCAGGCGGTAACCCTTTGTCGCCAGCAACCCCAGGTATTCTTTCAGTCGTGCCGCCAACCGGCTGTCGCCGGTGCCGGCCGCCGCGGCGTAAGCCGTCCTGGCCTCGGCGCTCATGGTCTTGTTGTCGTAGGCGAACAAGGGCGTGTTGTTGGCGCCGTAGAAAATGAAGCTCAGGTAGCGACCATATAGGCTCTTCACATCCCTTGCCCGGGGCGAATCTTCGAAAGTTCTCAGGAAGTTTTCCTGAGCCAACGCCCGCCTGATCATCTCGTCCCAGCCGATGACCAGGGCGGCGTCCTTGGCAGGCGCGCGGTCCGACTCAACGGCCATTAGGTCGATATAAGCCGCAAGATCGGCGGTTACAAGTCCCCGGTATTGGCGGTAGCGGCCGTAGTCGATCACCGGGAAATACATCCCCTCGGCAGTATCAAGGCGATAGCCGCCGTCCCGCACCTCGATCAAGGCCTCACGCAGTTCCGCGTCGCCGATATCCCCGGCCTTGTCGAGATCGATGCCGTTCCGGTACAATTCGCCAATCTTCCGTTGCAGCCCTTCGCCGGCAAGCTTCTCCTCCAGGCCGGGCAGATCCCGCTTCTGGGCAGCCTCGGCGGCGACGATCATCGCCGTTGCTTCGTTGCGGGACACGGTGCGGATGCCGGCGTCGAGAGCGGCGAGGAGTTCGGCGGCCCGCACCCCTCTCTTGCCAGCCAGCGTATTGTAGGCGGCTATCGTCGCCGCACCCTTGCCGTCCTCAACCTGCGCCGCAGGCTGAGGCGCCGCAGGCGTCCGGCCAGCCGCCGCGCCGGAACAGGCGGCCGTCGACAGGGCGAACACGCCAATAATCGCCGCAGTCACGAATTGCTTCTTATTCATTTTCATTGTCGCGTCTCCTTCCGGAAGTCCTTTTTCGCGCACCTAATTATTAAACGCTTCAGCCCCCGGAAAGTAACGGGCGCCGGATATGATCACCCGGCGTCTGGGAAGAAACGGTCCTTGTCAGGCTCGAACTTCGGCCCGCTCGCGAACAGGATGAGGCACGGCACGGCGCCGGTATTCTCGAAGCCGTGCACCTTACCCTTGGGGATGGCGATTACATCCCCCTCCTTCAGGTCCCGACTCTCCCCGTCAACGGTAATTGTCCCCTGCCCGCGCAGAACATAGTAAATCTCGTCGCTTACCTTCTGATAGTGCGGTCGGATGCTTTTTTCAACCACCGCCAAACCAATGCTCACCCCCGGCTCGGCCACTCCCTGCACGACCGCGATGCCTACCGCCGGGTCGACAGGCGTCTTCGCCATCTCCGCCAGCATATTGACGACAACCATCATAATCACTCCTCAAAAAATGTTGCGGCGTTTCTCAGCCGCCGATTATTTCCTTAATCCGGCCGACGACGCCCCCTTCCAGGCGCACCTTAATGCCGCGCGGGTGAACGGCGCTGTTCGTCAGGATATCCCGCACGACGCCCTCGGTAAGCTCACCGCTGCGCTGGTGCTGCTTCTGCACCACCTTCACCCTCAGTCCCGGCCTCACATTCCTGCGCTCCGTGCCGTTCATCTTGTCGCCCCTTTCTCCAGCCATCCGCTCCAAACTTCGGGACGGTAGCCCACCGTCGCCCGCGGGCCGTCCCGGACGACCGGCGTTTTCAATAGCAGCGGGGTAGTCAGCAGTACCTCTTCCACGTCGTGGATAAGGTATTTGAGGTTCCGCCGGGCGTATTCCTTGCCATCCCGGTCGATGAGATTATCGAGGCCCACCGCCGCCTTGACCCTGTCGAGTTCCCCTTTGCTGAGCCCGCGGACGGCGAGATCGACGAACTGATACGATATGCCCCGTTCCTTGAAATATCGCTCGGCCTTGCGCGTATCCTGACACTTTTTCGTGCCGAAAATCTGTATGGCCATCATGCCCTCCTCCCCAACGAAAGCAACAGGGATATGTGCTTATATTATCACTTTCGCCGTCCGCCGTATTCACCCTTCCTATAACGTCCGCATTTCCGCCGCTGCCGAATCATCCATTTTAGCGGCCAATTTCCTGCGTTCGGTCATCAATTTGTGAAATTCGGGCAGTTATTTATTTCTTTGCGAGAATATTTAAAGTATAATGAATAATGGTTATAGTACGTTGTCCCATAATAAACCGGAAGGGGAGAACCATGTGAGAAAGCAAGCCATCTTGATTTTGTCCGGTCTCGTCATCCTGGCGCTCATCGTTGCCGGGTGCGGCGGCGGTGCCCAGAAGCTCCAGAACATCAACATCGCAACCGCGACCACCGGCGGAGTCTACTACCCGCTAGGCAACGCCATGGCCCAGATCTTCAGCAAGAACATCCCCAACGTCAAGGCCTCTGCCCAGGCCACGGCCGGGACGCCGCAGAACGTCCTGCTGATGCAGAAGAAAGAAGCCGAGATCGCCTTTGCCCAGAACGGCGTTACCTACTACGCCTATAACGGCAAAGGAATGTTTAACGGCAAACCGGTCAAGAACCTCCGGGGGATATCCCACCTCTACCCCAACGTCATGCATATCGTCGTCAGAGCCGATTCTGACATAAAGTCCATCAAAGACCTTAAAGACAAGCGCTTCGTCCCCGGTGCCGTCGGCAGCGCCACCGAAATCAACTCCAAGGAAATACTCGGCCTTTACGGCCTTGACTACAAAGACAAGAAAAACGTGAAAGCCGACTACCTCGGCTATTCGGAAGCGGCCGAAGCCCTTAAGGACGGCCGGGTTGACGGCATCCTCATCGCCGGAGGCCTACCGACCGCCGCGGTCCTCGACGCCGCCTCGTCGGTAAAAATCCGTATCCTGTCCCTTGAGCCGGATATGTTGGCCAAACTCACCAAGGAAATGCCCTGGTACTACGAAATCAAAATCCCCAAGGGCACCTACATCGGCCAGACCGAAGACGTCACCACCGTGGCGGTCGCCAATATCCTCATCTGCCGCGACGACCTCTCCACCGACCTCGTTTACAACATAACCAAAACCCTTTACGAAAAGCACAGCGACCTGGTAGCCGCTCACTCGGCCGCCAAAGCCATGAAGCTCGAAATGGCCACCAAGGGTATGACCGTGCCGCTCCATCCTGGCGCCGAGAAGTACTATAAGGAAAAAGGCATAATCAAGTAACACCTGCATCAATGAAGTCGCAGGCAGGCTCCCTGCCTGCGACTTCCTCACTTTACGCATATTTTAACCGTGCAACTCTAGCCACAGGAGGGTAATGCGTTGGAGCAAGAAAAAAAACCGGTGATCGACAAACAGCAGATCGACGCCTTCATCAACGAAGAGCCGTCTGAAAAAGTCGACGAAGTATTGCGAAAATATGAAGTCGAAGCCCGCTATCGCAAATTCACCGGCCCCATGGCGAAAATCATCGCCGTGATCGCCATAGCCATGTCCTTATTCCATCTTTATACAGCCGGCATCGGCGTGTTCGAGGCCATCAAACAGAGAAGCATCCACCTGACCTTTGTTCTGGTCCTGGTCTTCCTCCTTTATCCGGCCACCAGCAAAAGCCCCAAGGCCAAAGTCACCCCGATCGACGTAATGCTGGCCGCCCTCTCCTTTTTCGCCGGCGTCTATCTCATGACCATTTACGACGACCTCGCCAACGCCGGCGGCGTCTACACCCAGATGGACATCTACGTCGGCGGGCTGCTCTGCCTGCTGGTGCTGGAGGCTGCCCGGCGGGCCACCGGCAAGGAGCTACCCATCATGGCTCTCCTCTTCGTCGGCTACGCCCTCTTCGGCGACTTGATTCCCGGCCAGTTCGGCCACCGTGGTTACAGCCTGGAGCGGGTCATTGAGCATATGTTCCTGACCACCGAAGGCATCTACGGCGTTGCTCTCGGAGTCTCGGCCACCTACATCTTCCTCTTTATCCTGTTCGGCGCCTTCCTGTCCGAAACCGGCATGGCCCGCTTCTTCAACTCGCTGGCTATGGCCGTGGCCGGCGGCTCCCCCGGCGGCCCCGCCAAGGTGGCCATCTTCGCCAGCGGACTGCTGGGCATGATCAACGGCAGCGCTGTCGCCAACACGGCCACCATCGGTTCCTTCACCATCCCCCTTATGAAAAGCATCGGCTACCGGCCACATTTTGCCGGCGCCGTAGAGGCCGTCGCCTCCACCGGCGGTCAGATAATGCCGCCGGTTATGGGCGCCGCTGCCTTCGTCATGGCCGAATTCCTCGGCATGTCCTACACCGCCATTATGATTGCCGCCGTGGTGCCGGCCGCGTTATACTACCTGGCCTGCTGGACCATGATCCATCTCGAGGCGCTCAAACTGGGGCTGGAAGGACTACCCAAAGAACAGTTGCCCAGCTTTAAGAATACCCTCCTTAAATCCGGTCATCTCATGCTCCCCATCCTGGCGATCGTCGCCTTGCTCCTGTACGGCCTCACTCCGCTTTATGCAGCTTTCTTTACCATCCTCATCACCATCGTCGTCAGTTGGCTCAAGCCAGAGACCCGCATCAGCTTCCGCGGCATTCTTAAAGCCCTCGAGGCGGGTGCTCGCTCGGCGGTCGGCGTGGCCATGGCCTGCGCTGTCGTAGGCTTCGTCGTCGGCGTCAGCTCCCTCACCAGCCTGGGCCTGACCTTCGGCGCCAACATACTCGACCTCTCGGGCAATAGTCTCATGCTCACCCTCGTCCTGACCGCTATCACCTCCCTCATACTCGGCATGGGCCTGCCCACAACCGCCTGCTACATCGTCGCCGCCACCATCGCCGCCCCGGCCCTTATCAAGCTCAGCGTCCCGCCGCTGGTGGCTCACTTCTTCGTCTTCTACTTTGCCTGCCTCTCCAACCTCACCCCGCCGGTCTGCCTGGCAGCCTTCACCGCCGCCGGCATGGCCGGAGCCAGCCCGTATAAAGTCGGTTGGACCTCCACCCGTCTCGGCGTGGCCGGCTTCCTTGTCCCCTTCCTGGCCGTCTACTCTCCCATGCTGTTGCTGCAAGGCAACTTTGGCGCCTTTGAAGTTGGCGAAGCGTTACTCACGGCCACCGTCGGCATCATCGCCCTCAGCGCCGCCCTGGAAAACTGGCTGCTCCGCGGCTGTACCCTGCCGGAGCGGGCAGTCCTGCTGGTCGGCGCCCTCTGCCTCATCATCCCCGGCTTTTGGACCGACATTATCGGCCTCGGCAGCGTAATTGCCGTATACCTCTGGCAGAAGCGCTCGCTATCCAACCCGCCGTCGACAGGAATCGCCGGCAACTGACTTGCATCACTCCCAAGGCAGCCTGGCATTTAGCTAGGCTGCCTTTTACTTTGGAATTATTTACCTAAAGGACTATCAGGCCTGTCCAGCGAAACTTATTATACTTCGATCCCTGGAGACGAAAAATGCGTTTCTTCGCACACCCAGATACAAGCGCCGGCCCGGAGGCCGGATACCGCGAGCATTACCTGGCGGCCGACGCCCGCCAGGCCAGCGTCGCCATCGCCGCATGGCTGGTTCCCCTCCTCCTTTTCGCCGGCGGCGATTATTTCCTATTCGGCGCCAGCCGGCAACTAGTGGTCTTGCTGACGTTAAGACTTGCCTTCGCCGCATTCTCCCTGTACACCATATCCGCCCTGGCCAAAATCACCACACCCCGTGAGTATGATAACATCCTCCTCCGTTGGGCCGTCTTCGCCGTCATCGCCGTCTTATACTTCAATTACGCCTGGGCCCGGTACATCCCCCCCAACGGCGTCCTCACAATCCTAATCATCTTCAGCGCCTATATGGTCTTCCCTGCCAGGCTACCCATCCGCCTCGCCCCGCCCCTGGCCCTGTCCGCAGGTAACTTCTTCCTGCATTTGTGGGTCTCCGAACCGATCAGCCCGCAAATCCTCTTCACATCGCTGGTCGCTCTAGCCATGGCCAACACCCTTGGCATTATTTTCTCCACATGGCTGCATAAACACCGCCTCACCGAATTTCAGGCCAGGCTGGAGGAAACCCGGGTCAAGGAAGAACTGGGCCGGCTGGCCGCCACCGACGACCTTACCGGGGTGCTAAACCGCCGGAAAATCATGGAACTGGCCGCCCGGGAATACGAGCGGTTTGTACGCGAACGACGGCCGCTATCGGTCGCGATGATCGATATCGACCGTTTCAAGAAATTGAACGACACCTACGGACACGAAGCGGGAGACTTGGTCCTCACGAGCTTCACCGCCTACGTCGCGCGCCAGCTCCGCCGCGAAGACATCTGGGGCCGGCTGGGGGGCGACGAATTCGTCCTGATTCTTCCCGACACCCCTGCCGAGCAGGCGGAGGCGGTCGCCGAACGCCTCCGGGTCGGCACCGAAGCCGTCGTTTGGCAGGACCAGGAGCTTCCCTACACCATCAGCAGCGGCATCGCCGCGGCGCGGGAGAAGGACCAATCCGTGGACGAGGTCTTCAAACGGGCCGACAAAGCTCTTTACAACGCGAAGCGACGGGGTCGCAACCGGACGGAAATACTGTCCTGAAAATCCGATCAAACCTGCAAAAAAAAACCAGCAGCCTGACTAACTCAGGCTGCTTTTTCTTGCCCTTATCGGACTACACGCGCATCCCCGCTAACAAATGCCGCCGTCAGTTCATCCGCCGCCCGGGCGGCGGACGCGTCGAAACGGGACGACCGGCGATCGGCAAAGCCGTGCATCCCCGACAGTATATGGACTTCCACCCCGTCCTTGACCGCCAGAGTTTCCGCCAGTGCCGGCACCGAAAAAGCCTCCCCGCAGGCGGGGAAAAACAGCAGTACTGGGCAGGCCGGCGTAAGGTCGCAAAAATCGCGGATGCGGGAACCGTAGTAACCGACGGCGCCGGCAAAGCCTTCCCGGCAGCTCAGCAGCCAGGCCACCGTCGCCCCGGCGCTGTACCCGACCAGGTATATCCTGCGGTACCGTCCGGCAAGCAGCCCGGCGAGCGCGCCCGCCTCCGCGGCCGCTGCGGCGAACCCCACCCGCATATAGTGCGCGTAGGCGGCTTCTTCCCGGTCGTAACCGTACGACACTCCAAGCAAGTCGGGACAGTACACGTCCAGGCCCCGCGCCGCCAGCCAGGCGGCAACATCGAGCATATGGCCGTTCACGCCGTATATCTCGTGCAGCAGGATAACCGCATCTTCCGCCCCGCAGCCAAGGCGGTAAACTTGCCCCTGCTTTTCCCAGGCCGGATAGCGATCTTCCGGGCTCATCCGCCACCCTCGCTGAAGCCTGTCAGACTGTCCGCCAGTTTGCCGAGACGCAACTGCCCGAGGCGAAGCTCCGGCACCCCCAGTCGACGGGCGGGAACAAAGCCGCCGTGGCAGTCCGAACCGCCGGTAATCAGCAGGTTGTGCAGGTCGCACCACTCGACCGCCCGCCGGGTGGTGGCGGCGTCGTGACAGAGGTGGAAACACTCCACTCCCTCGATGGCCTCGGCGGCGAACAGGTCGAGCGTCTCTTCGATGGCGGGGCCGTGGAAATCGCTGCCGGGGTGAGCGAGTATCGGCACGCCGCCCGCTTCCTTGATAGCGGCGATGGCCTCGGCCGGGTGGGAGAATTCGGGAAAAACGATGCCCCGTTTGGCGTTGAACAACTCGGCGAAGAAATCGCCCACACCGGTGCACAGGCCTTTGTCGATCAAATAGTAGAGCGACTTCCAGCCGCCCCGTCCGGGGTCGTAGTCATAGGCGCAAAACTCGGCGTAACTGATGGGTAGGCCGGCGGCGGCCAGCCGCTTGATGCTGTCGTGATCGACCTCCTCCATCAGCGCGGTGTTGGCGTCCAGGATGCGCCGCAGCGACCGGCCTTCCGGGTCGATCCCGTAGCCAAGCACGTGGAAGAGGTGCCCCGCCAGCGTCACCGAAATCTCGACCCCGGACAGAAAGCCCAGCCCGGCCTCCGCCGCCAGCCGGGCGGTCAGGGCGACGCTCGCCGCCGAATCATGGTCGGTGACGGCAAACAGGCCGATGCCCGCCGCCCGCACGGCCGCGACCGTTTCGGCCGGTGTCCACGTCCCATCGGAGGCGACGGTATGAATATGCAAATCGACCCTGGTGCTGCTATCCATCGGCAAGTATCCCCGCTCCCGTACGCGCTCTCTGCCCGACAACCCATTCCTTCCGCAGCAGCGAAAGGCAGTGCTGGTCCACGAACACCCCACGGGCCCGCTCGTATTCCCTTAGCGTCCCGTCCAGCCGGAAGCCAAGCTTTTCGAGAATCCGCAGCGAGCGGATGTTGCCGGCGTTGACGAACGCCTCCACGCGGTTGAAATCCATGGCCTCGATGCCGTAGCCGAGGATTGCCGTCAGCGCTTCGGTCATCAGGCCCCGGCCCCAGTACTCCTTACCCATCTCGTAGCCCACCTCCGCCCGAAAGTGCTCGGGCTTGAGATTGTGAAACCCGCAGGTTCCCAGGACCGCGCCGTCCTCCTTGCGGACTACCGCCCATCTGACGCCCGATCCGTCGGCGAACAGGCCGGCCAACAAAACGATCATCTGCACCGTATCCTCGATCTTCGTAAACCGGTCGAGCACCATGAACTCGGTCACGTCCTCGTCCGACCAATAGCGGTGCAATAAGGCTGCGTCACCGCTTACGATCTCGCGCAAGGTCAGTCTCGCGGTCTCGATTGTCGGGAACGCACCCCGTGGCTTCTCCAAATCGAATCACCCTGTCAGCGCAGCAGCCCGATACTGCCGGTCAGGCTGCTGACCTTTTTCTGCGGGCCGTACAGACAGATGCCCAGATAGGAAAGCCCGTCGCCACCCGCGCTGGCGAGCGAGCGCCCGTAGTCGCAGTAATCCAGCGACCGTTGGGCGATAGCGTTGAAATCCACCGTCGCCACCGCGGCGTACTCTTCATCGTACAGCCGGGCACGGATGGACCTGATCTGCTCTTTCGTTCCCCCAAGAATGGGGATGTTCATCGTCGTGATCCCCCGGTGGAGGTTGCCGTCGGCGTCTTGCAGATCCCCGCCTACCAGACCGTCGACCATCCTCCCCAAGCTCGCCCCCAGCACCGCCGCCGTATTGGCGATCAGCCCCACCGGCAGCTCCTTGTCGATAATCATCACAACTTTCATTTCACTCGCCTCCCGCCGTTTTCCTCCCATGATAAACGGCGACGGCGGCAGTGTATTGTAAAAAGTTGTCCCCGCTACGAATGGGCCCTCTGATACACCTCGGGCGTCACGCCCACATGGCTGCGGAAGGTCTTGGTAAAGTGGCTCTGGTCGTAAAAGCCGGCGTCCTGGGCGACTGCCGCCAGATCCCGCTGCCGGCGCAGCTCCTTCTCGGCGAAGTTGACCCTCAGCATCGTCTGGTAAACATGGGGCGGCACGCCGTACTTCTTCTTGAACAGCTTAACTATGTAGTATTTGCTCAGCCCGGACACCGCCTCCAGCGACGCCAGCGTGATCCGGTCGAGGAAATGCGCTTCGAGATATTCCCGCACCTGCCGCAGCCCGGCGCTCTCCCCGCCGCCCCCGTCCGTCCAGCGGTCCCTGGCGCCGCACAGAGCCGCGAACAGCGCCAGGACGCAGCTTTCCTTGGCCAGCGGGGCACCGGAGTCCATCAGGCAATAGGCCGCCTGTGACATCAGCCGCTCGTACGCCCGCCCGTGCAGGCAGCGCACTCCCCCCGGCCGCCCTTTGGGAACTACGCTGTCGAGCCACGCAGGAGCGACGAACAGCATTTTAAACTGCCAGTGGGCCCGGTCACGGGGGTTGCAGGCGTGAAAAACGCCGGGCGGAATGACCACGAGGCTGTCAGGCAGCACTTCCGCCTGCCGGCCTTCGTGCCATAACCTGCTGGCCCCCTTTTCCACCAGCCCCACGGAAAAATCCTCATGATAATGCTTTTTATACGACAGTTGGTCCGTACTGCCCGCCTTCAGCTCGAAGAACGGCACATCGGCGTCGCGGTAGTAGGTGATTCCGTCCATAATGCTTCCCCCAAGAATGCCGGAAACGGCCTATAAGCCGCTTCCCTTTAGCAGTGTACAATCCGATACCCTGCCGCTTTACGAAGGCGGTTCATCACCGCCAGACCGAGCCCCGCCTCGGACACGCTCTCGGCAAGGATGACATCGACAGGTTCGGCGTCGAACAGTCGCAGGGCGGTATACAGATTCGCTGCCGCCGCGTCCAGGTCGCCCCGGATTCCGTAGACCGCCGCCACCACCGTCGGCGGCAGCAGCAGCGCCGTTTCCGCCGAAACCACCGCCCCGACCCGTCTGCCGGCCGCCTCCAGGCGCGCAGCCTCGCCGGCGACCGCCGCCGCGGCCGCCCCGCCCTCGCCTTCGTAAAGCGTCATCGGCGCCGCCGGGGCATAATGGGTATACTTCATCCCCGGCGCCCGCGGCACGATGTTTTCGCCGCCCAGGGCAGGGTCGACTTCGACCTCGCCCAGCGTTGCGATCAACATCTCCAGCGTCACGCCCCCCGGCCTGAGCAGCGTCGGCACCGGGGTAGTGCAGTCCACCACCGTCGACTCCACGCCGATGCCGCACGGGCCGGCGTCGATCACCAGCTCGATGCGGCCGGCCAGGTCGGCCAGCACGTCGCCGGCGGTCGTCGGGCTGGGCCGTCCCGAGGTGTTGGCGCTCGGCGCCGCCACCGGCACACCCGCCAGGCGGATGAGTTCCCGGGCCACCGTTGAGTCGGGCAGGCGGATCGCCACCGTATCGAGCCCCCCGGTTACCGCGTCCGGCACCAAGCGCGTCCTCGCCAGCACCAGCGTCAGCGGCCCCGGCCAGTACTCCGCCATCAACGCGGCGGCGTTGGCCGGCACCCGGGCGGCCAGCTTATTCACCTCATGGACGTCGGCGATATGTAAAATAAGCGGGTTATCCGCCGGACGCCCCTTGGCGGCGAAAATCCTCGCCACCGCCCCGGGATCGAGACCGTTCGCTCCCAGCCCGTAAACCGTCTCGGTCGGGAAGGCCACCAGCCCTCCCTGGCGCAGCACCGCCGCCGCCTGGTCGAGGATGCGGAAATCCGGCTTCTCCCTATCGACAACATAATGCTTCGTATTCATTACAGCCTCCGTTCCAGCACGACAACCCGCTCCACACCGGCATAATCCTTGATCGTATCCGCGGCCTCCAGACCCGTGGCTTCAGTCGCCAGCGCAGCCACCTGCCGCGCCTGGCCGGCTCCCACCTCGACGGCCAGGAAGCCTCCCGGCCTGAGAAGCGCCGCCGCCCCACCGGCCATACGACGGTAAAAGTCCAGCCCGTCGGCGCCGCCGGCCAGAGCGCCCCGCGGCTCGTAGCCCAGCTCGGGCTCGAGAGCGGCCATATCCTTGGCGGCAATATAGGGCGGGTTGCTGACGATCGCGTCGAAGACCCGCCCCGCCGCGGGAGCGAGAAGATCGCCGCGCAAAAACTCCAGGCGGTCGGCCACCCCCAGCCTAGCGGCGTTATCAGCCGCCACCGCCAGCGCCTCGGCGGAAACGTCGGTCGCCACCCCACGCGCCGCCGGCAGCTTGTGCAATAGGCTGACGATTACCGCTCCGCTGCCGGTGCCGATATCCAGCACCGACGGGCCGTCTGTCGCCTGAAAGCGGCGTATAACCGCCTCCACCAGCACCTCGGTGTCCGGGCGCGGGATGAGCACCGCAGGCGTGACGGCGAAGGACAGGCCGAAAAACTCCCGCCGGCCGGTTATATAAGCCACCGGCATGCGTGCCGCGCGCTTTTTCACCGCCTCGCGGAAGGCGGCCAGTTCGCCGGCTTCCAGCGGCTGGTCGAAATTGACGTACAGGTACATGCGGTCCGTGCCCAGAATGTGGGAAAGCAGCACCTCGGCGTCAAGGCGCGGACTGGCCACGCCCTTGTCGGCAAAGTACTGCTTGGTCCATGTTAAAATCGAGCCTATCGTCCATTTCGGTTCGCTCATCGTCTAATCGACCTGCTTCAGACGCTCGCTCTGGTCGGCGGTGATAAGGGCGTCGATCAGTTCGTCCAGGTCGCCGTTCAAAATAAAATCAAGCTTGTGGAGCGTCAGACCGATGCGATGATCGGTCACCCGCCCCTGCGGGAAATTGTAGGTGCGGATACGCTCGCTGCGGTCGCCTGTACCCACCTGGCTCTTGCGCGTCTCGGCCACCTCGGCCCGCTGCGACTCCTGGGCAAGCTCGAGCAGTTTGGCCCTAAGCACCCGCATCGCCTTGTCGCGGTTCTTAAGCTGGGACTTCTCGTCCTGGCACTGCACCACCACGCCGGTAGGCAGGTGAGTGATGCGCACCGCCGATTCGGTCTTGTTGACGTGCTGACCGCCGGCGCCGCTGGCGCAGTAAGTGTCGATCCGCAGGTCGTTCTGGTTGATCTCGACGTCGACATCCTCGGCCTCGGGCAGCACCGCCACCGTCACCGTCGAGGTGTGGATGCGGCCGCTGGCCTCGGTATCCGGCACCCGCTGCACACGATGCACGCCGCTCTCGAACTTGAAGCGAGAGTACGCCCCGTCGCCCGAAACGGCAAAAACGACTTCCTTGAAACCGCCGAGGTCGGTAGGATTGGCGTCCAGCACCTCGGTCCTCCAGCCCCGGCCTTCGGCATAACGGCTGTACATGCGGAAAAGATCGCCGGCGAACAACGCCGCCTCGTCGCCCCCCGCCCCGCCGCGAATCTCGATGATAACATCCTTGTCGTCGTTAGGGTCGCGGGGCAACAGCATGACCCGCAGTTCATCGGCCAGCTTCTCGGCTTTGCCGGTCAGCTCGGCCAGCTCCGCCTCTACCAGCTCGCGGAAGTCGGCGTCGAGTTTGTCCTTAAGCATCTCCCGGGCGTCGTCAGCCCCCTTGAGGGCCTGCTTGTACTCGCGGAACGCAGTCACCAGGCCGGACAACTTGGAATGCGCCTTGGTGTGCTTCTGCCACACCGACATGTCGGCCATCACGGCCGGATCGCTGATTAGTTGCTCAAGTTCCTCATATCTATCTTCAATCGCCTGCAGTTTATCAAGCATTCGCTTTCACCTCGCCGTCGGGCTTGACAGCCTCGAGAGCGCATATCGCCACCTCGATCATATCGTCGCTCGGTTCGCGGGTCGTGAGCTTCTGCAGCCACAGACCGGGGGTGATGGCCACCGCCACCCAGCGTTTATCACTGCGGCCGGCGTAGCGGATTATTTCGTAGCCGATACCGGCGATCAGCGGCAGCAGCGCCACGCGCGTGGCAATGCGCAGCCACAGGTCGGGCCAGCCCAGGAACGCGAACACGAACACGCTTACCAGCATGACGATCAACAGAAAGTTCGTCCCGCAACGAGGATGGAGCGTGCTGAAAGGGCGGACATGCTCGACATCGAGCGGCGCCCCCGCCTCGTAGGCATGGATGGCCTTATGCTCGGCGCCGTGATACATGAACACCCGCCTGATATCCTTCATCACCGAAATCGCTACTACGTAGGCGAAGAAAATCGCCAGGCGCAGCAGGCCCTCAAACAGGTTGAAAACCATCGGGTCGTCCGCGATGCTGTGGATGAACTTGGCGGCCCAGGTGGGAATGATGACGAAGAGCACGACCGCGAGGACGAAGGCGAATCCCATCGTCATCAGGATTTCCTTCGTCGTCAGTTGCTCCTCCTCCTCGCCCGAAGCCTGGGCGGAGAAAGACAGCGCCTTGAGGCCGTACACCAGCGCTTCCGCCAGAGCTACCACGCCACGCAGCATTGGTTTCTTCAGAATCGGATATCGATCGCTAATTGAAACAAGCGGCTCCTTCTTGACCGTGATGTTGCCGGAGGGTTCCCGCACCGCCGTAGCGATGTGTCCCGGCCCGCGCATCATCACGCCCTCGATCACCGCCTGCCCGCCGATATTCGTCTTGGCTTGCACGGTTTTTCTCCTCTCTGAACAGATGGGCGCTTATCAAAGGCCGAACTTGTAAAGAAGGCAGAGCATCCTCCGCTCTGCCCCACATCTTATTCTTCCTGTCCGTAACGCTTATTGAACTTCTCGATGCGTCCGCGGGCGGCCAGCGAGCGCTGCTGACCGGTGAAGAAAGGGTGGCACTTGGAGCACACGTCGACCTTCAGTTCCTTTTTCACCGAGCCGGTGTTGAAGGTGTTGCCGCAGGCGCACACCACGGTAGATTCGCCGTACTTCGGATGAATCTTTTCTTTCATGTATCTTGCACCTCACTTTACTACAATCGTTGTCACGCTAAATTATTATAGCACAACCGCCCCGACGGCGCAAATCTTTCCTGAAAAAAGTCCGCTTTCCCCAGCCCCGCCCCCCGTCACCTGACCGACGACGGACACCGCTGCCGGAACGAGGCGTAAAAGTTACGTTCGCCCAGTTGTTTCCTGATAACGGGACCGGTCGCCCCTTTAAGCCCCTTCACCACCCCCCTCCCTTCTTGACAATTTATTCCTCCAGGCAGATTATAAACCTATAAGAAGGTGGTGACATTATGAATCTCGGTATGCAAGTCATGGAAAAGCAGCTCCTCAAGAACTTGCTTGGGAAAATTCGGCACGGCGGCCTGCGGGTCCGTTACTGGGACGGGGAAGAGGCGGACTATGGCGACGCTCCGCCGGCGGTAAAGCTGGTTTTCCGGAAGAATCCCGCCATCGCGGCCGCGCTTGACGACCCGGTTCTGGCGCTGGGGGAAGCCTACATGGACCGCATTCTGGATTATGAAGGCCGCCTCGACGATTTACTCAACCTGTTGGGCGACAACCAAACACTGTTCGCCAAGAGCGATGCGGCAACCAGCGTGTGGAAAGCGGCCGGCCGCCTTGCCAACAGAACACAGGCCAAGGAAAATATTCAGCACCATTATGACCTTGGCAACGACTTCTTCGCCGCCTGGCTCGACAAAACCATGAGCTATTCATGCGCCTACTTCAAGCACGAGACCGACAGCCTGGACCAGGCTCAGCTGCAAAAAATCGACCACATCCTCAGAAAACTCGACCTCCACCCCGGCGACCGCCTGCTCGACATCGGCAGCGGCTGGGGGTGGCTGATAATCACGGCTGCCCAGACCTATGGCGTAAACGCCTTAGGCATCACCCTTAGCGAGGAACAGTACCGGAAGACCCGCGAGCGGATCGCCGCGCTCGGCCTGAGCGATAAAGTCGACGTCGAGCTTGTCAACTATCTCGACCTGGACGAAGACCGCCACCGCTTCGATAAGATCGTCAGCGTCGGCATGTTCGAACATGTGGGCAAAGACAACATCCCCAAATACTTCAACAAGATTTACCGCCTCCTGGCCCCCGCCGGACTGTCGCTGCTACACACCATCACCAGCACCCGCGAGACGGCCCTAGGCAATACCTGGATGAAAAAATACATATTCCCCGGCGGCTATGTGCCGACGCTCAGGGAAATAATCTGGCAACTGCCGGAATACGGTTTCCAGATGATCAACGCCGAAAGCCTGCGCCGACATTACGCCATGACGCTCGACCGCTGGCACGAAAACTTCGACCGCCAGGCAGACGCTGTCCGCACTAAATTCGGCGACCGGTTCTACCGGATGTGGGACCTATACCTCAAGGCCTGCGCCGCCTCCTTCCGGATAGCCGCCCTCGACATCCACCAGTTGGTCTTCACCAAGGGCGTCAACAACGACCTGCCGCTGACCAACGACCACATATACGCCTGACAGCGCATCACGCAAAGAACCCCCTTGCCCAGCCGGCAGAGGGGTTCTTGAATTATCGGTCCGATCTTAGCCGATATACCTGCTGAAGCTGCCGATCCTCACCGCCGGGAACCGCTCCGCCAGCCGGCTGAGGAACTTCTTGACCCCCATGGGCTCAGCGCCCTGGGGTGGCAGAACCGGCCAAACCGCCTCCGGGTCGATGTTGAGGTTGCGGAGCTGGATCATGTCTATCCCGGTCGCCTCCACGAACTCCTCCCAGGCCGCCGCTTCCTCCGGCCGGTCGTTAAAGCCGGGCAGCAACAGCATATTAAGGGAAACGTGAACCCCGCGGGCTTTGGCGACCGCTATCGAGGCCTGTACGTCGTCGAGCGAGTAGCCGCTGCGATAGTACGCCTTGTGTCCCTCGGGACGGGCGCTGATGACGCTTACCCGCATACTGTCGAGGCCGGCGGCGGCGATCTTCTCGATACCGGCCGTAAACCCGGCGTTGGTGTTGATGTTCACCATCCCCCGCACCGTCTCCGCTCTCATGATCTTTATCGCGGCCGCGATCGTGTCAGCCTCCAGCGACGGCTCGCCCTCGCAGCCCTGGCCGAAGCTGACGATCGCCTGCGGCGCTTTGCCGAGATGATAGACCCCGACTGCCGCCACTTCGTCCGGTTCCGGCACGAAGTCGATGCGGCTCTGCGGCGCCGGGCAGCATTCCGCCGGCTGGCGGGAGATGCAGCCCAGGCAGTCGGCGTTGCAGGCCGGCGAAACCGGTATGCCCGCCTCCCAGCGCCGGTAGAAGAGGTTCTGGGCCGTGCAACAGTGCCACTCGAGCGAGCAGCGGGCCAGATGCTCCACCAGGCGGTTGCCGGGAAGCTCCTTCCGTACCGCCGCGATGCGGCCGGCGAGGTCGGGGGTGTTAAAGCGGCGGGGGTCCCACTTGGCGTTGTCGTCGCTTTTTACCGCCGCGGCATAGAAGCGGCCCCGCCGCATGGCCACCGCCGCGTAGCCGTACAGCGGCAGCGGCGGCGCACCCGCCTGAAGGCGGTAAGCCGGCAGATAGGTCCGGGTATAGCCGGCCGGCAGCATCGCCGCCACCGCCGCCAGCGGGGCGGCGATCGGCGTCACGGCGCCGTCTTTGGCAGCCAGCGCGCTGCGGCCGGGTAAAAACATCAGGTCGGCCCCCGGGGGCAGAGGAATCAGGTCGTCATCCGCCAGCATCCGGTCGTCCCGGCCGCTGCGTCCGACGGCCGCGTAGCCCGGCGCATCGTAGATATTGCCTCTCTCATCGGCGTAGACCGCTGAAAACATTCTCTCCACCCAGCCTCAAAAACCGCATTTTACTTATTATACTCATTGGCCGCCTTCGCCAGCCCGTCCTTGAGCACCGCCTCGACCGCGGACGCCGCCCGTCTGACGGCTTCCGCCATCAGCGGCTGCTCCTCGGCCGAAAAGCGCCCCAGAACGTAATCGGCCGTCTCCATGTACTCCGGCGGCCTGCCCACGCCAATGCGGACGCGGGCGAAGGCGTCCTTGCCCAGGTGGGCCAGCATCGACTCGATGCCGCGGTGGCCGCCGGCGCCGCCCGCCGGGCGCAGCCGCAATTTGCCGGCCGGCAGGTCGATATCGTCATAGACCACGATAATATCTGCCGCGTCCAGCTTGTGCCAGCGCACAAGCGCCGACACCGCCTGGCCGCTCAGATTCATATACGTCTGCGGCTTTACCAGCAACACGGTTTCCTGACCGCGATGCTCGGCGACCAGAGCGCCGAACTTTTCCCGCCAGCTGGCCACGTTCCAGCGCGCGGCCAGCTCGTCCACCGCCATGAAGCCCACGTTGTGGCGGGTCGCGCTGTACTCCCGCCCGGGATTTCCCAGACCGACAACGATTTTCACGTTATTCCTCCGACTTGAGAATCTCGTCAACAGTAACGAACTTAAACCCCCGCGCCTTCAGGTCGCGGATGACCAGCCGCGCCGCCTCGACCGTCTGGGTCCTGGGGGCCGCCGCGGCCACGCCGTCGCCGTCGTGGAGAAGGATGACCGCGCCGCTTTTCACCTTGTCGAGCGTCCGCCTGACAATCGTATCCACGCCGGGGTTGGTCCAGTCGCGGCTCAGCACCGACCATTCCACCACCTTGAGGCCCCGCTCGGCCATCACCTCCAGCACCACCGCGTCGCGGAAGCCGTGCGGAGGGCGGACGACCCTGGCGGAAGCGCCGGTTATCGCCGCAATTACCCTGTTGGTGCGGTCGACTTCGTCGGCGATCGTCGCCCGGTCCGCCTTCAAGAGATCTACATGATTATATGTGTGGTTGCCCACCTGGTGCCCCTCGGCGACCATTCGCCGCACCAGGTCGGGATGCCTCGCGGCATTCCGGCCGATAACGAAAAAGGTGGCCGGCACCTCTTCCTCACGGAGGATGTCGAGCACCTTGCCGGTGTAAGGCGGGTAAGGCCCGTCGTCGAACGTCAGGGCCACGATCTTCTGGCTTGTCTTCACCTCGGAAAAGGTCGGCCCGTAGAAGCGATTGCCCGGTAGCACGGCGTTGAGGGTAAAGACGAAGCCGGCGATAATACCGAGCATAGCAAGCCACAAGCCCAGCCTGGCCGGCCGCCGCAGCAGACGAAGGTAATCGAGCGTCAAGCTTATCAGCACGATCACCGTGAGCACTGCCAGGATGCTGATGAGGGACAGCTTCGTATCAAACATCGGCCTGCTCCATCTCTTTCATCATTATCAGCCACGGACCCTGGGAATCATATGTAAGCCCAGCAGCCACAAAGCCGCAATCCTTATATACCCGGATCGCCGGCGCGTTGTCCGGACGCACCTCCAGGCGGATCCTGGCCACTTGGCGGCAGCGGAAATAGGCCATAGCCTCGGCCATCAGCGCCCGCGCCAGACCCCGGCCGCGCCAGGAAGGCGCCACCGCGACCGATAGGATGCGGGCCGCGGCCGCCTTGGCCGGTGTCGCCGCCGAACGCAGGAAGGCCAATTTGTTTACCAGGATTACCTTCACCGGATGGAGCCCGAAACCGTACCGCCCGGTCAGCCACCGCCACGCCCACCGGAAAAGGTGGCCGCCCGTCACCGCCCTCACCCACAGGCGCGGCAGCACGGTGGGGGCAAAGCAGTAACCGACGACCGAGCCGTCATCGGCGCGGGTCACCAGCGCCGCTTCCGGCTCAGCCTCATACACCAGGGCGAACACGTCCTCCATCGCCTGCGGCGCGGGCAACCGGCCGCAGTGGTGCAGGACGCTCTCCCGGAAGCACTCGGTGAACAGCACGGCAATGGCCGGGACGTCGCCAGCGTTCGCGCGCCCGACAGTGAAGTCCCCGTTCATCGTGTATCAGTCGTCGAAAAGCTTGCTGACCGACAGGTCGCCGAAAATGCGGATGATGGCCTCGCCGAAGATCGGCGCCACCGACAATACCTTGATCTTGCTGATGCGTTTTTCGTCCGGAACAGGGATGGTGTTGGTGACGACCAGCTCCTTGATATTGGAGTTTGCCACCCTCTCCACCGCCGGCGGGCTGAGCACCGGATGGGTGCAGCAGGCGTAGACCTCCTTAGCCCCATAGTTGGTCAAGGCCTTGGCGCCCTCAGTCAGCGACCCGGCGGTATCGACGATGTCGTCAACCACGATCGTCGTCTTGCCGTTCACGCTGCCGATGAGATTCATAACCTCGGCGACGCCCGGCGCAGGCCGCCGTTTCTCGATAATCGCTATCGGGCAGTGGAGCCGGTCCGCCAGCTGTCTGGCCCGCGTCACCCCGCCCAGGTCGGGCGAGACGACCACCAGATCCTCCAGACCCTTGGAGATGAAATAATCGGCCAGAATGGGCACTCCCAGCAGATGATCGACCGGAATATCGAAAAAGCCCTGGATCTGTCCGGCGTGGAGATCCATGGTCACTACCCTGGTGACGCCGGTTGTGGTGAGAAGATTGGCGACGAGCTTGGCGGAAATCGGCTCGCGGCCGCGCGTTTTGCGGTCCTGGCGGGCATAGCCGTAGTAAGGTATGACCGCGGTGATATTGGCGGCCGAGGCCCTTTTCACGGCATCGACCATGAACAGCAGTTCCATGATGGTATCGTTGACCGGCTCGCAGGTGGGCTGAACGATAAAAACGTCCGCGCCGCGCACGCTTTCCTCGATCATCACCTGAGTCTCACCGTTGTTGAAGCGGCCGACGAAGGCATCCCCCAGCGCCAGCCCCAGATATGCCGCGATTTCTTCCGCGAGGTGGCGGTTGGAATTACCGGAAAAAATCCGCAGCCGTTTACCGTTGTCTAACACCATTTCTACTCCCCCAAATCAGCCTTTATGCTTTTTGGCCCAACCCTCGATGTTGGACTGGCGCGCCCGCGCCACTCCCAGGGAATCGGCCGGAACGTTCTTGGTGATCGTCGAGCCGGCCCCGACATAAGCGCCGCTGCCGACGGTAACCGGCGCCACCAGGTTGGTGTTGCAGCCGATAAAGGCGTTATCCTCGATAACCGTGCGGTGTTTTTTCCGGCCGTCGTAATTTACGGTAATCGTCCCCGAACCGATGTTGACCCCGGCCCCCATATCGGTGTCGCCGATATAGCTGAGATGGGGCACCTTGCTGCCAGGGCCGACCTTGCTGTTCTTGATCTCCACGAAATTGCCGACCTTCACGCCCGAAGCCAGCTCGGTGGCCGGCCGCAGGTGGACGTAAGGCCCGACATTGGCGCCGCTGCCGATCTCGCATTCATGGGCGTACGAAAAATGGATGGTCACATTGTCGCCCAGCACAGTATCGGCCAGCCTGGTGTTCGGCCCGACGGAGCAGCAGCCGCCGATGCGGGTCGCCCCTTCCAGCCAGGTGAACGGATAGATGACCGTATCGGCGTCCACCGTTACGGCGGCGTCGATGAAGGTCGAATCAGGGTCCATTATCGTCACGCCGTTGTCCATCAGCTCATCTAACTTGCGGCGGCGCAGAAGCTTCTCCGCCTCGGCGAGCTGCCGGCGGGAATTGATGCCCATCGTTTCGCGCTCGTCATCGGCGGTCAGCGCCCACACCTTGGCTCCCTGGCCCACAAATATGCCGATCACGTCGGTCAGATAGTACTCGCCCTGCTTGTTGTCGCAGGTCAGGCCATCCAGGGCCGCCAGCAGGGGCTGGCACTCAAAGCAGTATATGCCGGTGTTGATCTCGTTGACCGCCAGTTCGTCCGCGCTGGCATCCTTCTGCTCCACAATCCTTGCCACCTGACCCGCCCGGTCGCGGATAACCCGCCCGTAGCCGGCGGGGTCGGCCATCTTGGCCGTCAGCACGGTCGCGGCTGCCTGCGCCTCTCGATGGGCGGCATAAAGCCGGCCCAGAAGATCGGCGGTCAGAAGCGGCGTATCGCCGCACAGCACCATTACCGTGCCGTTGTATTTACCGAGAGCCTCGCGCGCCTGCATTACGGCGTGGCCTGTGCCGAGCTGCTCGGCCTGGACGACGAACTCGCTCGCCGCGCCGATCTCTTCCTCGACGGCGGCGGCGCCGAAGCCCACCACGGTTACGCAGCGAGCGGCGCCGGCCTGCTTGGCGGCCCCCAGAACATGAGCCAGCATCGGCTGCCCGCCTACCCGGTGCAGCACCTTCGGCAGGGCCGACTTCATCCGCGTACCCTTGCCGGCGGCGAGAACCACCGCAACAAAATCTGCCATATACCTGCCTCCTTTGTCTCAAAGGAAGTACAATTCGACACTTGTCGCGTTAATCCTCTACAAAACCTCGACGTTATATCCTTCTTTGCGGAGAGTCGAGAGGATTTCCTCGGTATGCAGGGTATCGCGCGTCTCCAGGCCGACCTCGACGATCGACTGGCCGATCGGCACGTTCCGCTCCACCCTGTCGTGGTAGATATGGATTACATTGGCCCTGAGCGCGGCGATCACCGAGAGCAGCCGGTGGAGCGCGCCGGGGCGATCCACCACCATGGTGGAAATTTTAACCCGCCGACCGGCTTTTACAAGACCGCGCTCAATGATGCGCGAAATCATGTTCACGTCGATATTTCCGCCCGAGATAACGCTCACGACCTTGCCCTGGGCGGGCACCTTGCCGTGGAGCAGCGCGGCGAGGCTGACCGCGCCCGCCCCCTCGACCATCAGCTTGGCCCGCTCCAGCAGCATCAGAATAGTGCTGGCAATAGCCTCGTCGTCGATAACGAATATATCGTCGACATATTTGTCGATAATGGCGAAAGTAAGGTCCCCCGGAACCTTGACCGCGATCCCGTCCGCCATCGTCACCGCGTCGGGAACGGTCTTCAAGGCATGGGAGCGTTTGGACATATACATCGCCGGCGCCCCCTGGGCCTGCACACCGTACACCTTGACATGCGGCGCCGTCTCCTTGACCGCCAGGGCGATGCCGGAGATAAGTCCCCCGCCGCCCACCGGCACAACGATGCTGGAAACATCCTCAAGCTCACGGAGAATTTCCAGGCCCACAGTGCCCTGACCGGCGATAACCGCGTTATCGTTGAAGGCGTGGATAAAAGTCTGGCCGCCGGCCTGCTGCAGCTCAAGCGCCCGCTCGTAGGCCTCGTCGTAGACCGTGCCGCTCAGCACCACCTCCGCCCCGTAGCCGCGGGTGGCAATGATCTTGGCCAGCGGCGCCGCCTCGGGCATCACAATCGTTGCCTTCGCACCGGCCATACTGGCCGCCGAAGCGACCCCCTGGGCGTGATTGCCCGCGGAGGCGGCGATCACGCCGTGGGCCCGCTCCGCCGCGTTCAAGGTGCGGATCTTATTATACGCGCCGCGAATCTTGAACGACCCTGTCTTCTGCATATTTTCCAGTTTGAGATAAGCGTCGCAGCCCGCCATCGCGCTGAATGTCCGGCTGCGGTCGAGCGGCGTTGCGTGAACCACCCCTTGCAGGGCGGCCAAAGCCTCCTGGATGTCCTTCAGTCTCACGCCAATTGGTCCGACCATGCTATCCTCCCGTCCCCGGCCTTGAATTACAGAGCCGGCCGGATATCTGTCTTCTTATTATGCTCATCAACACCGCGGAGGATGAGGAGCGGCGTGAAGCTGTCCACAAGCTTGTCCGCCGGTTCGGCGGTGGCTACCAGCACGCCGATGCCGACCACTGTCGCCCCCACCTCCCTGGCCAGGTCGACCATGCCGCAGGCAGTGCCGCCGGCCTTCATGAAATCATCGATAATCAGCACCCTCGCCCCCGGCGGGACAGCCCGCTTCGGCAGCGACATCGTCTGGATGCGGCGCGAAGATCCGGTCACGTAATTGATGCTCACCGCCGTCCCCTCCGTCACCCGGCTGCCCCGCCTCACCGTAACCAACGGCAGGTTGAACGCCCGGGCAGTGGCAAACGCCAGCGGAATGCCCTTCGTCTCCACCGTCATGATATGATCCGGGGCGGCGGCCGCGAAACGCGTCAGGAAAACCTCTCCCACCTGGGCCATCAGTTGGGGGGAAAACAGGATGTCCGACATGTAAAGAAACCCTCCGGGTATAATCCTGTCGGGGGCGGACATCTTCTCCGCCAGAGCGGTCAGCAGACTATGGGCGGCCTCTTCGGTTTTCAGCGGCACCAGTCGCACGCCGCCGGCCGCGCCGGACACCGTCTCCAGGCGGCCAAGAGCAAAGTCGGCCAACGCCTGGCGCACCGCCTCCAGGTCTTCCGACAGCGTCGATTTGGCAACCCCGAACAAACTGCTGAAACGGTTAAGGGAAAACAGCTGGCCCGGATGATCGGCCAGCATCTTGGTCAGGGCGATTCTGCGCGCCTGCCTGCTCGTCTTGTCCATTAATCCTCCGTAGCAGGGGGAAAGGCGAACATTCCCCCGTCCGAAAACATTTTTATTCACATTCTCCCGCCGATGCGGCAATTCCTGCCAGCTGCCGCAAAAGAAACGCAAAAGCGAAAGAAAGACAGAAAGCGCGACAAACCATCGCGCCTTAATCAACCATATTTCATCCCCGCAAGGAAAACGTCGCCCTCACGAGTTCGAGATCGCTCGGCTTATCGACATCGATGCCCAATTCGGGAAAAGGCGACTGGATCACCGCGCCCCGAACCCCGAGAAGCTCAGAGACCCGCCGCTGCACGTCCGCCAGGCAAAGCACCCCCAGCAGAAAGCGGATAACGAACGTCCATCCCAGCATCCTGCACAACACCAACGGATTCTTACGCTCGGCGATGAACTTTTCCGCCACCAGAGCGCACTGTTCGACTATTCCCGGATTGACCAGAAAAAGGTTCCCGCCGGTGAAAACGCCTTCGCGCAGGCGGACATAGGTGCGCTTATTGCCGGGAAAGCTGTGTTCGTTGACCTCTTTGGGCACAATGGGATAATACAGGTCGGCATGCATTCGTCCGCACTGGGCAAGAAAATCGTTCACCGCCTCGGCGGAAAGGAGGGGGATATCAGCCGTCGCCACCAGCACGGGCCGATTATGGCCGAGGGCGCGCATCCCGATACGGATAGTTTCGATAATCGTCGGCCCGCTCTCCACCAACTGCGTTCGGGAAGGAAAATCGCAGTCCGCCAGCTCGGCAACCGGGCCGAGCACGAAGATGCGGTCAACCTGGCGGGACCTCGCCAGAGCATCGGCGACAAAAGTCACCATCGGCTTCCCGGCGATATCGATTAGCGCTTCGTAGGACTGGGGCGTATACTGGAACATCTCTTTGCTGTTTTCGCCACCCGCCAGAATTATGGCGTCGTACATCGAGGCGCTTCCCTCCCAAAAAAATTAACGTTTCTGCCGGCGTTCGTTAAGGTCGTTCAATAGCGTCTGCTCGGCGTTTTCCATATGCTCGCGGGCATACTGCTGGGCCAGGTCGGGGTTACGCTGGGCGATGGCCTCCACCAACCGCCGGTGCTCCTCAAGCGTATTCTTTATCCGTCCGGGGTACGCCATCGATATCGAGCGGAAGCGGGTAAACTGCTCGCGCAGATTGTTGATTATGCCCACCAGCCGGTCATTGCGGCTCGCCCGGTATAAAACATCGTGGAACTGACTGTCGGCGTCGACGATTCTGTCGGCCTCGCCACTGTCGATATATTCGCCGATTTCCACCAGCAAACGTTCCATCTGCTCCAGTTCTTCCTCGGTGATCCGTTCGGCGGCCAATCCCGCCGCCAGCACATCCAGCGCGGTGCGGATTTCGAACACCTCGTTGATGTCCTTGATCGACAAATCGGACACATATGTACCGCGGCGCGGCACCATCACCAAGAAACCTTCGAGCTCCAGGCGCCGGATCGCCTCCCGCACCGGCGTGCGGCTGACCCCAAGCTCTTCGGCCATCTGAATCTCCATAAGACGTTCCCCCGGCTTGAGAATGCCGGTCGAAATCGCTTCGCGCAACGCCTCGGAGACGACTTCGCGCAACGGCCGATAACTGTCAAGCTTGATCGGCGGCAACCGTCGTTCCATCTTCTCCCTCCAATTCACCAGCCGTCTCCGTCACCGTCACCCAGGCATCAGTCGAACTTCTGAGCGCGGCGGCGATTTTCTCCGCCTGGCGAAGATTATCGGCAATGCCGAATACGGTCGGCCCGCTGCCTGACATCAGGCTGGCCCTGGCGCCATGCTCCAGCATCGCAGCCTTGAGCGCCGCCACGGCGGGATGGGCCGGCACCGTTACTGTCTCCAAAACATTGGCCAGGCGGGCGGTCACGCCGTTAAGATCGCCCGCAGCCAGGCACGACTCCATGCCGGCAACATCGGGGCGGAGCGTCACCCGCTCGC
The DNA here is from genome assembly GCA_032334055.1 of Selenomonadales bacterium 4137-cl. NCBI lineage: Bacteria > Bacillati > Bacillota > Negativicutes > Acetonemataceae > Anaeroselena > Anaeroselena agilis. The sequence continues at coordinate 4,090,398 of JAUOZS010000001.1, read as the reverse complement.
CGCGGTAATTGCCGTACACCCAGGCGGTGGAAACGGCGACCGGCGGTTTGGCCAGCACTATCCAGGCATGAGGCAGGGCTGGCAACGACCTCAAGGCCTCGCCCCTTCCCGTTGCCAACACCGTGCCGCCACGCAGGCAGAAGGGTACATCCGACCCCAGAGCGGCGCCGACACCCTCCAGTTCGGAAAGCGTAAGCCCCAGGCCCCACAGCCTGTTCAGGCCGCGCAAGACGGCGGCAGCATCGGCGCTGCCGCCGGCCAGACCCGCCGCCAGCGGAATATTTTTCTCCAGGGCGATGCGGACCCCGCGGTCGACCCCGCACCGCTCCCTGAGCAGGGCAGCAGCCCGGTAAGCCAGGTTGGACGGCCCGCATTCCAGATCCGGCGCCGTGGAAACCACGCTGAGCGCGCGGTCGGCTGTAAGCGTTACCTTGTCGGCCAGCGCCAGCGACTGCATCACCATCGCCACTTCGTGGTATCCGTCCGGCCGCTTGAACAGCACGTCGAGCGCAAGGTTGATCTTGGCCCTGGCGGCGAGAACCAGTCGTTCAACAGGCATTATTGCTTGATCTGTTTAAGCATTATTTCTTCCTGGCTGGTCAATATCTTATCGATGTCGAGCATAATCAGCAACCTATCGTCAAGTTTGCCCACCCCGTGGATATACTGGGCGTCGAGAATGAAGGCCGGCGGCGGCGGCTCGACGCTCGACCCAGGCAGACGGACAACCTCGGTTACCGAATCGACGATGACCCCAATCGTCTGTCCGCTGACCTCGACGATGATGATGCGATTGTCGTCGCTCTGTTCGGCGCCGGCCAGCTGGAAGCGTTTCCGAAGGTCGATCACCGGGATTATCCGGCCGCGCAGATTGATTATCCCCTCCATGAAAGAAGGCGTCTGCGGCAACTTGGTAATCGGCACGAGACGGTTAATCTCCTGCACCTTGGTTATCGGCAAGCCGAACTCTTCCTTGGCGAGGCGAAAAATAACCAACTGCAACTCTTCGTTAGCTGTGACGTCGTCCATCGTAATACCCCCATCCGTAGTATATTTATGTTGTAATTCTACACACAAGGGTATTTGCCTGCAAATGCCAAGGGATTATTTTCTAGCCCGGCCGCGCGCTAAAGCGAATTTGCGCTCACCACCAACCCCGGCGCGTACCCCACGGAGTAAGCAGCCGGGCGCTCCACTCGTTTCTCCCGGAACGACTCGATCACCGCCGTCACCTTATCGTACTTTTCGTAAAACACCACGATCAGGTCGCCCGGTAAAGCGGCGGATAGCGCGGCCAAAACCGCCTCATCCTCCGCGTAAATCGTCGCAACCCTTTCGGCGGAAATTCCCGCCTCCAAAGCGCCTCGGCGCAGGAGCTCCGCCGTCTCGCCCGGCCGGCGGCCGCGCAGGTCGGCATCTTCCTTGATGAACAGGTAGTCGAACCCATAACCGGCTACCCGGCCCACATTCATGATAACATCATCCCTACGGTCTCCGGGAGCGGCGATAACACCCACCAGCCGTCTGGCGCCGAGACGCTTGACCGTATTAAGCAACGCCTGATACCCGGCCGGATTGTGGCCGTAGTCCACACACACCCGGAAGTCGCCGAACGTTACCATATTGAGCCGCCCCGGGTTATGCTCGAAGCTCGACAGTCCCTCCTGAATATAACTGACCGGGACCTTCATGCAGTAACAGGCCGCCGCGGCAATCACGGCGTTCTGAACATTGTGAAGAGCGATGCCCGCCAGTGTAACAGGCACGTCCTCCACCCTTACGACCGGCCTGCCAAGGCGGCCGCACGCGGCGTAAATAACGCCGTCCTGCACGAAAAAGGCCTTGCCGCCGACACTAAGGTGCCGGCGAACAAGGAGATTGTCAGGTTCGGTGCTGAAATAAACGACTTCGCCCTTGGCCCGCCCCCTGACAGCGGTCACGTAAGGATCGTCGGCGTTCAGCAGGATATGGCCGCCGGGCCGCACAACCTCGGCCACCAGCGACTTGATGAAAACAAGGTCGTCGATGTCCTCGATGCCGTCCTGGCCAAAATGGTCCTCACTGATATTGGTTATTACGGCGACATCGCAGGCGTCGAACCCCAACCCGCTGCGCTGTATGCCGCCGCGGGCCGTCTCCAGCACCGCCACCTCAACCGCAGGGTCGGTGAGCACGGTGCGGGCGCTGACCGGGCCGGTCGCGTCCCCGCCCATCACGCGGCGGTTGCCGATATATATGCCGTCGGTGGTGGTCATCCCGGCGCAATAGCCGGCATGCTGCCAGATGTGTCCGATCATCCTGCTCACCGTCGTTTTGCCGTTGGTGCCGGTCACGACGATAACCGGAATCCGGCCGTCGCCACGGGGAAAAAGGTGGTCTACCACCCGGGCGGCCACATCGCGCGGCTTGCCGGCCGACGGATAATGGTGCATACGGATACCCGGCGCAGCGTTCACTTCGATCACGACTCCATGCCCGTCGGTGATCGGTCGGCCGATATCCTCGGCCACCAAATCCACTCCGGCGACATCGAGCCCCAGCAACATCGCCGCCCGCTCCGCGAGTAGCACATTGTCGGGATGCACGGCGTCGGTCACATCGACCGCCGTTCCGCCAGTGCTCAAATTGGCGTTCTCCCGGATATACACCACCCTGCCGGCCTCCGGTACTGTCTGCGAGGTCAGCTCCTGCCTGGCGAGCACTGTAATCGCCACCGGGTCGATTTTGATCCTGGTCAGCGGCCGCTCATGCCCTTCACCCCTGAGCGGGTCCCTGTTGACCAACTCTACGAGCTCACTTACCGTATGGACGCCATCGCCAGTCACATAGGCCGGGATGCGCTCCGCCGCCGCCGCCATCTTGCCGCCCACTATACACAGCCGGTACTGGCGACCGGGGATGAATTCCTCCACAAGCACCCGGCTGTCGAAAGCGGCCGCGATAGTGAACGCCCTCTCCACCTCGGACGGGCTTGTGACATTGAGTGTCACGCCTTTGCCCTGATTGCCGCCGGCCGGCTTAACAGCCACCGGCCGGCCCAGAAGCCCGGCGGCCCGCACCGCTTCCGCCGCCGAATCGACCACCAGCCCTTCCGGAACAGGCACGCCGCCTCCCGCCAACACATGCTTGGTAAGCGACTTGTCGCATGCCAGGTCCACAGCCAACGCCCCCGTCCTGCCGGTAACCGTGGCCCAAACCCGCTGCTGCCGGCATCCATAGCCCAGGATTAGCAAATCCTCGCTAGCCACCCGCGTGATCGGTATGCCGCGCCGCCCGGCAGCCTCGGCGATCGCAGCCGTACTCGGGCCCAGACTGCCTGCCTCTCCGGCATCGTGGACGCGGCCGACCGCCGCCGCCGCGTCGTAGCCGCCCCCCGCCAGCAGCGCAGCCATAAGCACCCCTGCTTCCTTCACCGCCTGCTCGGCCGCAGACGCCACCCGGTACCCGACCACGACATCGTACCGGCCCGCCCGGTCCGTTTCCCGCGCCTTGCCAAAGCTCACCTCATAGCCGGCCAGGCATTGCAGCTCGATCACCACATGCTCGAAGACATGAGGCAGATACGTCCCCTCCGTCAGACGTTCCGCGAACCCCCCCGGATAACCCCGGCTGCAGGCGTGCTCCGCCAGTCCCGGCAATACAGCCAGCAGGCGGGAGGAAAAATCGCCCAGCTCGTTCGTGGGAACATCCTCGTCCTCGCCGAGTTCCAGCCTCACCCGCAGCACGGAGCGGTGGCTGTAAATATTGGCGCCCGGCATCATATGTACCGAAAGAATCTGCATCTCCTAGTCCTCCTATGCTTTTCCGCCGGCAAGCTGTTCCCGGCAGGACGCAAAAACGCCGCGGCTTACCCCTGGCCGCGTTCGTGCGGCAAGCGCCGCTTCAGGTCATAACCATAGCCGCTGGGCAAAATATGCAAAATAACGTTGGTAAGCGCCAGCGGATCATATCGCTGCGACTCGGAAATATTCGAATGCACCACCCGCTGGCCGTCGATAACCGTCACCGTCTGCGATCCGATAACCTCGAAATCGCGGCGGGGCGAAATCACCAATGCCGTATCCTCGTCGATGCCGACACCGAGAATATGAGGATTCTGGGCCACCGCCGCCAACAGACGGTTAATCCGGCCCCGCTGGGCAAAATGCTGGTCGATCACCACTTCTTCCAGCAGACCCATGCCGTTTGCCATACTCAGAGCCGCCTTCTTTGGCGTCTCGCTCGAACTGCCGTCAACAATCATCGTATCGCTCATCACCGAAGCGCCGGCGCTCGTACCGGCTATCACCACCCCGCGCCGGTAAGCGCGGCGGATAGCCGCATCCACCTCCGACCCGCCCAAAATGCTTGTCAGCCGGAGTTGATCGCCGCCGGTAAAAAAAATCCCCGTGCACTTCTCGAACTCACTGTCGCTATGCCTCGCATTAGCCGCCTGGCGGTTCACCACCGACACAACATTGACACCGGCAGCGCCCAGCCCAGTCAGAATATCGCGGTACTCTTCCCCTGTTTCGTCGGGGTGCTCGGTGGCCGTGGTCACCACCGCAATCATCGCGTCGCGTCCGCCGGCCATCGCAACAAACTTGCGCAGAATAACGCAATCACCCTGCTTGTCCTCGTTACCGCCGATGACAAGCAGATTGCCTGTCCCCTCGCCGATTATCCCGCCTCCCGTCCTGTATCTGCAATCTGGCACTATTCAATGCTATTTTTGCCCTGTCCCGCCTTCCTCTATACAATAATTTCCGGAAAACACTGCCCTCCCCGCCGACATATAATGATTTAGTCAGAAAGAATGTGCCCGCACCCAAGGAGGTCGAAAAAAATGCAACTCCGGTTCCTAATCCCGGCCCACCGTTTCGTCGAAGCTTGGCTCAACGAAGACGAAAGCCGCCCCATCGTCGCCGAAATTCAACGGCTGCTGGCCGGATATGGCTTGTACGCGGGTGAAGCCCATGGCTGCTACGACGCCGCCACCGCCGGCGCCGTCAGTCGGTTTCAGGAGCTGCGTGGCCTGAAACCCACCGGCCGGTTCGACCCCGTAACCTACTGTCAGTTGCTTACCCCGGCAGCCACCGCCGATATCCGGCCCGTAGCCGCCGTCGATCGCGCCGCCGCCTTCCTGCCCCGCGCAAAAATCCATATCACCAAATCGACACGCAGCCTCACCCTCTACGACGGGAACACCGCCCTCAGACAATATCCCGTAGCCATCGGCAAACCGTCCACCCCCACCCCCGAAGGCAACTACGCCATCGCCACCAAAATCCTCAACCCCGGCGGCATCCTCGGCAGCCGCTGGATGGGACTCAACTTCGACGCCTACGGCATCCACGGCACCACCGCCCCGTGGAAAATAGGCCAGATGGTCTCCAATGGCTGTATCCGCATGCATAACGCCAACGTCGAAGAGCTATTCCACCTTGTCGCCGTTGGCTGCCCGGTGATTATCAGGAATTAAAGCCGACAGGCAGGTAACGATATCAGCCGCCATGTCGCGCCGCACCGCCAGAAACGCCGCCACCGCCTGGCGTTCGCCGTCGTGTGGCAGCCACTCGGCCGGCACCCCAGCTACCAGGTCGGCGAGAAACGCGTCGCTCCAGCCCTGTACCGTCGCCAGATACGGGGCGAAATCTTCAGGCCGCAGATAATAACGCAGCAGCGTCCCGTACACGCCGTGCCGGTTAACCCTTACAAGCGGCGCCAGCCGCTGGAGCGTCTCCTCCGTCCACAGCGCACGGCGAAAAAAATGGGAGTTATCGATAGCGTAAATCCGCCAGCCGTGCGCCTCGCGCCGTAGCAGGAGATTGCGCCGGTTGAGCGTTCGGTCCAGATTGTGCGCCAGATGGTCGAGCAGCATCACCCCCGCCACCTCCGAACGGTTTATTGCCCGCGCCACATTGTGGCGGCACAAATACTCCGTCCCGCTCAGGTAACGGCAGGCGAAATGCCGTCCCGGCGCCACCCCGGCCGCGGCCAACCGGCGGCTCCTTTTCAGCAGTCCCTCTTCCAGCTTTATCATCCCGCCTGGCGGAAAACACAGACCCATAACCTCCCCCAGCCGGGCGGCGATAAGCTCGTTGGCCAGCACCTTCGGCCCCAGGCGGTTGTTCTGCAGCTTGACCACATACACCCGGCCGTCGTCCGCCCGGAAAAGCTGGGGCGACGTCACACCCCGCCTCGTGGCGCCAAGATGCTCCAAAGCGATCAGCATCACAATCCCCTCCCCGTTTCATCGCTATTATATGAGCGCGGCGGAAGCAAATTGCCGACAAAAAAAATCCCGGATTTACATCCGGGATTCTCTGTTCGATGCTATTCCAACGTCTTCTTGAAAATATCCCGTTCATAAGGCACCGGGATATACTGGACCGAAGGGCGCCGCTGGGCGGGCTGCGGATAAAGCTCCATCAGATCGTAGACCTCCGCCGGCAGCTCGCGCACCACCGGCAGCCCCATATCCACAAGCTGATCGCAGGTAATGGGATAATCGTGGGTCCAACGGCCCTCGCTCAGAGTACGGGCAAGGTCCTTGGCAGCCTCCGGCGTCAGCTTGTCGGACAGCAACTTGGTCAGGAAATCTTCCACCTGGCGCATCGCCTTTCCCGCCATATCGGCGAGAATGAGCGTATTATCGTCAACCTTATCGATGTTCTTCTGCGCCACCGCCTTCAAGATCGACGCGGCCGGATACTGGCCCAACTGCGGATCTACAGGTCCAAGAACCGCGTTGCAGTCCATCACTATCTCGTCCGCGGCCAGGGCGACCATCGTCCCCCCGCTCATAGCGTAATGGGGCACGAAAACCGTCACTTTGGCCTTATGGCGCATCAAAGCGTGCGATATCTGCTCCGACGCCAGCACAAGCCCGCCGGGGGTATGAAGGACAAGATCGATGGGCATGTCGGAAGGAGTAAGATGGATGGCGCGCAAAACCTGCTCCGAATCCTCTATATTGATATAGCGGCTTATTGGCAGGCCAAGAATACTGATAGCCTCCTGGCGATGGATCATCGTGATGAGGCGCGACTGGCGGCGCAGCTCGATAGCCCTTATCAGTTTCATACGCGCCCGTTCGATTCCCTGCTGCCGCAGCATTGGCCACACCGTGAAAGCGAAAAAAATAATCCAGAAGAAATAGCTAAAATCCATACATTTTCCTCCCGCATGCATTTTCAACAAAATTCCCCGGCAGAGACGGAATCTCCTCTTTTCGCGCCTCCAAAATAAAAGACCACGGCAATAACCGTGGCCGTTCTTGTCAACCCTTCGGCGCGCCCGCGGCGGCGCCCACGCTCAGGAGCCAGCCGGCGATCCAGCCGGTAGTCGATCCGTCGCTCAGCACCACCCTGTACCAGCCGAACGCCTGATCCTTCAGCGTTACCACGTCATTGGTATTGACCTGGGTAACGACCGGGAAATTTGTGCCGGGTCCGGTGCGGACGTTAACCCTGGTACCCGTGACCGTCGCCGTCCCGCTTACGCCCATGTTTACCCCTGCCGTCGGCTCTACCCCCGGGCCGGTGACGAAAACATTGCCGGTCGACACCACGCTCCCGGAAGTCAGCGATTCGGAGGCGCTTGCCGTCGTTACCTCTACCACCCCGACCTCATCGACCGGCGAGAGGGCAATCACATCCATCTCGGTGGTAGTTACCACCCGGGTCCACACTTTAAGTACGATGGTTATATGCACCTTCCGGTCGTTGTGGCGCCGGTGGAAATCATAGTCTACGAACTCCACCATCACGTCGGCGGTCGCCTTCATATCCGGCATGGCCCCATCGACAACAATATCACGAGTCCAGCGCTGCTCTTTCTCGAAAGCGTGCACCGGCTGGCTGGGCAGATCGGCTACGTACAGCACCTTGACTTCCAGTTCGCCGCGGACGATAACCTTATTGGGAATAACATCGACGCTCTTGATGCAGACATCTTTTACGAATACATCGATTACTTGCTCGATACTAGGTTTAGGGTCAGGAACGATCATATCGAATTCCACGACCCGTTGCTCCATATTGGCGCCCAGCACCTGTTCAACCTGGATCGTTGCCGGACCGGGCTCAGGGCAGCCGCACACCAACTCGGCGCTATCCACCGTCCCGGTACCGGTCGTCACCATGACGGTTTCCGACGTCGCGGAGGTCGAACCGGAGCTCTGTCTCTTCTTGTCAGCCATTGTCTTCCCCCCTTCTCCTGGAGTTTGCAAACCCTTTTACCCCTTCGGTGTCGCCGGCATCGCCGCCCCGATCTGCACCTCGCGGTCGGTAAGCACTTTGGCGGTGATCTTCAACACGACCGAAACGTCGAAATCGCGCAGGTTGCCGCAGTGGTGGTGATGATGATGATCGCACTCGTCGTCGCAATTGTCGTTGTCATCATCGTCGTCACAGTCGTCATCGTCATGCCACTTCTTCATCGTGCCGTATTTCGCACGGTGCGCGTGACTGTGCTCCTCGACGTCGTAGTCGACGAATTCAACCACCACGCTGGCCTCGGCGTCCATTCCCTTGCGGGCCCCGATGATTTCAATGTCCTGAGTCCACTTGACGTGCCTGATCTCGACCGCATGTACCGCTTGGTCGGGTTGATCGGCTACATAAATGGCCTTGATTTCGAGATCGCCGCGTACAATGACCTTGTCGGTAATGACATCGACGCTGTTGACATCGACATCCTTCACGAAAACGTCGATAATCTGCTCGATGGCCGGTTTTTCGGGCGGGACCACCACATTGATATCGAGAACCTTTTGCTTTTCAACTTCGCCGATAACCTGCCGCACAATAATCGGCCCCGCCTGTACGCCCAGCGTGCAGTTAGCCGGTGCGACCATGGTCGTGCCAACGGCCGAAGCACTTACCGTCTGCCGCAAGTTTTTATCGTCCACACATATTCCCCCCTTTGTGTTTTCTAGTTATATATATGCCTGCATTTTATCTTATGTGACAAAAAAAGCACGTCCCCGGGCCGCCGCGGGAAAAATACCGCCCCCGCAGGGGGGACCGGAAAACAGCCAGGCCGCCAGTCGCTGGAAAACATAACACTTTGACTTGTCTCGACATACAATGTAGTAAAAGCCGACATCCGAGATAACCGGATGATACAAGATGGGGGGTAGCTGATTAGTGAAAGAACACGATCGCAGAATGATGTACGAAGGGTTCTGCGACGCCGGCATGTACTGCCAGTACGAACCCGGATGGGGATACGGCTTCAAGGAGGACGAAGGGTGCTACGACTTTGAGTACTGCGAAGGCGCAATGCCGAAGGTCAAATGCAAAACGACCAAGGAATGTGTCAAAACCTATAAAACCTGCTACAAAATGTATAAGATCTGCACCTACCGCCTCTACAAGGTCTGCGCGCGCTGCGGCACGGAATTCGACTACTACGGATGCCGCGGGCTATGCCCCAAATGCAGGTAGCTTTTGTTCGATAGCCAGAGGCTTTTGACTACCCTTTTTGCTTAGACGCTTACCCGGCCAGGGTAAGCCGCTCCTCCGCTCTCTGCCCGGCCCGCCTTACATTTATGATTCTTAACAATGCCGGCGTCCCTTGGGCGCCAAAAACAAAGAGGCAAAGCGTTTACGCTTGCCTCTTTGTCACAGTTGCTGTACTCAACCGTCAGTGAACTCCTGCACCACATACACCGATCCGCTGCGGCTGTAACGCACCCCTATTCCCACCTGGGTATAGTGGGGGTTGAGAATATTCGCGCGGTGCCCGGGACTGTTCATGAACGCCTGCTCGGCTGCGGCCACGCTGGTGTTGATGGCCAGATTCTCGCCGGCATAACCGAAACTGATGCCCCGCGCCCGCATCCGGTCGAAAGGCGACTGCCCCTCAGGATTGTTATGGGCGAAATAATTGCGGTTAATCATATCCTGGGCGTAATCTCCAGCCAGAGCGGCCAGCCTCGTGTTCGCCCGGACAGGAGACAGACCGTTTTTCGCCCGGTCGGCGTTGAGAAGAGCCAGAGCCTTCTGTTCATCAGCCGCCACCCCCGACGAATTCGGTGCCGGGCTTGGAGCCGGAATCGGAGCCGGTTTGGGAATCGGTTTCGGAGTCGGTTGGGGAGCCGGCTTAGTAGTCGGCGCCGGAGCGGGTACCGGTGCCGGACTCTTGCCGGGAGCGGACGTTCCACCGGAGCTGTCGCCGCCTTTCGCCAGCATGGTAATCAGACCAAGAGCCACGATACCGCCGACAATCGCCTTCGAGTCACCGCCCGGTTCCTGCGCCGCCTCCGCTGGTGTCGCCGCCTGCGCGGCGGTGGCGAATGCGCCTCCCAGGGAAGTGCCGACCAGAGAAAAGGCCACGAAACCCGTCATCAATAACCTGGTCCATCGCTTTTTTCCCATGTGCAACCTGCCTTTCTTAATTGAAGAATAAGGACAGGCCACGTCAAGTCAAACTTCCCGACTAGTCTGCTATATATATTCTCGCCTACGAGGCATTATCCTGTTAACATAACTATGGCAATGTTTGCAAGCGAACCGCCCGCCGCGGACGCGCTCCCCGCCACGCGCCGGCTCCCTACAATCCCACGAACACCTGCACAACATACACCGAACCGTCGGCGGCGTACCGGACGCCTATGCCGACCTCGGCATATTCCTTACCAAGGATATTGTCCCGATGAGCGGGGCTGTTCATCAGCATCCTCTCGGCGGCAGCCACGCTCCCGTTCACCCCCAGATTCTCCCCGGCGCTGCGGAAGCCGACTCCATACCGGGCCAACCGGTCTGTAAAGGCTTCTCCCTCCGGGCTCACATGAGAAAAATAGCCCCGGTCGATCATATCCTGGGCATAATCACGCGCCAGAACTGCCAAGGTCGGGTTAATCCGGAGCGGCGGAAGGCCGTGGGCCGCCCGGTCGGCGTTCAGCAACGCGACCGCCTGCTCCTCGTCGGCGGCTTGCGGCGACGGAGTCCCGCCTTCGACGCCTGCCGACGCAGCCATGACAACCGCCGCCGCAAGCAAACAAAGCAGCACCATCCTCATCAGCCTTTTCACTTCCGCCGCTCCCCCTTCCCGTTGGCAAACAAGTTCAGCGCTCATTATTTCTCCCTCGCCTGTCCAAATCCCTACCGGCCGCCTGCCTGTCCGCTGCCGGGGCGATTCGGAGGGGCGCAGCCCGCCTGCGCCCCCTGTTTCAATAAGGCGATTTCGGCATCCCCAGCCGGAATTTGCCGCGGGTCTCAACCCCGCCCACTCCCTCGGCCCCGGTCACCGACGCTGTTATCGCATCGCTCACGTCAACCGTCTTGCCGATCGGCGTGAACGCCACCTTTTCGGCAATAAACACCGGATCGTAGGCGTGAATGAAAATTCGGGTCGGCGAACTGGCGAAATTGGCCCCTGCCGCCAGAATAGCCTCGAAATACGACTGGCAAGCGCCGGCGAAAACCACCAGATCGTCCCGGGACGGCTGAAACTCCCTGGCTATCTGGGCACAGCGCACGAAATACTTCGACGTCCGGTAATTATTGATATCCCTGAATCCCTTCTTCCCGCCGCCGATCAGAGCATCGTGCCCCGTAACCACCAGAATGTCCGGCCGGTACTCCTTCAAAAGAGCCATAAGAGCGTCCGGCTGTTTATCCTCCTCGATATAACGGCCCTCGGCCTCAATGTTCAGTTGACCGTAAGTCTTGAGGCACATCTTGAGATAATCCTCGTCGCCGTCGATATGCAGCACCCGGCCGGGAACGTCAAAAAAAGTGTATTTTTTCGACGGCTCGGCCCGGCTGAACTCCCGTTGCTCAAATTCCAGGCTGCGGCGCATCATCACCCGGCGCATCGATTCGTTATGAACATTCTCATTACGGATTATTTCCTGTTTCAAATGCTCGGCGTCGACCCTCTCAAGATCGTCCGGCGGCGCATCCGCCAGCAGCCTGAGATGCAAGCCGCGGAGCGTATACACTGCCCCACCGCGCTCATCATTCTCACGCCCCATGACCTTGAACACAATATCGCCGCCGTGCGACCTGCGGATCACCAAATCGCCCACAGCTAATTCCGGCACGCTAATCCCTCCCCCGATTATTACATACTATGTGGCTCGCCGGAAGATTGCCACACGGGGCGGACGGGCCGGCGCGGTCGGATATTTTCCCCCGGCGGACAAGTGGCAAAGCGCCTTGTCCGCCGATATACTGTAGTAAAGCCAAGAGGGCTCTGCCGCACTAGTCCCACCGAGGTGATGGCTCTTGATCAGCGTCGTTGTCCCCGCACGGAACGAAGCAGGCCGCATCGCTACCGTTCTCCAAAATCTGGGCACATTGCCGGTGGACCATATCATCGTAATCGCCAACGGATCCAAGGACGCGACAATGCGCGAAATTCTCAGCCTCCGCCTCCCCAAACTCCAGATCATTTACTTCCACGATTGCCTGGGCATCGACGTCCCCCGGGCCATCGGCGCAAAAGTGGCGTTATCTCTCGGCAGCGACGTCGTAGCCTTCGTCGACGGCGACATGGTGGGAACCTTCAACGAGAACCTGATGGAACTGGCCGACGGGATCACCCTCAAACATCTCGACCTCGCCCTCACCAACTGCTATCCCTCCCCGCCCCGCCATATCGAACGGTATAACCCCACCTTCCAGTGGCGGCTAAACCTCAACAAGGAGCTCGGCCTGGAAAAGAAAATCGGCCTGGCCTCGACTGCCCACGGCCCCCATGCGGTATCCCGGCGTCTTCTGGAAACCATCCCGGCCCGGGAAATAGCAGTCCCGCCCGTGGTCATGGCCCTGGCGAGGCAGGCAAAGCTCCGTCTCGACGTCGCCACCACCATCCCCCATTACCGTTTAGGCTCCTCCATCAAAAACCAGATCCACACCAACAAAATAATCGACACCATCGTCGGCGACTGCCTGGAGGCCATCGCTGCCTTCCGTGGCGAGCCCCGCACCCGCCAATGGCAAAACTCCACCTACCTGGGCTATCACAGCGAACGGCGGTTTGACCTGTTAGACCTTTTTCTCAGCGAAAACGGCCGCTCATAACGAGCGGCCGTTTTTTTATTTCTGTTTATCCCACGCATTCGCCACCGCCGCAAATTCCGCCAGCGACAGCGTCTCTCCCCTGCGGCCGCCGTCAATGCCGGACGCCGCCATAATAGCGGCTACCTCCCCCGCCGCCAGTCCGGCCGCCTTGAGAGCGTTGGCCAAGGTTTTGCGCCGCTGGGCGAACGCCGCCTTCACCACCCGGAAGAAAGTCGCCTCCCGCGTCACCTCCACCGGCGGCCGTTCGCGGACAGCGCAACGAATTACGGCCGACTCGACCGCCGGCGCCGGGATAAAAGAGCGCGGCGGCACGTAAAAAGCGATCTCCGGCGCGGTATAGTACTGCACCGCTACCGATAGCGCTCCATAATCCTTGCCGCCGGGGGCAGCCACCATCCGCGCGGCCACCTCCTTTTGAACCATCGTCACCAGCACCGATACCGGCAGACGTTGCTCCAAAATCCCCATCAGAATAGGGGTCGTGATATAATACGGCAGATTAGCGACAACCTTGAAAGGTGCTGTCGCCATTTCCCGGGAAATATCGATTTTTAGAATATCGCCGTGTACCACCCGCACGCCGTCATAGCCGGCCAAAGTATCGGCCAGCACCTCGACCAGGCGTCGGTCAAGCTCCACAGCCACAACCTGCGCCCCAGCCTCAAGAAGCCCCTGGGTCAACGTACCGATACCGGGGCCGATCTCGAGCACCGCCTCCCCCGGAGTCACACCGGCGGCGGCAACGATACTGTCCACCACCACTTCGTCCACCAGGAAATTCTGACCCAGCCGTTTGCTGGCATGAAGACCGAAAGCCCGCAAAATATGGAGAGTAACCTCACGTTTGGCAATCCGCGGCTTAAGCATCGTTATTCTCCATCGCAGCCACCGCTGCCGTAAATTCCGCCCTCGTCACCCCATAATTGTTGAGGCGGCGCAAAAGGGTCTTCGCATTAGCGTAGCCGATCCCGAGCGCCTCCCCTAGCGCGGCCCGCCTCGCAGCCGCCGTTGGCGATCCCGCCAGCCCGGCGCCGAGCAAATCCTCCATCGTGAACACCGCCTCAGGCCGCCACTCCTGGCAGCGGGCTTTCGCCAGCGCCGCCCGGATGGCTTCCGCCGGCGCCTGCTCGATGCCTACGTCGTCGTTGGCGGTCGCCGCCTCCCGCGGCACGAATGCATGCTTGGCGCCCGGGAAACGAGCCGACAGCACCTTGCGAATCCGCTCGCCCGCGCTGTCCGGATCGGTAAGAATGATAATGCCGTTGCGGCCGTAAGCGGCTTCGATCTGCGCCAGCAGATGCCGCGAAAGGCTGAACCCGCCTGTCACCAGACATTCCGCCTCTACGGCCCGCTTTACCGCGGCCACGTCCTTCTTTCCCTCGACCACGACCACTTCCCTGATCACGCGTCCACCCCGCCTGCCATAGCTATTCTTCCCGCCTGCCGGCAAAATATTGGGGTAAACCCTTGCGGATTTACCCCCTTTGACCTTCTCTTAATCGGCCAATACATACACCTTGACCATCTGCCGCCCGAAAGCCCAGGCCGCGTCATAATCTTCGATACACAGGTCGATCCGGTGGCCGATTATCGCGCCGCCGGTATCCGCCGCCAGCGCCAGTCCGTAGCCGGGCACATACACCCGCGTGCCGAGCGGGATAACGGAAGGATCGACCGCCACAATCCCGTGGCGGGCCGCAAGGCCGCTCGCCGTAATCCCTTCGCCGCTGCCGTCGGTGGGCAGATATGCCGTCGCTTCCATCAGATACGCCTTCCTAAAGCGCATCGTCCCCCGCGACGTCTGGACCGTCTCGCGTGTGCCGACCCGCAGAATTTGAGGTTTGGGCTCCACCAGCATCTTCTCGGTCACAGTAGTGGTGGCCGTCTGGGCGCCGTCCTCGAAATGCAGCTTTACGGTAGCCTCCTTGAGACCTTCCTCACCCTCGTCGAGAACCTCTTCGAGGCCCCTTTCCAGCGTCCCGTCCGGTTGGCGGACAACAGGCGGCGGGATGGGCACCTTGCGCGTAACCATGCTCTCCGTCAGCGAAATCAGCCGAATCTTCATCATCGGTTTTACTGGCGTCGTCTCAGCTGGCTCCGTGCGGCCGCGGCCGGGACCGTATCCCAGACTGGCGGCCACTTCGCCCGCCGTGGGCTTGCCGGTAATCACAATCCGCGTGCGGTCCTTGTAAATCACCTCGACCGGCACTGCCCGGTAAACCGTGATAATCGTCCCCTCGGTCACGTTGGCTGTCGACATCCTGTATTCGTCCTTGCTGGCGAGATAGACGCCAATCTGGTGCAGAATGTCTTGCGGATTATCGTGGACAGTATATATTGTAGTCTTCTTGCCGTCGGCCACAACCGTAACATTCTTGCTGGACCAGACAGCCCCCGTGATTACCAGTGATGTTATGATAAGAGCAGCGACAAGAATCGTCCGGCCCCTATCAAAATTGACCGCAAACTTGCGTAAACTTGCGGTTTTTAAACCACTCATTCACTTCCCCCTTTCCAGGTTCGTAAATTATACCATAGCAGGTAGGCGAGTGTCAAACGAGGCAGCGATTTCCTGCCTCAATTCAAGTTATATCCAAAAACGGGGCGTTCTATACCATAAGCAAGAGGACCGGCTTCCGCCGGCCCCACCGTGACATTAGCAACCATACCGTAACGGCAACTCCCGCCGCGCCTCACCGCTAAGCATCCCGAAAGTAACCGAACAGCCGGCCGAAATCCACCCCCGCCACCTCGCGACGCTGCCCATACCTTGCGTACAGGGCCTCGACGCCGTCCCTGAGCGGCCGGGACGTAATGCCGTGAGCGATCGACAGCGACGCCTCGATATAGGCTGCCAGATGATCGCAGGCCTTGACCAACTCCCCGTCCAGCGGCGAAAAAGCGTCCTCGTTGTAGCGGGCGGCGATATCACCGGACGCCACCTTCGTCACCCTGCCGTCGAGGATGACCTTGTTGGCGAACTCATCCTCGATGTAATACCTGATCTCCCGGTGCCAGCCGTCCGGCAGCAGCGGGTAAAGCTTCTGGGCGACCTGTCGCGCCTCAATCTCCTTGATAAGCTCGTCCAGCCCGGTCACGGAGCTTTTGACCGGCGAGATTATGTCCCGGGTCAGCACCTCCGGCAGGTCGTGGAACAGGCCGGCGAAATAGTTGTTTACCAGGCGCGCCTCGCACGCCCCCACCTCCAGCGAGCAGCAATACGCCAACATCGCCACGACCAGCATGTGCCCCATCACCGACGTCTCCGGCACCCGCGGCGACTGCGCCCAACGCTGCTGGAAACGCAGCTGCCCCACCAGGTCGATGAAATGGCGTGTCTTGCGGCCCAGGCCGATCTTCTGCACCCCCACCAGGTCGTAATGCTCCTCCAATTCGTTGGCAATACGGGTCCTGGTCTCTTCCACCCCGTAAATATGGGAATTTAGCTGATAAATCATCTGAAACTCCCAGTCGGTCGCCAGATAATGCGCCGCCCTGAGAATCTTCTTCTCCATCGCCGCGTACGCCGGGTCGGTAAGATAGCGCGCGAAGTTGCCGCCAAAATCCCCGGCCAGCGAATCCATTCTTTCCTTAAGCTCATCCAGCACCCAGCGGTTAAGCTCCGCGCCGTGCCTGGCCATCAGCTCGTGGAAAACAGGCGGCTTGATATCCGTCACCCTTACGCGGTGCAAAAACTCGAACAGCCCTCCCTCGATCAGCAGCCGCCAGTTCACCGTCGCCCTGCGGTCCTCGACCTCGTACTTGGCTAGGACATAGGCGATGATCATCTTATGGGCCTGTTTATCGAGTTCCGTGAAACCCCCTTTGGGGCGCATATGATCATTCCAGCGCTGGATATGGGCGCTCTCATACAAAAACTCCAACAGCTCCTTCTTGATCACCGGCTTATCCTCCATCGCAAAAATCATATTCTAAATAATATTCCCCGTCCCCGCCCGCTATCCTGCCCGCCGGCCAAGCGGCTTTTCGCCCAATGTTTATATACTACGGTCATCCAAACGAAAAGCCGCCTTGCGGCAGCTCTTTTCTTGCTCTAAACCGTTATCCCGAACAGTCTCTTCGTATTCTCCGTCGTCCGGGCCGCCAAAGCCTCCGGCTCCAGCCCCAGCAGCCCGGCCACTTTTTCGGCCACATAGCGCACATGAGCGGGCTCGTTGCGTCGTCCCCGAAAAGGCTCGGGCGTCAGGTACGGGCAATCCGTCTCGACCAGCAGGCGGTCAAGCGGCACCGCCTTCACCACCTCGTGCAGCTTATGGGCGTTGGCAAAGGTCACCGGCCCGGCCACCGAAACGTAAAACCCCATCTTAAGCACCTCGCGGGCCATCTCCACGCTGCCCGAAAAACAATGGAACACCCCGGCCAGCCCTTTGCCCTCATTTTTTACGGTCGCCAGCACATCGGCGTGAGCCTCGCGGTCGTGGATTATTATCGGCTTGCCAACCTGGCGGGCCAGGTCGAGTTGGCTGACAAACACCGCCCGCTGGGCCTCGCGGGGCGAAAAATCGTAGTGGTAATCGAGGCCGATTTCACCCACCGCCACCACTTTGGGGAGAGCGCACCACGCCGCCAGCCTGTCGTAATCTTCCTCGCGGGCGTCCTTGGCGTCATGGGGATGGATGCCGACCGCCGCCCACACGATATCATGCTTCGCCGCCAGCTCCACCGCCCGCGCCGACGAGAACATATCCGCACCGGCGTTGAGTATCCCGGTCAGGCCGCCGGCCACCGCCCTGGCAACCACCTCGTCGCGGTCGTCGTGAAAGCGTTTATCGTCAAGATGAGCATGGGAATCGAATAGCATAGTATCCTCCAAAATGCAGTGGCTGTTCAGAACGCTCTAACTGCAGGGCGCACCGGAGGCTGACGCCACCGTTTCCTCCGCGAAACGTTTGTATACGCCGGGGAAGGCAGCTGAAAGCAACAAAGCAGCTAGGAAGTTATGGACAGCCTCCCCTATATATGCCTATCTTACCTTACTTCCGGGTTCCATCCCCGGAGCGGTAACCACCGCCAGCTTGTCGCCGTTGACCGCCGCCAGCACCATTCCCCGCGACTCGATGCCGCGGATCTTGGCCGGCTTCAAGTTGACGATCATAACCACGTCCTTGCCCACGAGGTCCGCAGGCGCGTAATGCTGGGCGATGCCCGAGATAATCGTCCGCTCCTCGCCGCCAAGATCGACCGTCAGCTTCAGCAGCTTGTCAGCCTTTTCGACCTTCTCGGCCGCCAACACCCTGGCGGTGCGAAAATCCATCTTGGCAAAATCCTCGATGCTTACCTCGGGTAGAACCGGCACGGCAGGCTTCGTCGCCTCCTGCGGATTTTTGGCTTCGTCCACTTCCCCAGTCTCCTCCTTCTCCTCGATGCGCGGGAATAGCGCCTCCGGCGCCGTCATCTTCGTGCCCGCCGGCAGCAGGCCCCAGCGCTGGGCATCGTCCAGCCTCGCCGCGGCCGGGTCGCCGGCCAGGCCGAGCTGACGCCAGATGCGCGGCGTCGTACCGGGCATAAAGGGAGAAATCAGGATAGCCACGATCCGCAATACCTCGGCCAGATTATACAACACCGTGTTGAGGCGGCCCTTTTTGGCCGGGTCCTTGGCCAACGCCCACGGTCCCGTCTCGTCGATATACTTGTTGGCGCGACCGATCAGCGCCCACACACCCTTGATGGCGGCGTTGACCTCCAGCCTCTCCATCGCCCGCTCGTATTCGGCCGCCGTTTCCTGCGCCAGCCGCACGAGCTCCTCGTCCACCGCCTCCCGCTCCTCCGGGGCCAGAACCACGCCGCCGCTGAAGCGGCCCACCATGTTAACCGTGCGATGGAGCAGATTGCCGAGATCGTTGGCCAGATCGGCGTTAATGCGGTTGATGAGGGCCCCGCGCGAAAAATTCCCGTCGTTGCCGAGCATAATCTCCCGCAACAGAAAATAGCGGATCGCGTCGGCGCCGAACTCGTCGATCAACACCAGCGGATCGATGACGTTGCCCTTGGACTTGGACATCTTGTCCCCTTCCATCACCAGCCAGCCATGGCCGTACACCATCTTCGGCAACTCGACGCCTAGCGCCATCAGAATGACAGGCCAGATGATCGCGTGGAAACGGACAATCTCCTTACCCACCAGGTGGATATCCGCCGGCCAATACTTGGCAAATTTGCCACGGTCTTGCAGATAGCCAGCGGCAGTGATATAATTCGTAAGGGCGTCGAACCATACATAAACGACGTGCTTTGTGTCGAACGGCACCGGAATGCCCCAGTCGAAGGTCGTGCGCGATACGCACAGGTCCTCCAGGCCGCCCTTGATGAAATTGATCATCTCGTTGCGGCGCGACGTCGGCTGAATAAAGTCCGGATTAGCCTCTATGTAGGCCAGCAGCCGGTCCTGATATTTCGACATCCGGAAGAAATAACTCTCCTCCCTCAGCAGCTCCACCGGCCGGCCGCAATCGGGACAGTTGCCCTCGTTTAACTGGCGCTCCAGCCAGAAAGTCTCGCAGGGAGTGCAATACCAGCCTTCGTAAGACGCCTTGTAGATGTCGCCCTGGTCGTAGATCTTTTGAAAAATCGTCTGCACGACCTCGCGGTGACGAACTTCGCTGGTACGGATGAAATCGTCGTAGGAAATCGACATTTTCTCCCACAGGTGGCGGAAAGACGCGACAATCTTGTCGACATACTGCTGCGGAGACACGCCGTTTTCCTGAGCCTTGCGCTGAATTTTTTGCCCGTGCTCGTCCGACCCGGTAAGGAAAAAAACATCGTAGCCGGCCAGCCGTTTGTAGCGGGCTAGGGCATCGGCCACCGTCGTGCAGTAAGCGTGGCCGATATGTAGCTTATCACTCGGATAGTAGATCGGCGTAGAAATATAAAACTTTTTTTCAGACATATAAGCACTCCTTATCGACCAATATTTCCCCAGCAACTTAGAGGAGCGAGAAAGCTTGTATTCCCAACAATTATAGATAAATTGACCAGCAATGTCAAATATTAGCGTTCGACAATTAAGAACATTTATTGGAAAACATGTGTTTTTTTGTCAAAACAGGGGGTTGACAAGCATTGTAATTTCTGGTATTATTTAGGTAGACATTTTTTGTCGAATCATGTTGAAATGGAAGGGGAACTGAACATGAAATCAACTGGCATCGTACGCAAAGTGGACGAACTAGGAAGGGTCGTAATACCCATCGAACTCCGCCGGACCCTTGATATCGAAGAGAAGGACGCGCTGGAAATTTACGTCGACAACGACCGCATAATCCTCCGCAAATACGAGCCGGCATGCGTTTTCTGCGGCAATGCGGACGAGATCACCAATTTCCGTGGCAAGAACGTTTGCAAAGAGTGTCTGACAACCATGGGGCAAAAAGCAGTCTAAATCAGCATTTTGCCGAAAAGGAGGCCTGAAAAGGGCCTCTATTTTTTTCGTTGAAAACAGTCGACCCGCCTATTTTTCCGCCGCCACGACAGCCTGGTAGACCTCCCGGCGCGGCAGTCCCCGTTCGGCAGCCACCCGCCTGATGGCCTCCTTCTTGGGCGTCCCGCCGTCCACCAGCCTGGCCACCGCTGTCGCCGGCTCGTCCTGCGGCTCGTCCTGCGCCGCCGCCTTTCCCGTCCCGCCCGCGACCACCAGCGTAATCTCGCCGCGGGGCGCCTGAGCGGCAAACCGGCTGCCAAGGGTCGCCAACGGACCGTGGGCGAATTCCTCGAACTTTTTCGTCAGCTCCCTGCCCACGACCGCCGGGCGGTCGCCAAACGCAGCCGTCAGCTCGGCCAGCGTATCCGCCAGCCGGTGAGGCGACTCGTAAAAAATCAGGGTATACGGCAGCTCCGCCAGGGATGCCACAAGTTCGCGCCGTTTTTTTGCCGCCCGCGGCAGAAAACCGACAAACAAAAACATGGCCGTATCGAGACCGGACGCCACCAGCGCCGCGAGGGCCGCATTCGCCCCTGGCACCGGCGTCACCGGCACCCCCGCCGCCAGCGCCAGCCTCACCAGATCGGCGCCAGGGTCGGATATCCCGGGCAGCCCGGCGTCACTGACCACGGCCACATCCTCGCCGGCCGACAGGCGGGCGACCAGTTCCGGCCCGCGGGCCGCCTTGTTATGCTCGTGGTAACTCACCAGCGGCGTATGGATGTCGAAGTGGCTGAGCAGCTTCCGCGTGTGCCGGGTATCCTCCGCGGCGATGACCGCCGCCTCCTTCAGCACCCGCACGCCCCTGAACGTCATATCCTCCAGATTGCCGATCGGGGTCGCGCACAGATATAGTGTTCCGGAGCCCTTTTCCATACTATTCACCTGCCTGGTAATAAGCCGTAAGCTCCCTGCTATAGCAGCCGTCCTCGCCGTAAACGTATAGCGGCGGCTCAACCTTCAGGCCCGGCCTTCCGCCGCGCACCCCCTCGGCCAGCAGCAGCTTGGCAGCCTTGCCGGGAGCCGGATGAACCAGCCGCAGCCGCTTGGGTTCCACGCCCTCCCGCCGCAGCGCGCCGACGACGTCCGTAAGCCGCTCCGGCAGATGCACCATCGCCAGCCGTCCTCTGTCCTTGAGAAGAAAAGCAGCCGCCGCGACAAAATCGTCCAGACCGCCGGCAAGTTCATGGCGGGCCAGCGCCAATTCCTCCCGGGGGCTCACTCCCCCGCCGCCCAGCGGCCGGTAGGGCGGATTGGCGACCACCAGATCCCAGTTCCGCCCCGCCAACAGGGCGCCTTCCGGAATCGCCCGCACATCGGCGCATACCACCGCCAGGCGGTCGTCGAGAGCGTTGACGCCGACGCTGCGTCGGGCCATGTCCGCCATCTCGGGGCTGATCTCCACCCCCGTCACTCGCTTCGCCCCCCTGGCGGCGAGCAGCAGTCCCAGCACCCCCGTGCCCGCGCCCAAGTCGACAGCCGCCGCTCCCCGCTTCACCGTCGCGAAGTGGGCCAGCAGCACCGCGTCGAGAGAAAAGCGGAACCGGTCGGCCTGCTGAATAATCTTGAGGCCGCCGATTAGCAAATCGTCCAGGCGTTCGCCCGGACGCAAAACCTCATTTGCCATTTTCCTCTTTTTCCACAACCTCTTCCCACGGAATCTCCAGCATCTTGCCGTCCTTCAGGCGGACCGACGCCGTCCGTTTGGCGCCGTTAACGGCGGTGATCTTACCCTCGCCCTCCACCGTCATAACCTCGCGGCCCGCCTGAGGCGCGGGCGTCTTCTTGCAACACGAGCCGTAGCAGTCGCTCTCGTACTTCAGGCAACACATCAGCCGGCCACAGATGCCGGAAATTTTCGTCGGGTTAAGGGATAAATTCTGATCCTTGGCCATCCGGATCGACACCGGCTCGAAATCACCGAGGAAAGTAGCGCAGCATAGCGGCCGCCCGCAGCAGCCGATGCCCCCCACCATCTTCGCCTCGTCGCGCACCCCGATCTGGCGAAGCTCTATGCGGGTGCGAAACACCGCCGCCAAATCCTTGACAAGCTCGCGGAAATCGATCCGGCCTTCGGCGGTAAAATAAAAGATTATCTTGTTTACATCGAACGTATACTCGACATCCACGAGGTTCATCGGCAAGTTATGGGCCTGGATCTTCTGCTGGCAGACCCGGAAAGCCTCCGCCTCCTTGGCCTCATTGTCGCGAACCTTGGCCTCGTCCTGAGGCGTTGCCTTACGTTGCACCGGCTTCAGCGGCGCCACGATATCCTCGTCCTTGACCTCGCGCGGGCCGATGACCACCCGGCCGTACTCCAACCCCCTGGTCGTCTCGACGATTACGTGGTCGTTCTCCGCCAGGCTGAGCTGCCCGGGGTCGAAATAGTAAACCTTGCCCGCTTTCTTAAACCGAATACCGACGACGGTCTGCATCTCGCGTTCCCTCCCTTGCCGCTTCCAATAAATGTATCAGCATCGCCTCCAGCGTGAGGCGGGTATTGGCGTTTCCTTCCAAAGCCCGACCTGCGTCCCGCACCACCCGCAGCGCCTCGTCAAGGCGGCGGGCGTCCCAGGCGGCGGCGGCGCGGCGCAGTTCGCCGGCCACATCGCTGTTGAGCGCCAGTTCCTCCCGGCCGCTGACGACGACCAGCAGATCGCGCAGCACCTGCCGCAGGTGGCGGAGGAATGCCGCCAGCTCGGGTGCCGCCAGCTTATCCAGCGCCGCTCCCTGCGCCCATACCAGCGAAGCCCCGCCGGCCGGCAGGGCGGCCACGACGGTCAGTGCAGCGTCTCTAAGCGCCAGGCCCCCCTCGGCCAACAAAGCCAATGCCTCGCCCACCCTGCCGCCGGACAGGCGGGCCGCCATCGCCGCCCGCGCCCCGTCCGCCCCCCGCGCCGCCAGCAGGCGGGCGAGAGCCTCGGGGGCCAGCGGCCGGAATGGAAAGACCCGGCAGCGGGAAACAACGGTCGGCAGCATGGCGTGCCGGGAAGACGCCGTAAGAATGAACACCGACCCGGCCGGGGGTTCCTCAAGAATCTTCAATAGGCTGTTGGCCGCCTGCACGGTGAGCCTTTCCGCCTCCTCGACCAGGAAAACCCGGCCGGAACCGAAATATGGCGCGAGCGCCGCCTCGTGTTGCAGCGCCCGGATCTGGTCGATTTTCAGACTCGCCCCGTCGGCCGCCAGCTCGACAAGATCGGGATGGGTGCCCTGCCCCACAAGCCGGCAGGACGGACATTCTCCGCATGGCTTGTCCCGCCCCCCGCAGAGAATCGCGGCCGCCAGCGTCCTCGCCGCCAGCAGCTTGCCGATGCCGGCCGGCCCCTCAAACAGCAAGGCATGCGGCATCCGGCCCGAGGCAAGCATATTGCACAGCATCGCCGTCACCTTGTCGTGCCCAGCGATATCTTCCCACCGCGTAACCATATCAGCTGTACAGATCGACCAGCATGCCGCGGATGGCGTCCAGCCGACCCATGATCTGCAGCTGGCGCTCCTGCCCCTGGCGGACGTCCTCCGCCAGCTCGGTCAGTTGATGATCGATCTCCTTAACAACGGCGTACATCTTCTGGCGCCCGTGACGGTCCCAGCCGGCCTGGGCCTGCAGCGTGTATGCGCGGCCCACCGCCTCGGCGAGAAAGGAGCGCACAAGCTCCCGGTAAGCCTTAAGCTCGGCATAGGTCGGCACCTCGCCAAGCCGCCGGCCCTGCTCGGAAATCCTGTCCAGCAGCTCGTTCATCTTCTCCTTGGACAGCGAATCCTCGGCCTTCGACAGATCGGCCGTAAACAGGCCGCCGGTCTTTTCCGGGTGGCCTGCAGCCTCGCGTTCAGGCAACACCGGCGTCCCGCCGGGACGCACGTTGTTTATTTTAACCATAAGCCCTCCTGCAAAAAAACTCCTCCACAATCTCCACCACCGCGCGGTGGACCTCGTCTACGCCGCCATCGGCAGCCACAGCCTTTACCCGGTCGGGCTCTGCCGCGGCCAGTTCCCTGAACCCCTCGCGCACCAGAGCATGGAAAGCGGCCGCCTCCCCCTCGATGCGGTCGGCGTCGCCCCGCCCCGCCACGCGCCCGTCAAGGGTGGCGTCGTCGCTCTCCAGCAGGATGGTCAGATCGGGAGTCACCCCGCCGGTAGCAAACAGGTTTATGGCGTCAAGATCTTCGCGCCCCAGGCGCCGGGCCGTTCCCTGGTAAACAAGCGTCGAATCGGCGTAGCGGTCGGAAAGGACCACCTCCCCGCGCCCCAGCGCCGGCGCGATCACCTCGGCCACGTGCTGGGCCCGCGCGGCCATATACAGCAGCGCCTCGGTACACGGAGCCATCGCCGCATTCGCGGGGTCGAGCAGCAGGCAGCGGATCTTATCACCCAACGCCGTGCCGCCCGGTTCGCGCGTGCAGACGACGGTATGGCCCCGCCGGCGAAGATGGTCCGCCAGCAGGCCCAGTTGGGTCGTCTTGCCCCCGCCGTCGGGACCCTCGAAGGTAATCAGCACCCCTACCATTATTCCACCACTTTGACTGTTTTCAACATATAGTCCTCCGGCCCGGAAATATGCAGGCCGGCCTTCTGCAGGCGCAGACAGTAATCGATGGTCTCCGTCGAGATGCGCTCGCCGGGACAGAGCAGGGGAATGCCGGGAGGATAGAAAGTGATGATTTCGGCGCACACCCGTCCGGCCGCCTGCTTGAAAGGAATCGTCCTGGTATGGCCGAACAGCGCCTGACGGGGGGACAGCACCTGCTCCGGTATGGGCGGGTAAGCGTCGCCGTAAGCGCCCTCGACCGCCGTGAAATCACGCCTGCCGGCATGATTGGCCGCCAGACCGCGCAACGCTTCCACCATCGTCCGGGCCTCGGCCTCGCCGTCGCCCATCGTAATCAGGAAAAGAACATTATACATATCGGATAATTCCACCTGCACCTTGTACTCGTGGCGCAGGATGCGCTCCGCTTCAGCCCCCTTGAGGCCCAGTCCCTTTACCGTCACCGTCACCTTGGTGGGATCAAGGCCGTAGACCCCGGGCGTACCGAGCTTGTCGGCGCCGAAGCAATACAGACCGGGAATCTTGTTGATCTCCGCGCGTACCCACTCGGCCAGCTCCACCGACCGCGCCACCAGTTCGCGCCCCTGGGTCGCCATTTGCATGCGGGCCACATCCAGCGACGCCATCAGCAGATAATTAGGACTGGTCGACTGAACGAGCTGCAGCATCGCCTTCAGGCGGGGCACGCTCACGCGTCCCTCGCGGCAGTGGACCATCGAGCACTGGGTCAGCGCGCCGATTATCTTATGGGTGCTCTGGGCGCAGATATCCGCCCCCGCGTCCAATGCCTGCAGCGGCAGATGGGGGGAAAAACGCAGATGCGGGCCATGGGCCTCATCCACCACCACCGGCATATTGTGGTCGTGGACGATATCGACGATCCGGCGCAAATCGGCAGCCACGCCGTAATAAGTGGGGTTGATGATCAGCACCCCCTTGGCGTCGGGGTGCTTGCGGACCGCCTCCTCCACCGTCTCGGGAGTCACCCCGTGAGAGATGCCGAGATGCCTGTCCACCACGGGATTCGTGAAAATAGGGATCGCCCCGTTCAGCAAAACCCCGCCGATAATCGACCGGTGGGCGTTGCGGGGTACGATGATCTTATCGCCGGGGCCGGCGATGGTCAAAATCATCGCATAAATGCCGCCGGTCGTGCCGTTAACGACGAAAAAGCTGTGGTCGGCCCCGTAAAGCTCGGCCGCCAGATCCTGGGCCTCCTTGATGCAACCGTGGGGCTCATGCAGGTCATCCAGCTCGGGAAGGAGCGCCAGATCGAGTTCCAAAGCGGTCCGGCCGAGGATATTCTCCAGCCGCGGGTGCATCCCCTTGCCGAACTTATGTCCCGGTGTATGAAAAGGGATTACCCCGTCGTCCACATAGCGTTTCATTGCCGCGAGCAGAGGCGTCTCTTCTTGCGAATAGCCCGGCAACCAAATTCACCTCCCGAAATAGGGAACGAAAAAACCCGTGCGCAAAGGACGGCTGTCCTTAGTGTAAGCACTAACGGTAGAAATCATTATTAATTGTATCACAGTGGCCAAAGCTATACAATAAATACCCTGTCTACCGCCGTGAAGAGCGCCGGCAAACACGCCAAACCCCTGCCCGTTGGCAGGGGTCGTTCCATCCTGATTCTTTTCACCCCAGCCGCAGTTGGTCGCCGGGCTTTGTCCCGGTACGGTCCAGCGTCCCCGGCGGCAGCTCTATCACATAGCGGCTGCCGCGACACAGCGTCATCCGCCCCGGTCCAAGGTTAGCCACCGTATGCGCCACCCGGTCGCCGTCGGCGGCGAACAGCACATCGATGGGATACTTCATGCCAAAGGTGTGAATGCTGCAACACGGCCTGATAACCAGCCCGCCGCCATCCGGCAGGCCCTCCGTCCCCAGTAGGCCCCTCAGGCGGGTAAAAAAACTGTCCGCCAGCCGCGCGTCATTGGCCAGCAGCTTGCCGGTCGTCACGTTGACAATCTCCATAACAGCCTACCTTTGAATAAAAGTAGTAAAAATCTGTATCATCGCCGGCCCGAGCAGCACGATGAAAATCGCCGGGAAAATGAACAACACCAGCGGGATCAGCATCTTGATCGGCGCTTTCATCGCCTTCTCCTGGGCCCGCTGGCGGCGTTTCTCCCGCACCGCCGCCGACTGCACCCTCAGCACGTTGCCGACGCTGACCCCAAGCTGGTCAGCCTGAATAAGGGCTGTGACGAACAAAGATACGTCGGGGACATCGCAGCGCAGCGCCAGCGCGTGCAGAGCGGCGCGGCGCGGCACCCCCACCCTGATCTCCTGCAGCACGCGGGTGAATTCGTCCACCAACGCCCCATGCATCTTCTCCGCCAGCTTGGCCAGCGCGCCGTCGAAGCCGAGACCAGCCTCGACACTGACCGTCAGGATATCGAGCACGTCGGGCAAATCCCTCTGCATACTGGCTTTGCGGGCGGCGGCCCTGCGGTTTAGAACATAAAACGGCCAAACCAGCCCGACCGCCAGGGCAAATATCGCATAACCGGCCGTCTTATTCGCCGGCAGATGGGCCGAATCGGCGACCACAGCGCTGATTATGGCCAGACCCACGGCCGTGAAGCCCGTCAGAACGAGGAACTGGCCGGCGCTCAGGCCACCGAACCCGCCGGCGGCCGCCAGCCGTTCCTCGGTCATCCGCTTGGTCGATTGCGGCGTAAACCGCAGAAAAAAGCCCGCGAAACTGCCTGTCACCGGAGCCAGCACCCGCTGACTGAAGGGCTTGGTCATCTCCTCGTCCGGGACATCGGCCTCCGCCATGCTATCGAGGGCCCTCAACCGCAGCGTGACCTGCCCGCCCCACAGCGGCGCATAGGCGGAAACCAGCAGATACGTCAGCATAAATATCGTAGCGAAGGTGATGGTGGCGATAAGAAACAGCATTTTTTCACCGCCTATTTGACCATGAATACCTCAGGAATCAGCTGAATGCCGTTGGCGGCCAGCTTCTCTACAAACTTCGGCCTTATTCCGGTCGGCTTGAGGCGGCCGGTAATACGGCCCGTCTCGTCCTTGCCGGTCTGCTCGAACACGAATATGTCCTGCAGGGTGATAACGTCGCCCTCCATGCCCTGCACCTCGGTGAGGTGGGTCACCCGGCGGCTGCCGTCCCGCAGGCGGGCCTGCTGCACGATAAGATCGACCGCCGAAGCGACCTGCTCGCGGATGGCCCGCACCGGCAGATCCATACCGGCCATCAGCACCATCGTTTCCAGACGGCTGAGCATGTCGCGCGGGCTGTTGGCGTGGCCGGTGGTCAGCGAGCCGTCGTGGCCGGTGTTCATCGCCTGCAGCATATCGAGCGCCTCGCCGCTGCGCACCTCGCCCACCACAATGCGGTCGGGCCGCATCCGCAGCGAATTGCGCACCAGGTCGCGCATCGTTATCGCGCCCTTGCCCTCAATGTTCGGCGGGCGCGTTTCCAGCGTCACCACATGCTCCTGACGAAGCTGCAGCTCGGCGGCGTCCTCCACCGTGACAATGCGCTCGTCGCCGGGAATGAACGACGACAGGACGTTGAGGGTCGTAGTCTTGCCGGAACCTGTGCCGCCGGACACGACAATGTTGAGCTTTCCTTCGACGCAGGCCTGCAGGAAGTCAGCCATATCGCGGGTCATCGTCCCGAAATTGACAAGATCGTTCACCGTAAGCGGGTCCTTGGCAAACTTGCGGATCGTCAGGCACGGCCCTTTAAGGGCCAGCGGCGGGATGATCGCGTTGACGCGCGAGCCGTCCGGCAACCGGGCGTCGACCATCGGCGAACCCTCGTCGATGCGGCGGCCCAGCGGGGCGACGATTTTCTCGATAACATGCAAGATATGGGCGTCGTCGCGGAAACGCACGTCGGTAAGGATGAGCTTGCCTTTGCGCTCCACGTACACCTGCGCCGGCCCGTTGACCATCACCTCGGAAATCGTCTCATCCTGGAGCAACGGGTCGATCGGCCCGTAGCCGAGGACCTCGTCAACCACCTCGGTGATGATGCGGGCCCGCTCGCCGCGGGGCACCGGCGCCGACTCCTCGTCCATCAGGGCGTTCGCCAGCCTCGCTACGATATCGTTAAGCTGCCGCCGGTCGGCGTCCTTGTCGGTCAGCAGCTTGCTCTCCTCGGCGCTCAGCTCGTCGACGATCCGCTTGTGGATACGCATTTTCAGCCCCTGATAGGGATCAAGCCTCAGGGCGGCGGGAGCCTTGGGCCTGTCTTTGACAGCCGGGCTGACCTCGTTTTGCTTGGCCTCCAAACGCCGTAGGAGCGACATAGGTCTATCCCCCGTTATTCGATAAGCACGCTACCGGTAGACGGCAGGGAGGTAACCTCCACATTCTGACCGTTGACCCGGAAGTTGCTGCCGTTGATTTTCACGGTGTTGCCGACAATACGGCCGTTCACGGTGATGTTGCTGCCGTTGATTTGAATATCGCCGTTGGGGGCGTAGATAATCCCGTTGACAGTAATATTGTTGCCGTTGATATGGATGCTGCCAGTCTGGGAATACAGGCAGACCTGATCGCCCGTTGTGCTGTTGATGATATTGCCGTTGATGTTGATGTCCCCGCCGCTGGCCAGGATGGCGCCCGTGCCGCTGATCGTGTTGCCGTTGAGCGTCACCGACCCGTTGACGTGGATCGAGCCGTCGACACTTATCGGTCCGCCGTTATAAGTTTTATCGCCGTTGAATACATGGTTGACGGCGGCGGCCTGATCGCTGATCTGCTGACTGAAATCAGGCATGGCTATCCTCGGGGCGTTGGAAATCTGCGTGGGAATATTGAGCTGGCTGCCGTTCACCCTTACGATACCGTGGGCTTCGGCCACGCCGGTGACGGTGATATCGCAGCCGTTGATCCTCAGGTCGGCGTCCGAGTGGACGGAACCGTCGACATAAAGCCGGCTGCCGTTGAGGGGCAGCATATCAAAGTCGCTGCCGGAAAAAATGGTATAGGCGAACGGCCCGCCCCCGTACTTCCGTTTGGCGGCCGCGGCCACCCGGACGGTGACCTTGTCGTAGCTGCCGCTATAAAAATAATTGGCTATTTTCATCAAAAAAGTATCGACAATCTTGGTATAGGTGAGATCGATCCGCCCCGCTCCCTTGCTGAAATCGGGGGTAAGCGTGCCATTGCTCAGCCTGTTGAGATCGGCGTAATGATCGGCCCGGCTCGTGGCGGCCGCCTGATCGGGCAGGGCGGTGGCCCCGGCCAGAGCGGCGGCGTCGACGCCGTTCTGAGCGATGGTCTTCTCAAGGTATAAGTTGCCGACATCGATCACCAGGCCGGCCATAAGGAGCAGGAAAACCATGCCGACAGCCACCATCACCAGGGAGCTGCCCCGTTGTTCCCTGAACACCTTCATCAACATATCAGCCAGCTCCTTCCGCTATTCCATGCGCATGGTGGCGGTGCCCTTGATGGTAACCGTACCGCTCCCGAATATCCCGGCAATATCCTTTGTCAGCAGACTGTGCTGGCCTTCGACGGTGACGGTGACCTCGCTGTCGCTGGTCCGGGCTTCCTCGGCCAGGGGAACCGGTTTGACGGTCGGTTCCGCGTTATTATCAAACCGCAGGGGGGTGGCCTTTTTCGCAGCCGCAATTATGTCTTCATTAGTCTTGTGCAGGGTGGCGGCCCTGGCCCCGGCCCGCGCGGCCTCATTGGCCAGGGTGGTCTTGTACATATACAGCCCAAAATCGCACATGCCGGCCAGCACCAGCATGAGAAACGGCAGCGCCAGCGCTATCTCGACCACCGATTGACCCCTGTGACTGCGGATATACCGAACAATCGCTTGCATGCCTTTACCTCCTCGCGCCTATTCCCGCGTCCGCCGCAGCGGACAGCCGGGCCACTTTATCTTACCCTTATTCTAGCACCGCCAGGCTCGGCCGGCATCGTGCCACAGTCTTATTCTTCTAAGGAGGAAGTCCCATTCCCCGTCTGGGATTTTCGTCCCGGACGAAAAAGCCCCCCGGCTGTAGCCAGGGGGCCATCGAAGCATCGATTAGAGGGCGGTGACGACGGAGTTGAAGGCGTTGTTGATCGCGGTGCCGACCTGAGGCATCAGGGTGATGGCGGCGATCGAGATCAGGGCGAGGATCAGACCGTATTCGACCATGCCTTGCCCTTTTTGGTTACGAAGATAATTCCACACGTTCATCATTTGTCTTTCCTCCTGTATTGTAAATTAAAATTGGGGACCAGATTGTGATTTCATTGTAGCACTCCGCCCGCGCCCCGCCATCGACCGCAAGTCTTATCTTTACTGGTCGGATGGTCTCAGCTTGGGCGTCGCCCGGTCCCAGACAATACAGGGTTGTTGGTCCTATACTACTCGCCCTTCAGCGGCACCTTGAGCAGCACCTTCGTGCCTCTTCCCTTCTGCGACCTGATCGAAAATTCGCCCCCCAGCAGCGAGATGCGCTCCTGCATCCCCATGATGCCGAAACTCTCCGTCCCGCTCCGGTCGGCGCCGGGGTCGAAGCCCTGCCCGTCGTCCTCGATGAGCGCGGTCACCATCGTCGGACGGTAATCGATCCTAACCAGGACGGCGGAAGCCTTGGCATGCTTCTCGATATTCGTCAGCGCCTCCTGCACCGTCCGGAAAAGGCCGACCTCCAGGTGAGTGCTCAGCCGTTTCTCCTCGCCCGTCACCTTGATTTCCGGGAAAACCCCCGACCGCTCCCGCAGCGTGTCCAGCACCCGCCGCAGCGTGGGCACCAGGCCCAGGTCGTCGAGCGTCATCGGCCTGAGCCCGAAGATGATCTTGCGCGTTTCCTTCAATACATATCTGATCTGTTCCTGCAGATCCTTAAGCTCCTCCCGCGCCCGGGCGAGATCGTTCTCCAGCAGCCGCTCGCACACCTCCGCCCGGAAGACGACATTGGCCATCGCCTGAGCCGGCCCGTCGTGGATCTCCCGCGCCACCCGCCGCCGCTCCTCCTCCTGGGCCCTGATGATCTTGGCGGCGAACGCCTGCCGCTGCTGCAGGGAATCGATCTGCGTCAGCACCGTCTCCATATGATCGCCCAGAAAGCCCAGCGCGGCGCCCACCTGGGTCACCAGTCCCTCGGCCCGCTGCAGCGTATCCTTCAGGTTGCGCAGTCGCAGCTCCATATCGTCCCGCTGGCGGCGGAGATTCCGCTCCTGTTCGCGGGCCACCTCCAGGTCGACGCGCACGTTCTCGGCGTCCTGGTAGGCCTGCTTCATGTCCTCCTCGCTGAAAACCCGGAAATTGCGGTGAACCTCGGCCAGTCGCAGGCGGGCCCGCCGCTCCTTCTTCTCCAGACCGTCGACGCGGGCGATGACCTCGGTCGTCTCCTGCTTGATCCTCTCAAGGTCCTTCTTGACGTTCTCCATCTCGGTACGGGCCGCCTCGTAAATATCGAAAATCTGCGACTTGCCCTTTTCCACGGCCGCGATCGTCTGCTTGACGATCTTGTCGAGTATTTTGACGTCGAGCTTTTGCATAAGGCCACCCTTCCGCACACTCTTTCCGGGTCAATTCGCGTCAGGCGGCATATATCCCTGCCGGGCGCCCATGAGAAAGACTTGGCAAAAGCCAAGTCCGCCCACATTTATCAATGCCGCCCGCGCCGGTCCCTCCGGACGGCGTTTTGCCGCTAAAGCTTGATATTGATAATCTCGCGGATGACCAGCGCGCCGAAAAGCTGGCCGACGATCGCGCCGCCCGTCATCGCCTGGCCGATCGGATGGGTAAAGAGCAGGCTGATGTAGCCGGGATTGATAACGAAAACCGCCAGCCCGACGCAAACCGGCAACGCGGCCAGCACGACCCCGGAAGCGCGGCCCTGGGCGGTCAGCGTGCGGATTTCGCCCTTGAGCTTGACGCGCGCCCGGATGGTGCCGGCGATGTTGTCCAGCACCTCCGCCAGATTACCTCCCACCTGCCGCTGAATAAGCACCGCGGTGACAACAAGGTCGAGATCGTCGCTGTCCATCCGGCGGGCAAGATTATTCATCGCCTGATCGGTCGTCATCCCCAGGGCCATCTCCTTGAGGGTGCGGGCGAACTCGCCCGCGATTGGCTCCGGCATCTCCCTCGCCACCATCTCGAGGGCCTGCAGAAAGCTGTAGCCGGTGCGCAGCGAATTGGCCGTCAGCACGAGGGCGTCGCCCAGTTGGTCGTTGAACAGCCTCAGGCGCTTGGCCGCTTTAATGCGCACGGCGATATGCGGCGCGATAAAACCGCCGCAGCCGCCGATGACGGCCGCGGCCAACTTGCCGCCGGAAGTAGTCAGCAGCAGCAGCGCGCCCAGCCCGGCCGCCCCGGCGCATATTACCATAAACTCCGCTGCGCGGAGCGGCAGTCCGGCCTGAACCAGCTTCCGCTCGACGGTACGCGAGCGGCGGGGCGATTCGAAGTGCCTGCTCATCCGCCGCACGAAAGCGCGCCAGCCTGACAGGCCCGCGCCGCCCAGCGACACCTTAAGCGGCACATCCCCCGCCGCCGGCAGCTCGACGTAACGGCTC
The DNA here is from genome assembly GCA_032334055.1 of Selenomonadales bacterium 4137-cl. NCBI lineage: Bacteria > Bacillati > Bacillota > Negativicutes > Acetonemataceae > Anaeroselena > Anaeroselena agilis. Next base: position 4,056,877 of record JAUOZS010000001.1, on the reverse strand, counting down.
AGCCGCCCGACGAGCTCCCGGCGGGACGAAGACAGGTAATAAATCAGCGCCGCCAGCACGGTCAGCACCGCCAGAAAAGTAACCGCAGCGATCATAAAAGGCATTTTCGCTCACATCCTCACGTCAGCCCAGCAGCCGTTTCAGGCGGTGCACCACCCCGCGAGGCTCCTCGTGTCCGGCGGCCTCGCCGGCAACGCCTTTCGCAAGGTTGAAAATCCCCTGGGAAACTCCCGCCTCGGGGTTGGTGACAACAAAAGGAATGCCGCGGTTGACCGACGGCACCACCACCTTGCCGTCGCTCGGCAAAACAGCGGCGAAGGGACGCCGCAGACTCTCCTCCACCTCCCGCACATCCATGCCGCCCTCGCCGGTGGCCCGGTTCAGCACCAGCTTCACCTTCTCGCCGCTATACGCCAGCGAATCCATTATCTCCAGGCACAGCTTGACGTTTTTGATCGTCGGCAGGTCAAGAGAAGAAATCACCAGTATCTGGTCGGCCTCGTCGAGGGCCGTAAGCATCGCCTCGCCAAAGGACGGGGCGGTATCGACGATCACATACCGGTAAGCGCCGCGCAACGCTTTAAGCGCCGCGCCCAGGTGAGCGGCGGTGACGAGCTCCGCCTGCTCCGGTCGGAGCGGGGCCGCCAGCACGTCCACATAATCGTCGTAGCGGGTCAGGTACCCGGACAGCTGGCCGGTCTCCAGAGCTTCCCCGTCGGCCGCCAGATCGGCCGCCGTCGCTCTCGGCAGAACGTTAAGGAACAGGCTGACATCGCCGAAAGTCAGGTCGGCGTCGACAATACACACCTTTTGCCTGGACCTGGTCCCAAGCGCCACCGCCAGATTAGTGGCGATGGTCGTCTTGCCCACCCCGCCCTTGGTGCTGAAAACGGTTATAACCTTGCCGGCCGCAGGCTGCCGTGCCTCAAGCGGGATAACCTTGCGCCGGTTCTGCTCGCTCGCGTGTACCTGTTTTATCGCCTGCCGCAGCTCGTCGCCGGTGAACGGCTTGATGAGATAATCCTTGGCACCGGCCAGCATCGCCCGGCGCAGGTACTCCTGCTCGCCCTGCACGCTCATGATGATGACGCAGGCGTTGGGCACCTCGTTGCCGAGCAGCGCGGTGGCCGACAGCCCGTCCATGCCGGGCATGTTGATATCCATAAGGATGACTTCCGGCTGGACCGCCCTGGCCTTGGCGATCGCCTCCTCGGCTGTCCCGGCCTGGTCGACGGCGGCGATATCCGGATCGAAAGCCAGCAGCTTTCTTATACTGTCCCTGGTGGCCTCGACATCGTCGACAATGAGAACCTTAATCTTTGCCGCCATCTCGCTTACCTCCCGGCGCATTTTTCTTTTGTCCGTCGGCATACGGGTCCTCTTTCACCATGTCCTTCATCTCGGTCGTCATACCGGGCACGTACTCCCGGGGATCGACGATCGTCGGCGTAATGAGGATGACAAGCTCGGTTTCATGGCGGCTGAACGACTTGCTGGTGAACAGCTTGCCGAGGATGGGTATATCGGCCAGCCCCGGAACCTTCGTCACATCCTTCAGCGTTTCGCTGGCGATCAGGCCGCCGAGAGCCATCGTCTGGCCGGAGGACAGGGCGATACTGGCCTCGGCCCGGCGGGTGTTGATCGGCGGAATCTGGAAATTCTGGCTGAGACCGATCTTATGATCGCTGCTCCAGTCGACCGTGCTGACCTCCGCCTTTATCTTGCTGTTGATCAGGCCCTCGCTGTTGACCTCAGGCGAAATTTCGAGCTTGATGCCGAACTGCTTCCATTCCACCGATATCGCGCCATTGAGCATCGCTATCGGAATCGGTATCTCGCCGCCGACGAGGATGTTGGCCTTCTCGCCGCTCAGCGTGATCACGTTCGGCTGGGACAGTATCTTGGCCAACCCCTGCTTGACGAGCGCGTCGAGCTGGGCGTTGACGTCCCAGTAGCCGCCGTGCCCGCCCCACGTTTTCCCGTATGGCTTGGAATCGATTAGGGCGTTGTTGTAGACGTAGCCCGAGGAACCGTCGCCATAAGTGACCTTCCAGTCCTTCTGCGGCGTCTGCCCGGCCCGGAAGGTACCGGGGTTGGTGGGGTCGTTGCCCCACTTGATGCCCAGATTGTCGGTCTTCGAACGATTTATCTCGATCACCCGCGCTTCGATCTTCACCTGCACCGGCCTTACGATCTCCAGCAGGTTCACGACCTTTTCGCCGTAAGCGCCGGCTACCTTCTCGGCCCGCAGCTTCTGGTACTGGTCATTGACGCCGCCCTCGAGGATGACGTTCTTGCCCACCTTGCTCACGCGGATGTCGGGATACCCCAGAATAGCCTTGATATCATTGGCGATCTGCGTGTCGTTGGTGCCGACCTCCACATCGTAGCTGCCCCGGCCGGCCGCCGACCAGATATGCAGCGTCGTCACCCCCGGCTGCTTGCCGACGATCAACACCTCGGAACCGGACACGACCAGCACGTCGGCCACCTCGGGATTGGCCACCGCCACCCGTTCCACCCCGCTGATATTGAACAGCCGGGACTGGCTGACCGCCACCGAAATCTTCTCATTAGCCGACGCCGGCGTCGGCTGGAAGGCGAAACAGAGCAGCAGCAGCGCGATTATCCTCACAATTCCCCGTTTCATCGCAAAACCTCCGCCGGCCTCAGTTGACCGGAATCATTTCCGTTTTTGTACCGCGGATAACCTGAATACCCTTGGGTGACGGTGCCGGAGCGGCCCCGCCCGTCGCAGCCTGAGGGGCCGCCGGAGGAGCGGAGGCGTTCACGATATCGCGCGGCTTCAGCGCGTTGGTTACCACCATCACGTCGCTCGGCAGATAGGGCCTCAGCACCAGCCGGATTTTGCCCTTTTCCTCGGCCACCGTAAGCCTGGCCGCCTCGTCGGGCGACACCGCCAGCGTCACCGTCATCTTGGACGACGCCTCCTTCTTCGCGCCTTCGGGCGCGCCGGTCTCGGTCTCGCGGTTAACGGCCAGCACCCTGACATTCTGGAGGAAAATCTGGCTAAGATGCTCACCGATGATATTGGTGTCGAATGTCACGATCACATCCACGTAATCGCCCGGCCTGACGAGACCGGCCACGCCGGTCACCTCCGTCACCGCCACCGACACCGCCCGCTTGTCCGGCGGTATAATCCCCGTGAACCCGGACGACTGGCCCGCGATGAACAGCCGCCGCTGGGTGATCTGTTCGCCGGCGACGATCTTATCGCGGACCACCGCGCCCACAGCCTTGCCGACCTCCTGCACCGCTCCCGGCTGGATATACTCGGGCGGCACGTTCACCACCTGCAGCATATCGGCGGTCATTTTCGTCTTCGGCGGAATATCGGCCTTAGCCACCACCACCGGCAGCCCCTGCCTTACGGTCTGATCGGCCAGGCCCTTAAGATAGCTATAGACAAGCACGGCCGCTGCCAGGCTGAAAACCAGGGCAACGGCGACCAGCCCCTTGGGTGATAACTTTGCCACGTCTTCCCCTCCAATGATCCACTCCTGTCATGCTTTAATTGTAGCGCAAACCCCCTGCCGCCTCATCCGACCAGGGCCTTAAACCGGCGCTGGGAACAGTCTCGTTTTTCTGGGACCACGGACCCACCGAACTCCCGGACCGCTGAAAAACTTGGTCTGACGCTGCGTGCTTCTCTACCCGTTCGTGAACGGCCGGGGCCTTTTCAACAATAAATAAAAAAGCGGCCCCTCCGGGCCGCCCCCCAAACCAATATTCCTCACAGCCAGCCGCGCCGGCGGAAATAGCGCACCATCACCAGTCCCGCCAGAATCATCACCGCCCATACCGCGGGATACCCATACTCCCATTCCAGCTCAGGCATATACCGGAAGTTCATCCCGTAAACCCCGGCGAGAAACGTCAGCGGGATAAAGATGGTCGAGATGATCGTCAGCAGCTTCATAACCTCGTTCAGCCGGTAACTGACGCTCGACAGGTAAATGTCCAGCATGCCTGACAGAATGTCGCGGTAAGTCTCCAGCGTATCGATGACCTGAACGGTGTGATCGTACGCATCGCGGACATATGGCAGGGTCGTCTGCCTGATCAGCGGCGACTCGCCGCGGCTCAGCGCGCCGATCACTTCCCTGAGCGGCCAGAGCGCCTTGCGGAAAAACAGCATCTCCCGCTTGAGGTAATGAATGTCCTGCAGCGTCCCCTGCCCCGGCCGGGTAACCAGGGTGTCCTCCAGATCCTCCAGCCGTTCCCCCAGGTCCTCTAGCACTACGAAGTAATTGTCGACGATCGTGTCGATCAGCGAATAGGCCAGATAATCGGCCCCCTCGCGCCGGATGCGGCCCTTGCCGCTGTTGATCCGTTCGCGGACCGCCTTGAAAAGCTCCCGGCCGCTCTCCTGGAAAGAAAGCACATAGCCGTCGCCCACGATCATACTCACCTGCTCGCCGGCCATCGTCCCGTCCTGCTCGAGAACGAACGCCTGGAACACGATATAGAGGTAATCGCCGTAATCCTCCTGCTTGGGCCGCTGGTGGGTGTTCAGAATATCCTCCAGCACCAGCGGGTGGATGGCGAACGCGGCGCCTATCTTCTCGATAAGGCCCACGTTGTGGAGCCCGTCCACACTTATCCACGTCACCGCATTCGCCGCCCGGGGCGCCGCCAGGACCGCGACATCGCCTGCGGCCCGCTCCCGGGCGCCGGCGGCGTCGTAGTCGAGCACCGTAACCCTGGTGTCCCGGCCGTAATCGCGGCCGACATGAACCAAAGACTCCGGCGGCAGCCCTGCCTTCCCGGCAATGCTTCGCTTCCTCACAGGCACCTCAGCCTCCTCGCGGCGGGCGGTCCCGTCAATCATACGCTACCGATATATTCTGCCCCGCCCGCCCTACTCCTCTCGGCCGAGGCAAAATTTACCGCCGCAAAGTAAAATCGCTGTGACGGGGATGCCAGCCCCGGTGCCCCACATAAATCTCCCGAGTATCGATCCGGTGGCCGTCCATGAACAGGTCCAGAGTCAGGCGGTCGCCGTCCTTCACCTTGAAATCCAGCCCGTCCGCGCCTCCCTTTGTATGGTAACGGAACGTGATCGTGTCGCGGTCATTGCTCAGATAGTGAAAATCGTTCCTCTCCTCGCCCTTGTCGCGCACAGCGCCGAAACGGCCGTCGGTGCGGATGACCCCGCTGAAAACGTGACCCTGCCCGCGCGTGGTCGTGCGCAGATGGAATCCGTCGCCGTCCCGCCAGATGAAGATTCCCCTGCTGTGCCCGGGCCGGAACCCGTCCGGCCTGCCCTGGAGCTGCGGGGACCAGGCGAACGCGTAGCCGCTGCAGAAAACGAGGATCGACACCATGATAACCATCGCCGTCAGTTTCTTCATTGTCATATTTCCCCTTTCTTGGTCCTGACCCCAGAATAAGGGCAAATTATGACAGCCGCGTGACAGGGGGGGGCGAAATAATCCTTCTGCCCCCCTCTCTGGGACGGCGGTCCCGGCAAATTGAACCCGCGGTCTCAAGGAACGCGGGCGTCGTTTCGAGAAAACCATAAATCACATCCACCGGAAAGGAGCTGGAGTCATGTCCGCCAACCATATCCGCTACACCGCGAACGCCGTCATCACCGTCTTCTGCCTCCTGGTGGTCCTCGCGCGGCTGGCCTCCCTGCCCGCCTCCGGCCGCCACCTGCTCTGGGGCGGCGTGGCTGTTGTCGTTTCGCTGCTCGACATCTACTTCCTCGTCAAAAGCTCCTTCAATCGGCCCAAAGACATCGATACCTCCCCGTACGGTTTTTTGCTCGGCGTCGTCGGCTCACTCGGTTTCGTCGGCAGCGCCGTCGCCATCGGCTATCCGGTACCGGATTTTCCCCTCGCCCCCTCCCTCCGGCAGGCGGGCGGCGTTGTCGCCCTCCTGCCATACCCCTTCATCCTGTGGGCGCTCCTTTGCCTGAAAGACTGTCTTACCGTTCTCCCCGAAGCCCACGGCGTCGTCGCCCACGGCATCTACAAATACTCCCGCCACCCCCTGTACATGTGCTACATCGTCTGGGCCGCCGCCAACATAATGATGTTCCCCTCCCTGCCGATGATCGCCGTTTCCGTGGCCCACATCGCCATACTCGTCCTCAGGCTCAAGCGGGAGGAAAAACTGCTGCTCGCCACCTTCCCCGAATACCGCGACTACCACCGCCGCACGGGGCTCGTCGGCAGCCTGCGGTTCCGCCTCCTCCTCGGCGAATAGCAGGCGGGCGCGGCGTTATCAATAGCCAGAGACACAAAAGAGGTTGGGCTTTAAAGCCCAACCTCTTTATTGCGAAAAAGCTACACCTTTACGGCCAACCCGGCCCGGACTTCCTCCCAGATGAGGATATTCGCCTTGGAAAAACCGTTGAAAGTCGTCGCCGACGCCGAAGTATACGCACCGCAGTTGGGCACCAGAATTACGTCGTCCACCGCCAGCGGCACCGTCGGCTTATCGCGGAACATCACATCGAACGAGTCGCAGCTCGGACCGGCGAAGGTCGCGGCGATCCGTTCGCCCGCGCGGAAGGATTCCAGCTCGAAATCCCAGTGATCGAAAATCACCCCCGAAAAAGTCCCGTAAAGCCCCTCGTCGAGGAAATACCACAGCTGGCTGTTGCGGGTCTGGATACCGATCACGCTGGTGATGAGGTTGACGGCCGTACCGCAGATAAAGCGCCCCGGCTCGCTCCATATCTCGGTATCCGGGAAAGACGCCGCCAGCGACGCGCGGATCTCGGACGCCATCGCCGCCACGTCGACATTATCCTGCGGAGTGGGAATGGGAAACCCGCCGCCGATATCGAGATAACGCAGCTTGAACCCGTCGGCCGCCGCCGCATCGGCCAGCCGCCGGCAGACCTTGATGGCGTCGGTATACGCCTTGGCGCTCATCGACTGGCTGCCGACGTGGAAACACAGCCCGGCGACGTCCAGGCCCTGCTCGCGGGCCAGCCGAAGAAGGCGCAGGGCATCCTCGGGCGGAGCGCCGAACTTCTTGTTGAGATCGACCAGCGCCTGCGGATTTTCGACCTTGATCCTCAGCAGCACCGTACCGCCGGGAATGGCCCGGGCGATGCGGCCGATCTCGTTTTCGCTGTCGAAGGTGAACTTATTAACGCCGGTGCGGCGGGCAACCGCCAGTCCGCCGGCCGTTTTGATCGGATTGGCGTAGATGATGCGGTCGGGGGACACGCCCATCGCCGCCAGGTCGAGCATCTCGCCGTCGGAAGCGACATCGAAGCGCGCGCCCTCTTCCGCCAGCGCCGCCACCAGGCGCCGCTCGGGGTTAGCCTTCACCGCGTAGTGGACCTTCACGCCGGGCAGGTGCTCGGTAAGGAACCGGTAGTTAGCCTTCACCTGGTCGAGCGACAGGACCAGCAGCGGCGTGCCGTACTTTTCCGCCAGCGACTCGGTCGCCGCCCGGGTGAGCTTAAAATAGGATTGCATGTAAATCACCCCGCCTTTCTGGTCCTAGCGGAAACCTTCAATTTCCGCAGACTGAAGAACCCGGACTCCGCCCAAAGTAACCGGCTCAAGTCGGGTTCTTCGTCAGACACCCATCAAACATACGCTATGATTTTAACACAATCCCCCGAAAGTGCAAGCGGAATTTTAACGTCTCCCGACCAGCCGCGAAACCAGGCCGCGGAAGGGCTCGGCGCTACAGCTTGCCCGCCAGTTCGCGACCGAACCGCACGCAATTGGCGATCGCCTCTTCACCGGGATACCACAACTCCCGCACGCCGTCGCCCACCAGAGTGAAGCCGCCCTTTTCGAGCTCCTCGCCGATGACCTTGGTCGCCTCGCCGCTCCAGCCGTAGGCGCCGAACGTCGCCGCCTTCTTGTTCTTGAACCCCAGGCCCCTGATCTCCTCCATAATGCCGGCGACCGACGACAGTACCCCTTTGTTGACCGTCGGCGAGCCGACGACAATCGCCTTGGACTTGAAAACTTCGCCGATGATACCCGTTTTGTCGGACCGGGCCGAGTTAAAAAGCTTCACCGTTACCGCCGGGTCGGCCTCGCCGATGCCCTGGGCGATCGCCTCGGCCATGCGTCGGGTGCCGTTCCACATCGTGTCGTATATGATCGTCACCTGATTCTCCTGGTAATCGGCCGCCCATTTGGCGTACATCTCCACAATCTGCAGGGGGTTGTCCCGCCAGATAATGCCGTGGCTGGGCGCGATCATCGCCACCGGCAGCCCGAGGCCGACAACCTCTTTGATTTTCTTGTCCACCAGCCTGCTGAACGGCGTAAGGATATTGGCGTAGTATTTGAGCGCCTCCTGGTAAAGCTCGCCCTGATCGACCAGATCGTTGAACATCTTCTCCGACGCGTAGTGCTGGCCGAAAGCGTCATTGCTGAACAGCACCGCGTCGCCCGTCAGGTAGCAGAACATGCTGTCCGGCCAGTGGAGCATCGGCGCCTCAATGAACACCAGTTCCTTCGAACCGAGGCTAAGCCTGTCGCCCGTCTTCACCGTCCGGAAATCCCAGTCCTGATGGTACTGCCCCTTTATGGACTTGACCGCGTTGGCCGTGCAGTAAATGGGCGTGTCGGGGATCTCGCGCATCAGCTCGGGCAGGGCGCCGCTATGGTCGATCTCGCCATGGCAGGCGACGATATAGTCGATCTTTTTCAGATCGATCTCGCGCTTGAGCTTGGCGACGAACTCCTTGGCGAACGGCGCCCAGACGGTGTCGATCAGCACCGTCTTCTCGTCCCTGACCAGATAGGAATTATAACTCGAGCCCCGCTCGGTATGGTATTCCTCGCCGTGGAAGCGGCGAAGCTCCCAGTCGACCTTGCCCACCCAGGTGATATTATCCTTCATCATAAAACCCATCGCCTTTCGCCTCCCGGAAATATATCTTAACAGATTACTTCGTCGCCATTATCCGGCGCTCCTGCTAATCCTTGCGGCCCTCGTCACAGCGCGGCCAGCAAGCGTTCCAGGTTGCGCCTGGCCTGCCCCTCGCAGCGCTCCCGGAAAAATGCGCTGTGAAAAATGCCGTCACGCGCCAGCAGCAAGCGGAGGAACGCCCGTCGGCGGCGGGCGTAGAGCGGAGCCGCCACATACGCGTACTCGCGCCTGACGCCCGCCTCGTAAGCGGCGAACGCCGGCCACGGATCACCCAACACCGCCAGGTCGATATCAAGCAGCAGGGCGGTGTCACCATCCACCGGCGGCCGGTCGTGACGGGTCGCGAGGATAAGGGTCGCGGCACGGTCGGCGAAGGTCGGCGGCGCGCCCAGCCGCCCGGCGAAAAAATGGCCGGCGGCGGCGCTAAGCGTCTCGTTGGCCGTGCTGCCGGGCTCGCACACCAAATCATGCAGCCACAAAGCATACTCAAGCGTATCCGGGTCGGCGGCATAGCCGGCGGCCACATCCAACTCGGCCAGACAGCACCGCAGATGCTCAAACCCGTGATAAAACCGCGCCCCGCTCCCGTACGCGCCGGCCACCGCCTCATAAACCTCCCGCGCCGCGTCCGTGCAGCCGCCGATTCTCGCCGCCAACGCGGCCCATCGCTCCTGCAGCATCCCGTCCTCCCCGCCTAGACCACCTACTGTCTAGCTTGCGCCGCCGCCGCAAAACAATTCGTCCGCCCCGGCGAAAAGCCGCGCAACCGATGCCTGCTCCACCACACTTAAAACCGATATACCCGCTCCGTCCCGCCCGGCCAAGTGCGCTCGGCGAACCACGCCCCGCCCTCGCCCAGCAGCGCCACTGTCGACGAGCGTGTCCCGTAATCGGCGCTCGCGATAAAGACCGGCGACAGCATCCGCTCCCACGCCAGCCCCACCCCCGTATCCGGCAAGGCCGCGTCAGGCGCCGGCACGTCATCGGCCAGCACCGCGAACAGCCCCGCCGCGAGGTCCTCGTCCGCGCCGGCCAGGCATTCAGTCAGCCCCGCTTTCGCCCTCGCCGCCTTCGGCCACGGCGTATCGAGCAGATGATTGCTCAGGGCGTGGACGCCGGGCGTCACCGCCGTAGCAACGCCCGTACGGTTGGAATAGTGCCACAAACCCGTTGAGTCCCCAACCAGCAGATTGAACCCGTTGTATTCCCCACCGGCGGCCCGCACCCGCTCCAGGTACCCGCGGGGCGTCAGCGCACCGCATAGATAATCGCGCACCAGCTCGCCGCGCGACCGGGCGTCGGGCCGGTTCTCGGCCGGGTCGCGATAATTCGTCAGAGCCGCGAACCGCCCGTCGCGGGTCACCCCCAGCCATGTCCCGCCCCGGTCCAGGTCCCGCCCGGCAAGCACGCCGGGGCACTCCGGCCAGAACCCGGCCGGAGCGGTCGGCCGGCGGTAGAACTCGTCCCGGTTGGCGGCGACCACGAGGCTGAAGCGGGGATGGGCCTTATATGCAAACGCGATCAGACACATGAAAACTCCTTATTATCCATATCTCCATATTCCAGCGGACAAAGCCGCCTTCCGACCTTGTTCGCCGCCGTCCCCGCCTCCACCTGCCTATATTCCCCGCCTTCACCGGCCGATAATATTGTGCCATTATTTAGCATAAATATCTTGACAGACAGGCGCGTGTCGTGCTACTTTTAAAACAAACGTTTTAAACAATCGTTTGTTTACGAGGTGACGATATGGAAAAAGATACCCGCGCCAAGTTGCTCGAAGCGGCATCCACCCTCTTTGCCCACAAGGGCTTCGCGGCCGTATCGGTCCGCGATCTTGCCCAGGCTTCCGGCGCCAATGTCGCCGCCGTCTCATACCACTTCGGCGGCAAGGAGGGCCTTTATCACGCGATGCTGGAGTACCAGTTCGAGCCAATCGCCGAGGCGCTCGAGCGCATAAAAACCATGCCGCCCCTGCCGCCCGTCGAGCGCCTCACCCTCTACGCCTCGCTGATCGCCGGCGTCCACCAGCGGCGCCCGTACCTGCTTCGCATCATGCACGGCGAACTTACCAGCCCCACCAGCGGCCTCGAGGCGGTCGTCAAAAAATATATCCCGCGGATTTATTCCTTTCTCCACCAGGCCTTGACCGACGGCGTCGCCGCCGGCGACTTCCGCCCCGACCTTGACGTCGACTTTGCCTGCATATCGCTGGCCGGCATCCTCAACTTCTACTTCATCGTCAAGCCCCTCGCCCGGCAGTTGCTGCCCGTTCCCGACCGCGGCGACGAAAAGTACGTTGCCCAGGCGTTCGCCATCTACCTAAACGGCATCAGGAGGGAGAAACAATGAACAAGCGGCTTATCATCGTCGGAGCGGTCGTCTTCCTCGCCCTCGCCGCCATCGCCGGCTACAAGCTCTACATGGCGCGCGAGGACGGCATCACCGCCACCGGCACCATCGAGGTCACCCGCGCCGACGTCATGCCCAAGGTCAACGGTTACCTCGGCGAACTCAAAATCGAGGCCGGCGACACCGTCAAGACCGGGCAAGTGATAGCCCGCATCGCCCGCCCCGACCTGGAGGCCCAGCTCCTCCGCGACGAATCCGCCCTCGTCAAAGCCAAAGTACAGCTCGAAGACCTTGAAAAAGGCGCCCGCAGCCAGGAGCGCCGCGAAACGGCCGCCAGCCTCGCCTCCGCCCAGGCGGTGTATGACAAGGCCAAGTCCGACCTCGAGCGCTACCGGGCCCTCTACAACAGCGGCGCCATCTCCGCCCAACAGCTCGACGCCGCCCAATCAAGCTACGAAGTGGCCCAAAGCGCCCTCGTAGCCGCCCGGTCCCGCCTGAGCCTCGTCGAAGAAGGCAACCGACCCGACACCATCGAAGCCCAGCGCATCGAGGTCAAAAGATCGCAGGCCATCGTCGCCGCCAGCCGCGCCCTGCTCGCCGACACCGTCGTCGCCAGCCCGATAAGCGGCGTAGTGCTCACGAAAAACTTCGAGAACGGCGAATACATCAACCCCGGCTCGGCCATCGCCACCATCGGCGACATGAACGACTGCCGGGTCAAGGTCTACATCGCCTCCACCCAGCTCGGCCTCATCAAGGTCGGCCAGCCGGTGGACGTCAGAGTCGACTCCTTCCCCGGCCGCATCTTCCCCGGCGCTATCAAGGAAATCAGCCAGAACGCCGAATTCACCCCCCGCCAGAGCATTACCCAGCGCGAGCGGGCCAACCTTGTCTTCGCCGTCAAGGTCAAGGTCGACAACGCCGAAGGCATCCTCAAACCCGGCATGCCCGCGGATGTGGTAATAAAATGATCGTCTTCGATAGCATCGTCAAAAGCTATGGCGCAAACCTGGCGGTCGACAAAGTCTCCCTGAACGTCGCCGCCGGCGAGATCTTCGGCCTCGTCGGCCCGGACGGCGCCGGCAAGACGACCGTCATCCGCATGCTCACCGGCATCCTCGCCCCCACGTCCGGCAGCCTCCGCGTCCTGGAGGCCGCCAACCCCGAGGAGGTCAAGGACAAACTCGGCTATGTGCCGCAGCGGTTCAGCCTCTACGGCGACCTCACCGTCATGGAGAACATCCGTGTCCTCGGTTCGCTCTACGGCCAGGACGAAGGAGAAATCGCGTCCCGGGCCACCGCCATCCTGTCCTTCACCAACCTGCTGCCCTTCAAAGACCGCCTGGCCGACAACCTCTCGGGAGGCATGAAGCAAAAGCTGGCCCTCGCCGCCGGCCTCATGCACCGGCCGCTCCTCTACGTCCTCGACGAGCCGACCACCGGCGTCGATCCCGTTTCACGCCGCGAATTCTGGCGGATGCTCTACAAGCTCAACAAGGAAGGCACCACCGTCTTCGTTTCCACCCCCTACATGGACGAAGCCGAACTCTGCACCCGCGTGGCCTTCATGTACAACGGCCGCATCGTCGCCTGCGACTCGCCCCGCGGCCTGCGCCGGGCATACCCCCACAAAGTGCTGGAACTCGCCACCCCCGGCAAAAACGTCAAGCAATTGCTGGCCGACAGCTCGTTGCTCGACATCAACCCCTTCGGCGACAAATACCATCTCGTCGCCGCCGACGCCGACGCCGCGGCGGCCGAAGTCCGCGCCGCCCTAAACGCCGCCGGCGTCCCCATAATATCGCTGACCGAGATACCCCCCACCCTCGAGGACGTCTTCGTCGCCCTCGCAAGCGAGGTGGCCTGACATGTACGCCGTCGAGCTTAACAATCTCACCCGCCGCTTCGGATCTTTCACCGCCGTCGACAACGTCACCCTGAACATCCGCCAGGGCAGCATCTATGGCTTCCTTGGCCCCAACGGCTCAGGCAAGTCCACCACCATCCGCATGCTCTGCGGCATCCTCGCCCCCTCCGCCGGCGGCGGCCGCGTCCTCGGCCTCGACATCGCCGCCGACAGCGAGGCCATCAAGCACAAAATCGGCTACATGTCGCAAAAATTCAGCCTCTACGACGACATGACCGTTAGCGAAAACCTCACCTTCTACGCCGGCATGTACAGCCTGCCGCCGGCCGTGGAAAAAGAGCGGATCGCCGCCATGCTCGCCCTCGCCGGCCTGGAAAAGCGGCGGCACGAGCTCGTCGCCAACCTGTCCGGCGGCTGGAAGCAGCGGCTGGCCCTCGGCTGCTCCATCCTCCACAACCCGCCCATCCTCTTCCTCGACGAACCCACCGGCGGCGTAGACCCCAAATCCCGCCGCCTCTTCTGGGATATCATCTACGACCTGTCACGCCAGGGCACCACCGTCATGGTCACCACCCACTTCATGGACGAAGCCGAGCACTGCGACGAAATCGGCTTCATCTACGAAGGCGCCCTCCTCACCAGCGACACCCCCACCAACCTCAAAAAAAGCCTTCCCGGCACACTGCTCGCCATCCCCACCCCCGAGCCCATGGCCCTGCTCGCCGAGCTTGAAGGCGGCGACGACCCCTTCCTCGACGTCTACCCCTTCGGCGCCAGCGTCCATGTCCTCGCCGCCCCCGGCCAGGAGGGCCGGCTGGCCGCCTACGGCCCGGCCGTCATCGACCCGTCGCTGGAAGACGTCTTCGTCTACCTCGTCAAATCCCACCGCAAGGAGGCGGTAGCATGAGACGTCTCAGAGCCCTGCTCATAAAAGAATTCATCCAGATGCGCCGCGACCGGCTGACCTTCGCCATGATGATCGGCCTGCCCATCGTCCAGCTCCTGGTGTTCGGCTTCGCCATCAACACCGACGTCAAGCACCTGCCCACCGCCGTCTACGACCAGTCGCTCCAGCAGGACAGCCGCGACTTCCTGTCCGCTCTAACCGCCAGCGAATACTTCGACATCACCGAGATCGCCACAAGCCACGAACAGGTCGCCGCCGCCGTCGAATCGGGACGGACAAAAGTAGGGGTCGTCATCCCCCCCGACTTCGCCGAAAACCTCAAACACGGCCGCAGCGCTGCCGTACAAGTCATCGTCGACGCCTCCGACTCGATGGCCGCCTCGTCGGCCATCAGCGCCGCCCAGCTCGTCGGGCAGATAAAATCGCAGGAAATCATGATAAAACGCCTGCAGGGCGTCACCGGCAAGAAGATCGACCCGCCCTTTGACGTCCGCATCCGTCCCTGGTACAATCCCGACTTCGTCACCGCCTTTTACATGGTCCCCGGCATCCTCGGCATCGTCCTCACCATGACGATGGTCATGATAACCTCGATGGCCATCGTCCGCGAGCGCGAGCGCGGCACCCTCGAACAGCTCATCGTCACGCCGATGAAAACCTGGGAACTCATGCTCGGCAAGATCATCCCCTACATCGTCGTCGGCTACGTTCAGGCCACCGTCGCCCTCCTCGTCGGCATCGTCGTCTTCGATTTGCCGGTCCGCGGCAGCCTTGGCCTCCTCTACCTGCTCACCTCATGGTTCATCATCGCCTCCCTGGCTCTCGGCGTGCTTATCTCCACCTTCGCCAAAACCCAGATGCAGGCCATGCAGATGTCCTTCTTCGTATTCCTGCCCAGCGTACTTCTCTCCGGCTTCATGTTCCCCCGCGAATCCATGCCCCTGTTCTTCAACTGGCTGGGCAACCTCCTGCCGCTCACCTTCTACCTCCAGATCCTGCGCGGCATCATCCTCAAAGGCGTCGGCATCACCGTCCTGTGGACCCAGGTGATGGCCCTAACGGTGTTCATAACTGTGGTACTGGCTATCGCAATCAAGAAATTCCAGAAGAAAATCGCTTAAGGTTCCGGCCGTTGATAAGCCCCCGCTGCCGGCGCACAGTCTGCGATTCTTAGCAATCAAAAACAACAAAACGCCCTGCCATCCCGGCAGGGCGTTTTCTCACAGCTTCCTTATTATCTCATCCGTCATCTGCAGGGTGGTCGCGCTGCCCCCCAGGTCGGGCGTTACCGCCCGGCCCTCGGCCAGCACCGCCTCCAGGGCGGCACGGATGCGCGCGGCGGTCGGCCCCTCGCCGAGGTAGTCCAGCATCATCGCCGCCGACAGCAGCAGAGCCGCCGGGTTGGCCGCGTTCCGGCCGGCGATGTCCGGCGCCGTGCCGTGCACCGCCTCGAAAACCGCCCCGCCCTCGCCGAGGTTCGCCCCCGGCACCACCCCGAGGCCGCCCACCAGGCCGGCACACAGATCGGAAACTATATCCCCGTACAGGTTGGGAGCGAGAAGGACGTCGTACTCCTCCGGACGCATCACCAGCTGCATGCAAAGATTGTCGACGATCACCTCGTCGTAGCGGATATCCGGATTAAGCTTGGCCACCTCGCGGGCGCTCGCCAGAAAAAGCCCGTCCGTCAGCTTCATGATGTTGGCCTTGTGGACGGCTGTCACCCTTTTCCGGCCGTGCCGGGCCGCGTACGCGAAGGCGGCCTGGGCAATGCGCACCGACGCCTCCGTGGTGATTATCTTGACCGACTCGGCCGCGTAACGGCCGACGCGGTGCTCGACGCCAGCGTAAAGATCCTCCGTATTTTCCCGGAAGATCACCAGATCGATGCCCTCGTAGCGGCTCCTCACCCCCGGCAGCGACTTGACCGGCCGCAGGTTGCAGTACAGGTCGAGCGTCTGCCGCAGCGTGACGTTGATGCTGCGGTACCCTTCCCCCACCTGAGTGGTAAGCGGCCCTTTCAGCGCCACCTTATTTGCCCTGATGCTGGCCATCGTCGCCTCCGGCAGCGGGTCGCCGCAGCGGTCGATGCCGCCCTGGCCGGCAAAGTGGACATCCCACAGCACCGGCGCGGCCGCGGCGGCGAAAATCTCCTGAACCGCCGCGCTGATCTCCGGCCCGATGCCGTCGCCGGGAATTAACGTCACCCTATGCATGGACGCCGCCTCCCTTCCCGGCCAGGTTGAGCAGGCCGCCGGCAAGGATGACCTCCCGCTCCCGCGGCGTCACCTCCAGCTTCAGGCTCACCGTCCGCCCGTCGGCCGTCCGCGCCGCCAAAGCCGCCCCGGCCGCGATCTGGTCCGTCAACCCCGCGAATGTCAGCGTCTCGCCCGCGGCCAGCGCGTCGTAATCGGCCGGGTCGGCGAACAGCAGGGGCAGGATGCCGAAATTGATCAGATTGGCGCGATGAATGCGGGCGAACGACTTGGCGATCACCGCCTTGATGCCCAGGTACAGCGGCACGAGGGCGGCGTGTTCGCGGCTCGAACCCTGCCCGTAGTTCAACCCGGCGACGATAATGCCGCCGCCCGCCGCCTTCGCCCGGGCCGGGAAAGACGCGTCCAGGCCGCTGAAGCAAAAGTCGGCCAGGTGGGGGATATTCGAACGGTACGGCAGCAGGCCGGCGTGGGACGGCATGATGTCGTCGGTCGTCACGTTGTCGCCCGCCTTGAGGACAACGGCCGCCGCAAGCTCGGCGGGCGGCTTGGCCGCCCGGGGGAACGGCTTGATGTTCGGCCCCCGCACCACCGCCAGGCCGTTGCCGTTAGCCGGCGGAAAAACGAACAGATTGTCGCCGGCGTTGCGGCCGGCGGCATCGTCGCCGACAACCGCGGGCGGCGCGCCCAAGTGGCGGGGGTCGGTTATCATCCCGGTCAGAGCGCTCGCTGCCGCCACCTCGGGGCTGGCCAGATATACGCCGGCGTCGGGCGTGCCGCTGCGGCCGGGAAAATTGCGGTTGAAAGTCCTGAGCGACACCCCGCCCGAGCGGGGCGCCTGGCCCATGCCGATGCACGGCCCGCAGGCGCATTCGAGGATGCGGGCGCCGGCGCGGATGAGTACGCCCAGAGCGCCGCAATCGGCCAACATGCCCAGCACCTGCCGCGAGCCGGGGGCGATCACCAGCGACACCCCGGGATCGACCCGCTTGCCCTCGAGGATCTTCGCCACCTTATAAAGGTCGCTGAACGACGAATTCGTGCAGCTGCCGATCGCCACCTGATCGAGCCTCGTCCCCGCCGCCTCGTTCACAGGCACCACATTATCCGGGCTGTGGGGCGCCGCCACCAGCGGCTCCAGCCTGCCGAGATCGATGGTCACCGTCTCATCGTAAACCGCGTCAGGATCGGCGGCCAGCGGCACCCATTCGCAGCCTCGCTGCTGGGCGGCCAAAAACGCCCTGGTCGCCTCGTCGCTGGGGAAAATCGACGTCGTCGCCCCCAGCTCGGCCCCCATATTGGTGATCGTCGCCCGCTCGGGCACGCTTAAAGTCGCCGCTCCCGGCCCGCCGTACTCGAAAATCCGCCCCACCCCGCCCTTTACCGTCAGACGGCGCAGCAACTCGAGAATCACATCCTTGGCCGCCACCCACGGCGGCAGCTTGCCGACAAGCTCCACCCGGCAGACCTTGGGCATCGTCAGGTAATACGCGCCGCCCGCCATCGCCACGGCCACGTCGAGGCCGCCCGCGCCGATCGCCAGCATCCCCAGGCCGCCCCCGGTGGGCGTGTGGCTGTCCGAGCCCAGCAGCGTCCAACCGGGCCGGCCGAATCGCTCCAGATGAACCTGGTGGCAAATGCCGTTGCCCGGCCTGGAAAACACCACCCCGTGCTTGGCGGCCACCGTTTCGATGTAGCGGTGGTCGTCGGCGTTCTCGAATCCGCACTGCAGCGTGTTATGATCCACATACGCCACCGACAGCCTGGTCCTGACCCGCGGCACGTCCATGGCCTCGAACTGCAGGTAGGCCATCGTGCCGGTGGAATCCTGGGTCAGGGTCTGATCGATGCCGATACCGATTTCCGTCCCCGGAACAAGCGAGCCGCTCACAAGGTGAGCGGCGAGAATCTTGGCTGTCAGCGTTTTTCCCATCGCGTTTCCTCCGTTGCCCAATATACGCGGCTCAGGCCGCTGGCTAAAAAAATAACAACTGCTCTTTCAAGACGGACGGCAGGCGAAAACAGCGTCCACGACCACTCTGTCGCAGCTTGAAACAGCAATTGTATTGTACGGGAATGGAAAACCGGGTCACAACTGCACAAAGCCGGGCGCCCGGACCCGTCCCGGATCCCGCGGCATACCCCTGCGGCAGTGCCGGCGCTTAGTGCTCGGCGAAAACGGTCTGCACGGGCTCGACATGCTTAAGTTCCTCGAGCACCAGTTCAAGATCGACGCGGCTGCCTTTTTGCGTATACATGTATCCCATCCCCCATTAATACATTGATTTTTGGGTACATTATAACATTCCTTGTAAAGAAATGCTAGAGGTTTTCACAAAAAAATATTTCATTACTTAAATTGTTACATATGTTCGTGTGAAAAATACATTTGTTTTTGTCCGCTCCACACGCCCGATCGACCTCCACAGGCCGCCAGGCGTTGAAAAATTTGATGTTTCCTGGGCTTGTGCGCAGGAAAATGGTATAATAAAATATACATGGTCAACAGCCGCGAGGAGGGAGCGCAATGTCACGGGAATCGGAATTTTCCCCCGCCAGCGATGCGTCTTTGCGCAACAAAGTATTTAAATACATCAAATCGCAAATAATCAACGGCTCCTATGGCCCGGGCGAAACGCTGCTCGAATCCAAGCTGGCCGAGGAACTCGGCGTCAGCCGCACCCCGATTCGCGAAGCCATACGCCTGCTGGAAATGGAAGGTCTTGTCGAAACCACCACAAAAAAGGGGGCAATCGTCCTCGGCATATCCCACCAGGATGTCGAAGACATCTACGCCATCCGCCAGCTTGTCGAAGGTCTCGCGGCCCGCTGGGCGGCCGAACGCCTCACCTCCGCCGAACTCAAGGAGCTTCAGAAAACCTACGAGCTGATGGAATTTTACGCCCATAAGAACGATGTCGAGGAAATCGCCGAGCTGGACAACAAATTCCACCAGATGATTTACGAGGCGGCCGGCAGCAAGATACTCTACCTGACCCTCCACAACCTCCACCAATACGTCCAGATGGCCCGCCTCAAATCCCTCGGCATAGAGAACCGCCTGCCCCACACCCTGGCGGAGCACCACGCCATCCTCGAAGCCTTCGAGGCCAGGGACGCGGCCGGCGCGGAAAAGGCGCTCACCGAACACGTCCGCCAGGCTTACATGAATATAAGGGGCCACCTGGCGCTCGAACCTGCAAACGATTAGTAACCAAAAAGCCGTCACCCGAATCCGGGATGACGGCTTTCTTGTTGCCTTAATACGCGGCCACGGCCTCGATTTCCACCAGCGCGTCCTTGGGCAATCGGGCTACCTGGACGGTCGAGCGGGCCGGCGGCTCGGACGGGAAGAACTCAGCATACACCTTGTTCATCTCGGCAAAGTCGTTCATGTCCTGCAAAAACACCGTCGTCTTGACGACATTGGCCAGCGTCAGCCCTTCCTTGGCCAAAACGGCCTGGAGGTTCGAGAGTGACTGGCGGGTCTGCATGGCCACCCCACCGTAAACCAACTGCCCCGTAACGGGGTCGAGGGGAACCTGCCCGGACAGGAACAGGAATCCGTTGGCCTTCACCGCTTGGGAATACGGTCCGATCGCTTGTGGCGCTTGGTCGGTCGCTACAATTGTCTTCATCATCATCTGGCTCCTCTCAGAGAATCTGTCCGCGTTGCTACCTCTTCTCCGTCAGAGCCGTAAAATCCTTTGCCGCGCCGCGGCTTTCTAGGAGAGTGTTTCGAAACCCCTGTATACTGTGGCCATTGAGTACCCATCATGGTTAAAAAGGCGGCCCGTCACCTCAATTTAGGGATATGCCGGAAAGAATAACGTTTGATTCTATCCCCTATGGCCCTTACTGACCCACCAGGACCGCTGGGAGCCCGACCGATGGGCAGACTTGGTCCCGGGTAAGTGTATAGAGCCGTTTGATATTCACCACTGCTGCGGTAAACGCGACCTGAAGGAGCGTTTTGGTTCTGCCTATATATCTGGCTTGACGCATTCCTTTGCGAATCAGGTGCGCCACTTTTCGCTCCACCTTGGCCCGCTTCACGTACAGCGTTCGGAATTCTTCTGTGGCCATCTCGGCCAGAATCTCCCGCCGCCGCTCTTCCTGCGAATGCAGCTCAATCGTCTTTCCCTTGCCGTGACGGGTGCACTGGTCCCGGAACTTACAACGGTTGCAGGTCGCTTTGGGGAAAACAAACACATCAATGCCGCCCTTGCGATGCCGGACCGTGGCCGTGATTTCTCCCGCCGGACACCAGCAGATTCCTTGCCCAAAATCGATGGTAAAGTCCTGTTTGCCAAACCGTTTCTTCGGGGCGTGAGCCCCTGGCAGCGGCGCCACCGGCGTTACTTGATGTTTAGCCATCTGATCGCGGGCTTCGAGTGTGCCGTACGCGGTATCCCCGAGCAGCTTGCCAGGCTTGACGAGGGTTCCCGCCAACAAGGGATCGACCGACTCGCCATCCGGCCGGTTTCCGGCAGTGATATCGATGCCGGTAATAAGTTCACTGGCTTCGTCCATGAGAATCTGGCTCTTATGGCCGTTGAACCTGCCGCTTGAGGTTTTGTGTCCGTGCCTCATGTCCGGGTCCGTTACCGAAAGAATGCGGTCAGGAGCCACGCCCTGTTTGAGATGGATACCGGTGTCATCGGTGACAATATCCTGCTCGGTGACATTACCCAGGAGTTCCATGGCCGTCTTTTCGTCCGCCGTCAATTCGGCCCCCTTGAGCGCATCCAAGATGGCGCGACCGTCGCCGACCAACTGGCGGAGGAGCTGGGTTCTGGCTTCAGCATCATCCCACCGGATCTTCTCCTTGCCGTTTTGGCTGTAATCCAAGGACAAAGAAAGGGCGTTCAACCGGTCCCGTGCCGTACCGCCGGCATGACTGCTTACGGCGAACATCTTCTGGATGGCCTTTTTAATTAAGGTGTAGGTGTCCTGGAGAGCGCCCGCTCCCAGCACCTGGGTGGAGTCAAGAATCTGCAGTCCCCGGTCCTTCAAGATCCCCGTTTCTTTGGCGAGGCGGACAAATCGTTCAAAAACCAGCTTCTGTTGCTTATTGAGCAGCAGCCGGGTACGAAACCGGCACAGGGCCGTATGGTCGAAGCCCGTTTCGTTCAGGCCCAGACCCAGCGCTTTTTTCCAGCGCAGGTCATAGCGGGCGCGCTGTTCCGCTTCCCGATCCGAAACGTTGTCATGATACATCAACAACAGCACTTTCGACAGCAGAGCCGGAGAAACCGAAGGCCGGCCAACGGCACTGTACAGGTCGGCAAAGTCTTCTTCCCGGATGAGGCGCTCGCCCCACCGGGCAAACAGTCCGTAAATGCTATCGGGATCGACCAGCGGACCATCCAGCCACGCTTCTAAATCCAATAAGCTGGTCTGTTTATCTTGGCTTCCTAACACGGCGTTCACCTCTACAGGTAAATTCGCCGTCAGGCCTTGATTTCCCTGGTTTCAAGGGAATCTCCGGTTTGATTTCAATGGGTTTTGCAACACACTCCTAGCGGTCCGCCAGCGGCAGCCAAGTCCCGGCGCCCTTGCCGGTGTAATTGGCTCGGGGCCTGATAAGACGGTTGTTCTCGTGCTGCTCCATGATGTGGGCCAGCCAGCCGCTCGTGCGGCTGATGGCGAACACGAGCGTGAACAGATCGCGGGGGATGCCGAGATAGGTATAAACCACCGCCGAATAAAAATCCACGTTGGGCAGCAGCCCCTTCTTTTCCCGCACCAGCCCGGCCACCTTCACCGCCATGTCGTACCAGCGGGTGTCCTGCCGCCACTCGCCCAGTTCCCGCGCCAGCTCCTTCAGCACTCTGGCCCGCGGGTCGCCGTTCTTGTATACCCGGTGGCCAAAGCCCATAATAAGCCCGCCGTCGGCAATCTTCCCGTCGATATATGCCTCCACCCGGTCGACATCGCCGATCTCCTCCAGCATAAGAGCCACCTGCTCGTTGGCGTTGCCGTGGAGGGCCCCCTTGAGCGTCCCGATGGCCGACACCATCCCCGAATAAGTATCCGACATGGTGGATACCGTCACGCGGGCGGCGAAAGTGGACGCGTTAAGCTCGTGCTCGGCGTGCAGAACGAGGCATTTATCCATCGCCTTGACGGCGACCGGCTCCGGCTTCTCGCCCGCCAGCAGCCACAGAAACAGCTCCGCCAGGCTCTGGGTGCGGATGGTCGCCGGATCAACCGGCTCCCTGCCGCTGCGGATGCGTTCGATGGCAGCCACGATAGCCGCCATCCTCGCCATGATGCGCACCGCCTTACGATGGTCGGCGGCGAAGGAATGGTCCATAACCTCGTCGTCGAAGTGGGTCAGGAACGACAGGCAGGTCCGCAGCTTGGCCATCGCGTTGCCCCACGGCGCGTACATGCGCAGCAGGTCGTAGATCCTCGGCGGCAACGCTGCGTTCTCGGCCAGATCCTGCTTGAGCGCCTTGAGCTCATGGCAGTTGGGCAGCCGCCCGTACCACAGCAGATAAATCACTTCCTCGAACGAAGCGTGCTCGGCCAACTCCTCGATTGCGTAGCCCCGGTATCTCAGCACCCCGTCCTCAATGGAACAGATGGTAGAATCGCACGCGATAATATCCGCCAAACCGGCCATCTTTACCAACCGCCTTCCCCGCATAACTCATGTTTTTTAAAATACATGTATACGTTAATACCGCGTATGATTTTTGATTATAATTGCTCCCCGCCCGAAATGCAAGCACTATTTGTAAATAGCAGCGTATATTTTTCTCTTTGCCTCCCCACCGTACGAAAATGTATATTTTAGTACACCATATATAAACAACAGTATTAAAAATAAATGCAACTGCCCAAAATTAAGAGCGCAGTCCGGCCGATACCGGGCTGCGCCCCGTGAAATACTTGTTTTCCTACCGCCCGCCAACCTTCGCGGCCAAGTGGTCCGCAGGCGTCACATGCCGCCCCAGCCCCAGCTCGCCGCCTGTCATCCCCAGCGCCAGGCCGACGAGTTGGGCAAGATGCAGGACAGGCATGTCCCCCGCCGTCCCGGTCGCCGCCTTTCCCTCCCGCTGACGCATATCGAGCTGCATCTGGCACAGCGGACAGGGCGTAACGACGCAGTCGGCGCCGGCGGCGAGCGCGTCGGCGTTAATCGCGCCCGTCATCTTGAACGCGTCCCGCTCGGCGGGAAAAACGGCGTGAAAACCGCAGCAGCGGCGGGCGGAAGCCAATTCCACCGGTTCGGCGCCCAGAGCGGCGATCAGCGCCGCCAGCGACCGCGGCCGGGCGTGGTCCTCGAAATCCATCACCTGCGGCGGCCTGAGGATATGGCAGCCATAATAGCCCGCCACCTTCAGGCCGGCGAGCGGCCTGGTCGCCCTGGCCCGCAGCCGGTCGAGGCCGTAGTCGCCGACCAGCGCCCACAGCAGATGGGTGACCGTCGCCGTCCCCGCGTAGCTAATCCCGGCCGCCGCCAACAGTTTATTGACCTTATCCTTCAGCCCGCCGTCGAGGGCGGCCTTCGCTTTGCGGAGCATCAACGTGCAGGTGCTGCAGGCCGTTAAAAGCGGCAGCCCGAGTCTTTCGGCCAACGCCAGGTTGCGGGCGTTGACCGCCAGCGCCGCCAGCTCGTCCACATCCTGGGCGTGCGAAGCCCCGCAACACGTCCAGCCGGGCAACTCCACAAGCTCAATATCCAGGGCGCGCGCGACCTTCACCGTCGCCTCTCTGGCCTCGGACGCCGCCCCGTCCAGCACGCAGCCGGGGAAAAATGCGTACCGCATCATTCTTTCGCCTCCTTGGCAGCCTTCACGATCGCGCGGACACCGTCGATGCCCTCGACCGGGGCCGGGAAGTGGAACGGATTCAGCTTGCCGCGCCTCAGGAGCCGCAGCGCGAACGGCAGGCGGGTGGCCGATTTAAGCAGCCCGTCCGTCTTGACCGCCATCGTCGTTTCATTAAGCCGGCCGGTCTTCGTGATATCCCCGGCGAACGCCCGCGCATGCCGCGTTCCCTGGTTGTCGGCCAATCCCAGCCTGATCGACGCGCGGCGCAGCGCGGCGATATCCTCCGCCGGCGCCACCCGTTTGGGGCACTTGGTCACGCACTCCTGGCAGTGGACGCACTTCCACAGCCCGCGCGCCAGCACCGGGCGCAGATGGTCGGCGGCCGCCCCGTCGCGCGAATCGGCGACGAACTTGCCGGCCTTGGTATAGACAAACGGCTCGTAAAAATCGTCGTCCCCCGTGGTCAGCTTGTTGCACTCCGACGCGCACGCCCCGCAGAGGATGCAGTTGGTCTGCGCGTTAATCCTTCTGAACTCGGCCTGCGACTGGCGGCAGCCCGCCTCCGCCGAAAACTCCTCCCGCGGCACCAGCCACGGCTTGGCCTCCGCCAGCCTGGCCGCTTTGGGCTCCCAGTCAACCACCAGGTCGCGGATCACCGGAAAGTTGCCGAGCGGCTCAAGAACCAGCGTCGCGCCGAAGCGCTCCAGCAGAGCGTCGAGCGGCGTCTCGCACGCCAGCATCGCCTCGCCGTTCACCCGCACCGCGCACGCCCCGCACACCGCCGAACGGCACGCGGCCACGAACGCCAGCGACGGATCGACCGTCTCCTTGATCTTCAGCAGCCCCCACAGCACCGTCTTGTTCGCCTCATGCGCGAAGCGGTATTCCTGCCAGAACTCCTTCCGGCCATCGAAGCGGCGTATCCGGTAAACAACCTGTTCCATCAGTACCTCCGTTCCGCCGGCTGGTAATCGGTCACAACCACCGGCCGGTAAGACAGTTCGTATCGGGTCCCCGCCAGGGTGACGAGGGTATGTTTGAGGAAATTGGCGTCATCGCGGGCCGGGTAATCCTCGCGCAGGTGGCAGCCCCGGCTCTCGGTGCGGTTTAACGCCCCCAGCACCGCCGCCTTGGCCATCGCCAGCAGGTTGCCGAGCTCCACGTAATTCACCAGCGCCGTGTTGAACACCCGGCTGTCGTCGCCGACGGCGCACCGCGCGTACTCCTCCGTCAGCCCGTCGATAGCCGCCGCCGCCTCTTTCATCTCGCCGCCGCGGCGGAAAATGCCGACCTTGTTCCACATCGCCTCCGCCAGCCGGTCGCGAATCGACGCCACCGCCGGCCCGTCGTCGCGGGCCATCGCCGCCGCCAGTCGCTCCTCCCACTCGGCCGCCTTGGCCGCGAGCGCGCCGTCGCCGGCCTTCCGGTCCCTGCCCAGCGCATAGTCGGCCGCGCCGGCCCCCGCGCATTTGCCGAACACCATGATATCGGCAAGCGAATTGCCGCCCAGCCGGTTGGCGCCGTGAACAGACACGCACGCCGCCTCGCCGGCGGCGAACAGGCCGGCGAGGGCCGTGCCGCCGGTGCGGAAATCAGTCACATCCACACCGCCCATCGTATAGTGGCAGCTCGGCCTGATGGGGATCGGCGCCTCGACCGGATCGACCCGTTCAAAGGTCATCGCCAGATCGCGGATGCCCGGCAGACGCTCGAGAATCTTCTCCCGCCCCAGATGCCTGAGATCAAGCAGCACATAAGCGCTCAGCCCCGTTCCGAAGCCGCGCCCCTCTCTGATCTCCGTCTCAATCGCCTGGGAGACCAGATCGCGGGTCGCCAGCTCCATCTTCTCGGGCGCGTAGCGGGCCATGAACCGCTCGCCCGCGTTATTGTAAAGGTATCCCCCCTCGGCGCGGGAAGCCTCCGACATCAAAATCCCCGTTCCGGCCAGGCCGGTGGGGTGAAACTGCACCATCTCGGGGTCCTTAAGCGGGATGCCCGCCCTGAAGCAGGCCGCCATGCCGTCGGCCGTCGACGCGAACGGGTTGGTCGTCCGCGACCAGTACATCCGACCCGCCCCGCCGGTGGCGATCACCACCGCCTTAGCCCTGACCGGCACAACCTGGCCGGTCCTGATATCGAGCGCCACCGCGCCGCACAACCCGTCATCGTCCACCGCCAGGTCCAGCAATAGCCGGTCGGTCAGCATCTTCACCCCGTGCTTCAGGCACTGCTCGTACAGTGTGTGGAGGATGACGTGGCCCGTCTTGTCGGCCGAAAAACAGGTCCGCGGCGCGGACTGGCCGCCGAAATTCCGCTGGGCGATTCTTCCGTCGCCGTCGCGGGAAAACGGCACCCCATAGTAATCGATCTCCCTGATCGCGGCCGCCGCCTGTCCGCAGAAAAACGCAATCGCGTCCTGATCGCCGAGATAATCGCTGCCCTTTACCGTATCGAAAACATGCTTTGCCACGCTATCGGTCGGGTCGGCATTTCCAAGGAAGCCGTTTATCCCCCCCTGGGCCATGCCCGTAGCCGAACGGGTCGGAAACATCTTGGTCATCAGCCCCACCGCCAGGCCGCCGCGGGCGCCCGCCTCCAGCGCCGCCCGCATCCCGGCGCCGCCGCTGCCGATGACTAACACATCAAATGTCTGCATACTTCACCTCGTTTCCGTTATACCTCAGGAATTCGCCTGCCGTCCGTCCACTCCCTGCCGCCGGCACGCCTGGCGGCGCAGTTTTTGATATTTTTTTCACAATCTTATATGGGCATAAGAAAAACCCGCTAACAAGCGGGCTTTTTCGTCGGATTTACCCTCAGGCTACCGCCGGCCCCGGAATCGGTACCAGACCAGCGCCAGCCCCAATCCCAACAGGCCGGTCATGATCTCGTCCTGGAGCATCTCCGGGTACACGTCGCCGACGCCGAGGACAAAATCGACATAGCAATACATCGCGGCCGCCACAACCGACCCGGACAACATCATTTTAAACTTGTCGGGATTTCCCAGGCTCTGCGTCACGTTTTCCACCCCACTAAAGAGCTTGCTTAACTACACATTATCACACCGCAGAACCCTAATCAAGGGAATTCGTGCGCCAAGCCCCCTGTATGCAAAACAGTCAAAAACCCCGCCTTCGGCGGGGTTTCGCGCGCACTGACCGCTTTTAGAACAGACCGACAATTTTGCCGCTGTTGTCGATGTCCATCGCCTCGGCGGCCGGCTTCTTCGGCAGGCCGGGCATCGTCATGATCTCGCCGGTGATCGCCACCAGGAAACCTGACCCTGCCGCCACCCGCACCTCGCGGACAGTCACCGTAAACCCGGCCGGCCGGCCGAGCTTGGCGGCGTCGTCGCTTAAAGAATACTGCGTCTTCGCCATGCAGACCGGCGTCTTGTCGAACCCCATCGCGGTCAGCTCCTGGATGGTCTTGTCGGCGGCCGGCGTGTAGTTCACGCCGTCGGCCCCGTAAACCTCGCGGGCGATTATATCGATCTTGTTCTTGATCGGCAGCTTCTCGTCGTAGAGGAAGCGGAACTTGTTCGGCTTCTCGATCGCCGCCAGCAGCTTCTGCGCCAGAGCCTCGCCGCCGGCGCCTCCCTTGGCCCACACCTCCGACAGGGCCACTTCGGCCCCCAGGGCGGCGCACTTTTCCTCCACGAAGGCCAGTTCGGCCGGCGTGTCGGTCGGGAAGGCGTTGATCGCCACCACCGCCGGCAGGCCGAATTTGCCGACGTTTTCGATATGCTTGGTCAGGTTGGCCAGCCCTTTTTCCAGGGCGGCCATGTTCTCCCGCCCAAGGTCGGCTTTGGCCACCCCGCCGTGCGACTTGAGCGCCCGCACCGTGGTTACGAGCACGACGGCGTCAGGCTTGAGGCCGGCGAACCGGCACTTGATGTCGATGAATTTCTCGGCTCCCAGATCGGCGCCGAAGCCGGCCTCAGTCACGAGGATGTCGGCCAGCTTGAGGGCGAATTTCGACGCCATGACGCTGTTGCAGCCATGGGCGATGTTGGCGAACGGGCCGCCGTGGATGAAGGCGGGGGTGTTTTCCAGCGTCTGTACGAGGTTGGGTTTGATGGCGTCCTTGAAAAGCAGGGTCAGCGCCCCCGCCACCTTGAGGTCGGCGACGGTGACCGGTTTGCCGTCATAGGTGTAGGCGACGATGATGCGGCTGATGCGCCGTTTCATGTCTTCGAGGTCGGACGCCAGGCAGAGGATGGCCATCATTTCCGAGGCCACCGAGATGTCGAAGCCGCCTTCGCGCGGCACGCCGTTGGCTTTGCCGCCCAGGCCGAGGACGATGTTCCTAAGGGCCCGTTCGTTGAGGTCCATGACCCGCCGCCAGGTGATGCGCCGGGGGTCGATATTAAGCTCGTTGCCGTGGTGAAGGTGGTTGTCGAGCACCGCCGCCAGCAGGTTGTGGGCGGTGGTGACGGCGTGGATGTCGCCGGTGAAGTGGAGGTTGATGTCCTCCATCGGCACCACCTGGGCGTAGCCGCCGCCGGCCGCGCCGCCTTTGACGCCGAAGCACGGGCCGAGCGACGGTTCGCGCAGGGCGATGACGACTTTCTTGCCCAGGCGCCTTAATGCGTCGCCGATGCCGACGGTGTTGGTCGTCTTGCCTTCGCCGGCGGGTGTGGGGTTTATGGCGCTGACAAGGATCAGTTTGCCATCGGGGCGGTCTTTGAGCTTTTCCCACGCCGCGAGCGAGACTTTCGCCTTGTATTTGCCGTAAAGTTCGAGGTCGTCGTCGGTCAGGCCGAGTTCGGCCGCCACCTGGGCGATTGGTTTCATGTTCGCTTCCTGGGCTATTTCCACGTCGCTTTTCATCTAACGATCCATCCTCCTCTACTTCGTAAGCTGCAGGCGCGCCGCTTTTACCGTATTGTGGAGCAGCATCGCGATCGTCAGCGGACCGACGCCGCCCGGCACCGGGGTTATCGCCGCCGCGACCTCCTTCACCCGCTCGAAATCAACATCGCCTACCAGCTTGTCGCCCACCCTGTTGATGCCGACATCGATCACGACCGCGCCGGGGGCCACCATGTCCGCGGTCACGAACCCCGGCTTGCCGATGGCGGCCACAAGGATCTCAGCCTGGCGGGTAACCGCCGGCAGGTCGGGGGTACGGGAATGGCAGACAGTCACAGTGGCGTTCCTGGCCAGCAGCAGGTTGGCCATCGGCTTGCCGACGATGTTGCTGCGGCCGATCACAACGGCCCGCTTGCCGGCGATCTGAATGCCCTCCAGCTCCAGCATCCTGATAACGCCGTGGGGCGTGCAGGGCACGAGCGCCTCGCGGCCGATGGCAAGTCTGCCGACATTAAGAGGGTGGAAGCCATCCACGTCCTTATCCGGCCTGATGCGGTCGAGCACCTTCTCGGCGTCGATGTGCTTCGGCAGGGGCAGCTGCACAAGAATGCCGTGCACGGCCGGGTCGTCGTTCAGGCTGTCGACCGCGGCGCCGAGAGCCTCCTCGTCGATATCGGCCGGCAGCCTGATTACCGCCGATTTTATGCCCAGCTCCTCGCACGCCTTGTGCTTGCGGCTCACATATACCTTCGAGGCCGGGTCCTCGCCGACGATAACCACCGTCAGCCCGGGCGTCACGCCGAAATCGGCCTTCAGCCCGGCTAGCCCGGCCTTAACTTCTTCCCTGATGCGCGCGGCGACGGCATTGCCGTCGATAATCCTGGCCATCTTCATCCCCCTTTTAGGCCTTATTCCTTCTCGGCCAGCAGTTTGGCCAGCGCGGCGATTTCCTCTTCCGGCATCTTGTACGTATGCTCGGCGTCCACCGGGAATTTGTTTTCCCGCACCTCTTTGACATACTCGGCGAACGCGCCGGTGAGCACTTCGCCTACATTGGCGTATTTCTTCACGAACTTCGGGGTAAAGTTGTCGTACATGCCGACCATATCGGCGTAAATAAGCAACTGGCCGTGAGTGCCGGACCCGGCCCCGATGCCGAGGATAGGAATCCCGGCCCGCTCGGCGATCGCCTTACCGACCGCGGTGGGCACGCCTTCCACCAGGATGCTGCACGCTCCGGCCTCCTCGATAAGCTGGGCCTGCTTTATGAGGCTCATCGCCGCCTGAGCCGACCGTCCCTGGGCCTTGTAGCCGCCGATCTGTCCCATGAACTGGGGAGTGAGACCGATATGGCCCATTACGAGGACGCCCGCTTCGTTGATCGCCCGGATGCGGCTTAAAATGCGGGGTCCGCCGCCCTCCAGCTTGACGCAGTCCGCCCCGGCCTCCTGGATGAAGCGCCCGGCGTTGGCTATCGCGGCCTCGTCGGATACCTGGTACGACATATAAGGCATGTCGCCGACCACGAAGGTATTGGGCGCACCGCGGCGAACCGCCTGGCAGTGGCGGATCATGTCGTTCATCGTCACCGGAAAAGTGGTGTCATAGCCGAGGGAAACCATGCCCAGAGAATCGCCGACCAGGATCATGTCCACGCCGGCCCGCTCCTGCATCTTGGCGGTAAGATAATCGTAAGCGGTCAGATAAACGATCTTCTCACCCTTGCTCACCATGCTCTGGAAATCGAGGATAGTCTTCTTCGCCATTTTCGTTTCCTCCTCACTTTTGCTTGCAATCTATATTATATTTTAGTACAACCTCTTCAAGTCTTCTTCCTTCATCGTGAAACAATGCTTCTCCTCCGGAAACCCGCCGCTGTCGATTTCCCGGCAGTAGGCGTTGAAAGCGTCCAGCATCTGCGTCCCTACCTGGGCATACGGCTTGACGAACTTGGGCACGAACCGGTCGAAGATCCCCGTCAGATCATAGGCGTTCAGGCAGTGCCCGTCCACGTCGGCGCCCGCGCCGGTGCCGATCGTCGCGGCGCTCAGCTTAGCCGTTATCAGCCTGGCCAGCGGCGCCGGCACGCATTCCAGCAAAACGGCGAACGCCCCCGCTCCCTCGAGTTCCCTGGCCTCCAGCAGCATCCGCTCGGCCGACGCGGCGTCCTTGCCCTGCACCTTGAAGCCGCCCAGCATCGACACCGTCTGCGGCGTCAGGCCGATATGGGCCATAACCGGGATGCCGGCGTCGACGATCCCCTTCACCTTATCCACCATCGGCAGGCCGCCCTCCAGCTTGACGCAGTCGGCCCCCTCCTTCATCAGGCGGCCGGCGTTGCGGATCGCCTCATCCACATTGATATACGACATGAACGGCATATCGGCGACAACCATCGTATTCCTGGCCGCCCTCCTCACCGCGCGAAGATGATAAATTATCTCCTCCATATTGACCGGGACAGTCGTATCGTAGCCGAGCACCACCATCCCCAGCGAATCGCCGACAAGGATCATATCGGCGTCCGACTTGTCGATAAGCGCCGCGAACGGATAATCATAGGCGACGATCATCTTGATTTTTCTGCCTTGCTCTTTATACTGCCGGACTTGGGGGATGGTCATTTTCGACTTGGTCACGCAAGCACTCCTCCTCAATTCCGCTTTACGGCCACGCCGCCTGCCGGCCTCCCCCGACATCCGCCAGCCATAGCATACCTCCCGGCGATGGGCGGTATCCGCCATGGCTGCGCCTGAAACGGCGGCTTTGCCATACAAAGGAAATTTCGTGCTCGCCGGCCGAATACCTTCTCCCCGGCAAGTCCTCCTCCCGGGAACATGATAAATATATCCTGCGCCGGTGACGCCGGTCCCCAAAAAAGCGCCCGTCGTCGCGGTCCGGCGGAAGGATATCTCCCGCCCCGGGCGAACACCTCTTTTAAAGCGGCTTTTCGCCGCGCAACGGAATACGGCACATGCGAAACGGGAGATGAGGCACTATGAAAGTCATCGGCATCAACGGCAGCCCCCGCAAAGACGGCAATACGGCGCTCCTGCTCAAAACAGTATTCGCCGAGCTTCACGCCCGGGGCATCGAAACCGAGCTGATCGAGCTCGCCGGCCGGCCCCTCGAAGGCTGCACCGCCTGCTGCGCCTGCCTGACGCAAAAAAACGCCCGCTGCGCGATCACGGGCGACTTCTTCAATGACTGCTTCGCCAAAATGGCGGCCGCCGAGGGAATAATTCTCGGCTCCCCCGTCTACGCCGCCGGCGCTTCCGCGCAGATCAAAGCCCTAATCGACCGGGCCAGCATGGTGCTGGCAGCCAACAAAGGCCTCTTCCGCCACAAGGTCGGAGCCGCGGTGGTAGCCGCCCGGCGCGGCGGCGCGGTCGGCGCCTTCGACACCCTCACCCACTTCCTTCACAGCAAGGAAATGCACCTCGTCGGTTCGACCTACTGGAATATCGGATACGGCCGCAACATCGGCGAAGTGAGCGAGGACTCTGAGGGCATCGCCAACATGAAGAATCTCGGCGAAAACATGGCCTGGCTGCTGAAAAGATTATATGGGTGACAAAAAGCCGCCAGACTGCCTGGCGGCTTCTTGATTATTGCCCTTCCTACACGGCTCAGGGCGTTGCGTAAAGCTTGTCCCGCCCGAGAATATGCTCGGTGATCCAGGTGCAGACGAAATCGAGCGTCACCCGCAGGTACTCGTCCTGGCTGGCGTCGACCTTGTCAAGATCAACAGCCTCGATCTTGGCGATAAACTCGGCGTGCTCGGCCTTGTGGGACAGGAATTTCTTGTAGCCGATGCTCAACATATAATCTTCCTCGGTCTGAAAATGGTACTTGGTGTATTCGCGCAACTCGTCCAGAATAGCGACGATGTCGTCATACTTGTCCACCCGCAGCTCGTCCCTCAACAACCCGTAAGCCTCGTTCGCGATCTCGAACAGCCGCCTGTGTTGGGCGTCGAGATTCTCCACCCCGGTGTTGTATTCGTCCCGCCATTTGATCATCCGTATTCCTCCCTTGGTTAAACACAGATTGTTTTATTTTTCCTTTTTCTACATAAGTACGCTTTCCCCTGCATAATTCGCGTTTATTTTAGTAAAATTATTATTAAATAATTATTATCACTTTTAGCCGGACAAAAACCCGCCCATCGGCGGGTCTTCGTCAACGTCACGCCTGGATTTTCGCCAGCTTCCGGGCCAGGCCCTTCTTATGCTCCAGATTAGCCTCGCGGTACAGCATCACCCGCATCGCCTGGGGCGAACCGGCACCGTGCATAGCCTCGGCCAACGCCGTGCCGCCGGTCATGTTCTCCAGCAGCCGCGCCATCCGTATCCGGTGCTCGGTCGGCACCGCCGGGTTGGCGGCGAAATACTTCTCGATCAGCGGACCCGTCTCCTCCGCCCGGTAATCGGCCTCGTACGGCAGCGTGGCGATGAAGCCGCCGGCGATATCGTGGGCCAGGCGCGAGATCTCGTACATCGTCCGCGTGCAGTTCAGCTTGACGGTATTGGCCAGCAGCGTGTTGACATAGTAGTTGCCTGCCTCCGTCCTGTGGCCCTCGGCCGAGCAGGCGATCGAGCAGTTGTACATCGTCTCCGCCTGGTGGATCATCTCGATCAGCTTATCCTTGATATGGGAGGCGTTCGGCGTGCCGTTGTAATCGGCCATCGCCGCCGTCGCGCCGATGATGACGTCCGCCACCCCCACCTTGCAGCCGCCGTAGTTCTGGCGGTGATACGACGCGAACGTCTCCACGTACTCCTGCGCGAACTGGTGCTCGCCGCACATGAACACCCGCTCCCACGGCACGAACACGTCGTTCAGCACTGTCAGCGTCTCGCCGCCGACGATGGCGAACTCCGCGTTGCCGGTGTCGATGTCGCCCTCCAGGCGACGCTCGCCATTCGTCTGGCGGCCGAAGATATGCACCACCCCCGGCGCGTCCACCGGCAGGGCGCAGGCCACCGCGTAATCCTTGTCACCCGCCCCCAGGTTGGTCGTCGGCAGCACCAGCAGCTCGTGCGAGTTCACCATCCCCGTCTGGTGGGCCTTGGCGCCGCGGATGACGATACCGTCCTGGCGCTTCTCGACGATATGCACGTACAGGTCGGGGTCGGCCTGCTGGCCGGGCTTCTTGCTGCGGTCGCCCTTCACGTCGGTCATCGAGCCGGCGACCATCAGGTCGTTATCCTGGACATACTTCATGTACTCTATAAACCGCTTGTGGTACTCGGTGCCGCACTCCTTGTCGACCTTGTGGGTGACGATAAAGGTGGCGTTGAGGGCGTCGAAGCCCACGCACCGCTGAAAACACGTCCCCGTCTGCTGGCCGATCATCCGCAGCATCTTCACCTTCTTCACCAGATCGTCGGTACTCTGGTGGAGGTGGGTGAAGCGGTTGATCTTCCTGCCGGTCAGACTGGAAGTGGCTGTCATCAGGTCCTCGTACTGCGGATCGAACGCCAGCTCGTACGTCTTGCCCGCCGAGTTGACATGCGGCCGCGTCATCGGGTCGTCGACCACGCTTTCGATCCTGCGTCCGTTGCAGTATATCACCGGCTTCAGCCGCCGCAGGCTGTCGAAATACTGCTCCTTGGTCATCATGTTCAATCACCTCTCCCGAAATATTTCAAAAGCCCCACTTCTCACGCATATCGGCCCACTCGCGGTCGCGCTGGCCTTCGATCAGCTTCCGCTCCGCCGGCCCGAGGTGCCTGAACCGTTTCTGCAGCCCCAGGTACTCCTCCACCGGCCTGAAGTTCCTCGGGACGCTGTTCATCTTCACCCGGCCCTGCTCGTACTCGGCCAGGAACCACAGCCCCGTCTCCACCGCCAGGCGCCCGACCGCCATCGTCTGGTCGGACGGGAAGCCCCAGCCTGTCGGGCAGGGGGCCAGCACGTGGATGAACGACGGCCCGTCGGTATTCTTGGCCTTTTCCACCTTGTTCAGAAAATCGGCGGTGTGGGCGATGCTGGCGGTCGCGCAGTACGGGATGCGGTGGGCGACAAGGATCTCGAACAGGTTCTTCTTTACGCCCCGCTTGCCCGCCGAGGACCCCGCCACCGGCGAAGTGGTCGTCGCCGCCCCGAAAGGCGTCAGGCTGCTGCGCTGCACGCCGGTGTTCATATACGCCTCGTTGTCATAGCACACGTAAAAAATCCTGTCGCCGCGCTCGACCACCCCCGACAGCGCCTGCAGGCCGATATCGGCCGTGCCGCCGTCGCCGGCGATGCCCAGCACCGTCACATCCTGCAGCTTCTTCGCCTTGACCGCCGCCGCCATCCCCGACAGCACCGCCCCCGTCGCCGGGAACGGCGCCGTGAACGACGGCACGCTAAAGGCCATCTGCGGGTAAATGCTCGTCACCGTCGACAGGCAACTCGCCGGGTAGGCGAGGAAGGTCCGCTCCCCCGTCACCTTGAGGATCAGGCGGGCGACCGTGCCGGCGGCGCAGCCCGGGCAGGCCTTGTGACCATACAGCAGCTCGCTGTCGGATAAATCCTTCACCTTCACCACTCTTCCCACCTCAATCCCGCGAATTGTATCTCCCGCTCGGCCTTGCCCTCCGTCAGGGCGATCACCTTGCGGTACATCGTCTCCAGATGCTCCTTGGTTATATCCCGCCCGGACAGCCCGGCGATGAAATTCACCGTGTGCGGGCTGGCGTCGCCGGCGCTGTAAAGCGCGGCCTTCGCCTCGGTGTACAGCGCCCCCGCGTTGCCGAACGACACGTCGCGGTCGATAACCCCGATCCCCTTCACCCGCCGCCCCAGAGCGGCGATCTCCTCATTTGGAAACGGCCGGAAGTAGCGGACCTTTACCAGCCCTACCTTGAGCCCTTCCTCCCGCAGCTTGTCGACGACGAGCCGCGTCGTCCCCATAACGCTCCCCAGGCCCATCAGCACATACTCGGCGTCCTCGCAACGGTACTCCTCAACCATGCCGCCCCAGCGCCGGCCGAAGACACCCGCGAAATCACCGTCCGCCCCGGCGATCGCCCGCCTGGCCGCCGCCATCGCCTCCTGTTGCTGGTGGCGGAACTCCGTCTGCCACTCGGGGGCGACGGAAATGCACAAGCTGCGCGGATTAGCAAGGTCGAGGACGTTTTCGCCCGGGACGAAAGGCGGCAGAAAGGCGTCCACCTCCCGCTGGCCGGGGATGCTCACTACCTCATAAGTATGGGTAAGTACGAACCCGTCCAGGCACACCATAACCGGCGTCCTCACAGCCGGGTCCTCGGCCACCTTGTACGCCTGGATAACCGCGTCGAGCGCCTCCTGGCCGTTCTCCACATACACCTGCAGCCAGCCGGCGTCGCGCATCGCCAGCGAATCGCGGTGGTCGCCGAAAATATTCCACGGCGCCGCCACCGTGCGGTTGGCGTTCATCATCACGATCGGAAACCGGCTGCCGCTCACATAATGCAGCATCTCGCACATGTACAGCAGCCCCTGTGACGACGAGGCCGTGAACGTTCGGCAGCCCATCATCGCCGCCCCCATCACCGCTGCCATCGCGCTGTGCTCGCTCTCCACATTGATGAACTGGCAGTCCATCTCGCCGCCGGCGATGAACTCCGACAGCTTCTCCACCACCGACGTCTGCGGCGTGATCGGATAGGCCGCGATGACCTCGGGCCGGCACAGCCGCACCCCGTAGGACACGGCATCGTTGGCGGACATGAAGGCGCGCCGCGCCGTCAGCGTATCGTTACTCACCCTTTGCGCCCTCCTTCACCATCGCGATCGCCTTCGCCGGGCACTCGGTCGCGCACAGCCCGCAGCCCTTGCAGAAATTATAGTCGACGGTATAACACTCGCCCGTGCGGTCGATCGCCCCGTCGGGGCAGAGCAGCCAGCACTGCTGGCACTTCCGGCACCTGGCCGTCTGGATGACCGGGCGGAAAACCCGCCAGCCCGCGTTGGCCTCCACCAGCACCCCCGCCTTGGCGTACGGGCCGCGGGGCATCTCCTCCCTCGTCCGCGGATACTGAAAAACGCTCACTGTCGGTTTAGGCATCGGCCTTCCTCCTGAGCTCGTTATAGGCCCACTCCACAACCTCGCGGTTCTGCACCCGGCTGTCGGGCGGCAGCATCTCCTCGACCGCCGCCAGCGCCGCCGGCAGCGCCACCAGCCCGGTCGCACCCACGAACGCCCCGAACATCGGCGTGCTCGTCACCGGCTGCCCCAGCACGGCCAGCGCGATCCCCGTGGCGTCGATGGTATGTATCAGCCGGCCCCCGCCCGCGAAAGCCTCGGCGCCGCGGCTGGAGTTGATCAGCACCGTCCCCCCCGGCTTGAGTCCCTCGAACACGTCCACGACCTCCAGCAGGCTCTCGTCTAGCACCACCACGTAATCGCACCCGTACACCTTGCTGTGGTCGTGGATCGGCCTGGTGTCGATGCGGGTGAATGCCAGCACCGGCGCGCCCCGGCGCTCGGGGCCGAACGACGGGAAGGCCTGGACGTAATAATCCGCGGACAGCGATGCGGCCATCCCCAGCAGACGCGCGGCCGTAAACCCGCCCTGTCCGCCGCGCCCGTGCCACCTTATCTCCTTCATTGCTCTCCCCTCTTTCCGACAAGGCAATTTCCACGATATGAAAAATGTTTTCATTTAATTTTACCGCCTGAGCGTTTTCGCTGTCAATCGGGCAAACGCAAAACGACTGCCCTTCCCGCTTGCCGGTTGCACGGCAACAGGAATAATCCCGGGGGGCGTGGAACTATATTATCATCACACATCCCACCCCATAGCAGATAGGAGAGAAAAGCTATGCCCATCTACGAATATTCCTGTGAAAAATGCGGCAAAAAGGTGGAGCTGCTGCAGAAAATGGGGGCCGAAAGCGCCGGCGCGCCCTGCCCCGCCTGCGGTGCGGACGCCTTAAAAAAACAGCTTTCCGTGACATCGCCGGCTAAAATGGCCGCAGGCTCCGCCCCGGCCTGCGCCATGCCCAACCACCAGGGACCCTGCGGCGGCTGCTGCGGCGGCTGCCACTGAGCGACCCCGCCGGCAAGTTATCAACCCGCACTTCTAAGACCAGTCTCAACCGGAGACTGGTCTCTTATTTTTTACATTTTTTTCTTGTAAAACAAACTTGACATTTAGTCAATTTTACTATACATTAAAACTGTAAAAATCATTGGGTGGTGGCAACTGTGACCAAACCCCTTCCCCAGCTCAAAATCGTCAACCGCCTGCACGTATTCCGGGCCGAACGCCGGCTCACCCAGGAGCAGCTCGCCAGGGAAATCGGCGTGACGCGGGCAACCATTGTCGCCATCGAGGGCGGCGGCTACAACCCGTCTCTGGAGCTCGCCTTCCGCATCGCCCGTTTTTTCAACGCCGACATCAACAGCATCTTTTCCGTCGAGGAGGAAAAAGCATGAACAGATTGGACTCGGTTATCCTGAAACTCTTGCTCTACGGCCTGCCGCTGATCGTCGGCCTTGCCGTCCTGGCCGCCGCGCAAGGCTGGCGGTACATAGACGCAGCCGGACGCGTCACAGAGGCCCCCTTCCATTACAGCAACCCGGTCATCGGCCTTATTTTCGGTCTCTGGCTGCTGCTGGCCGTTTACCTGCTCATCCGTCTGGTCGCCTCCGGGGAGTTCCGCGAAAAAGTCCTCTCCCGGCTCACCTTCATCAGGGAGCGCGACGAACGCGAAGCCCTGCTTACCGGCAAGGCCGCCAAAACGACCATGCTGACGACGCTCGCCGTCCTGCTCGTCCTCTTCTTCCTGTCCTGCCTCCGCCTGTCGGTCTCCACCCTGCCGCCCGAACAGGCCGTCAACGGCAAAAACAAGACCCTCACCATCGGCGCCGCGTTCTCCCTTACCGCCGACTCCCGTCCCGAACAGCCCGAGCCGGGTAAAACCGTCGTCGCCTACACCGGCCTGCCCGTTTCCGGCTCGGCCGTCATCGCCGGCCTGATAATATGGCAGATCGCCGCGTACAACTATTCGATGCGGCGGCTGATGAAATAGAATTGGAGCACGGGCTTGGTGCAACCCCGCCTCCTGCACAGTCTTATAGCCACTCCGGCAAAAAACGGGAGCCAGGTTTTTAAACCTGGCTCCCGTTTTTATTGCTTTCGCTCCAGCGCCTCGACGACGGCGGCGACAATATCCGTGGCCGTCAGTCCGTAGCGGGCCGCCAGTTCCTCGGGCGTGCCCGACTCGCCGAACGTGTCGCGGACGCCCACCATCGCCACCGGCACAGGCATGTGCCGCACCAGCGCCTCGGCCACAGCGCCGCCTAGACCTCCGTAGATCTGGTGTTCCTCGGCGGTCACGATCGCCCCTGTCTCGGCGGCGGCCTTCAGCACGGCCGCCTCGTCCAGCGGCTTGACGGTATGCATGTTGACCACCCGCGCGCTTATTCCCTTGGCCTTCAGCGTCTCATGGGCGAGCAGCGCCTCGTACACGATCGGCCCGCAGGCGATAATCGTAGCGTCCGTTCCTTCCCTGAGAGTTATCGCTTTGCCGATCTCGAACCCGTCGCCCTCGGCCGTGAAAACCGGCGTCGCCTCGCGGGCGAAGCGCAGGAAGCACGGCCCGTGCACCGCCGCAGCGGCTAACGTCGCCTTCTTCGCCTCCACCGCGTCGCAGGGCACGATCACCCTCATATTCGGCAACACCCGCATCAGGGCGATATCCTCCAGCGCCTGGTGGGTCGCGCCGTCCGCCCCCACCGAAATGCCGCCGTGGTTGCCGGCGATCTTCACGTTGAGATTGGCGTAGCAGACCGTCGTCCTGATCTGGTCCCAGGCCCGCCCGGCCAGGAACACGCCGTACGTCGTCGCGAACGGGATTTTTCCGCCCAGCGCCAGCCCGGCCGCCGTGCCCACCATATCCTGCTCGGCGATGCCCATGTCGAAAAACCGGTCCGGGTACTTGGCGGCGAACCAGTCCGAGCGGGTGGATTTGGCCAGGTCGGCGTCCAGCACCACCACCTCCGGGTTGACGGCCCCAAGCTCGACCAGCCCGTGGCCGTAGCCGTCCCTGGTCGGCAGCATCTTGTCGCTCATTGTCCCAGCCCCTTCCCGTATATTTCGTCCAGCGCCCGCTTCAGCTCATCCTCGCCCGGCGCTTTGCCGTGCCAGCCGGCGGCGTTCTCCATGAAGGAAACGCCCTTGCCCTTCACCGTCCTGGCGATGATGACCGTCGGCATGCCCCCGGTCCTCGCCGCCTCCTCGTAGGCGTCCAGCACCTGGGCGTAATCGTGGCCGTCGATCTCGACGACATGCCAGTTGAACGCCCGCCACTTTTCGGCCAGCGGCGCCAAGCCCATCACCTTCTCCACGTCGCCGTCGATCTGCAGGCCGTTGTAATCCACGATCGCGCACACGTTGTCCAGCTTGTAGTGGGCGGACGACATCGCCGCCTCCCACACCTGGCCCTCCTGCAGCTCACCGTCGCCCATCAGGCAGTATACCCTGAACTCCTGCCCGTTCATCTTCGCCGCCAGCGCCAGCCCGTTGGCGATCGACAGCCCTTGGCCGAGCGAGCCGCTCGACACCTCTAAAGCCGGCAGCGCCAGACAACTCGGATGCCCCTGCAGGCAACTGCCGAACTTCCGCAGCGACGTCAGCTCCTCGACCGGCAGATAGCCGCTCCGCGCCATCACCGAATACAGCAGCGGACAGGCGTGCCCCTTGGACAATATGAAGCGGTCCCGTCCGGGCCACTTCGGCTCCGTCGGCCGGTGACGCATAACCTTGAAATAAAGCGCCGTCAGCAGCTCCACCGCCGACAGACTGCCGCCCGGATGGCCCGAGCCCGCCGCCGCCGTCATCCGGACGATGTCGGCCCGCACCTCGCGCCCGACCGTGGCCAGCGAATCGATACAATGCCTGTTCACAATCCGACCCCCCTGCCCAGAATAATACCTTTCCATCAGTGCCTTTCATTTCTCGCCTTCGCCCGCTTATTCCTGCCGCCCCGCCCGGCAATCCACGCCCGCTTATTCCTTGCGCGCCAATGTCGTCGAGCCCGCCGGAGGCGATACGGCTTATTCGCGGTCCGCGCCCTTCATTAAGCGCCGGTGTGGTATACTGATAGTATAAGCACGGCTTTGTCCCGCAACCCCAGTCGTCGGAAAGAGGTGTCGCACCCGTGAAAACGCTCGCCAAACTGGTCCTCGGAATCACCCTGCTCGCCCTGATGGCGGCAGCGCCCACCCCGGCGGCGGCCCAGCCCGCCGCGGCCATCGTCGTCACCCAGACCCTCCACGACGGCGTACTGGACTTCCAATACCCACGGGTCGTCGGCCTGCCCGACGCCGCCGCCCAGGACACCATCAACGCCGCCATCGGCCGGCGGGTCGCCGAATTCCGCCACCTTGACGCTGAAGTCGCCATGGCCAGATACGAAGTCAGGCACAACGGCGACGGCCTGCTCAGCCTCACCATGACCTTCTATCTGTACAGCGGCGGCGCCCACGGCATGACCTACATGCGCGGCCTCACCTTCGACCTCGCCACCGGCCGCGAATACCGCCTGACCGACCTCGTCCCCTACGCCGGCGGCGGCCGCGCAAAAATCGACGCCGCCATCGCCGCCCAGCTCAAAAAGCGCGACATCCCCCTGCTGCAGACTTTCGACGGCATCGGAGAAAACCCCGATTTCTACCTGGCGGCCGACGGCCGGCCCGTCGTCTTCTTTCAGCTCTACGAACTGGCGGCGTATGTTTACGGCATCCTCGAATTCCCCCTACCTTTTAACGGCCGGTGATAATACCCCATCTACCCAAAAAGAGTTGGACCGTGTCCAACTCTTTTTTTGCTTATCCCCGACCCTCCGCGCGCGCCAGGAAACCGCGCACCGTCGCCAGGTATTCGTCCGGCTTTTCGAGGTGATGCTGGTGGGCGGCGTCCGCGAACACCGCCAGCTCCGACCCCGGCAGCGCGCGGTGATAAAGCTCGGTCGCCGCCGGTGTCGCCTCATCCAGGCTGCCGCAGGTAAACAGCGCCGGCACGGTTATCTCCTTCAGGCGGCCGACCAGGTCGACCTCCTTGAGGCAGCCGGTGGCGGTAAACTCGCTCGGCCCGAACATGCTGAGATAGACCGGTATCCCCATCTTCGCGAACGCCCGCTCCATCGCTTCCGGCCACGGGTCGAGCACGCATAGGTGCCTTTTGTAGAACGCCGTCACCGCCTCCTGGTACGCGGGCGACTCGTAATCGCCTTTTGCCTCCGCCTCCGCCACCGCCCGCCGCACCTCGGCCGGCATCGCGGCCAGATAGGCCCGCTGGTCGGCTATCCAGCGGGGAGCGCTCAGAAACGGGGCTGTCAGGACCAGACTGCGTACCCCGCGGGGTTTTTCGGCCAGCATATACTCGACCGCCAGCATCGTGCCCCACGACTGGCCGAGGATATGCAATTCCTCCAGGCCGAGCGCCGCCCGCACCGCCGCCAGTTCCGCCACGAACCTGCCCGTCGTCCACAGCGTCGGGTCGTCCGGGTGGTCGGAGTTGCCGCAGCCCAGTTGGTCGTAAAACACCACCGGACGCTCGTCGGCCAAAGCGGCCAGCGATTCTAGATAATCGTGGGGCGCCCCCGGCCCGCCATGCACGATCAGCACCGGCACGCCCGCCTTATCCCGGCCTTCGATACGATACCACACCCTGCCGCCGCGAACAGCTATCATCCCCTCCGCCTTCGCCATCACTGCCATCTCCTGTCATGCCTCCCTGCAGCATAATTTACAGTCGCCGGGAAAACCCGGCCCCCATAATTCCTAATTACCGGACTTCGCCATCACCGTGAAGGCATCCCCGGCGTTGCCTGTCAGCGCCACGAACCCGCCGGCGCCCACGAACACCTCGCCACTGTCCATCACGCTGTCATACAACAGTTTCCCCTCGGCGTCGTACACCATCACCCGGCCCTTCGCCGGCTTCGCGAAACTCAGCACACAGTCTTCCGTCACCTTCAGCCATTCATTGTAGCCTTCCTTGCCGATCACGAGCCGCCCCTCGCCGCCCGTCAGCGTCGCCGCCATATCGCCCGGCATATATAGCGCCCCGCCGCACCAGGCCCACAGCCCTCCGTCCCTGTCCACCAGGCGGAGTTCTGCCAAATCGCGCATCGACTTGACCGGCATCGCCGCGAAAATCGGCGACTCGACTCTCATCAGCCCGCCGAACACCACGTACCCGGGCAAAGCGGGCACCAGGCGCGACTCTACGACATTGCCGTCCGCAGCCATCATGCCCTCGAAAGCCTTGGCGTTCCGCCGCAGCCACTCGCGGCCTTCGATCTCCACGCCAAGCCGTACCGGCGACGCGACAGGCTCTACTTTTTCCCCGCTGATCGTATCCACCATCCAGTCCGGGTCATGCTTCACGAAGTAGCGCCGGCCGTCGACGACGGCAAAATACAGCTTGCCCCCGTCGGTGTGGAAATAGCCGCCGTTATACTTCGCCGTAAGCAGCGTCGTTTCGGCCTGATCTTCCACCTTATAGACGGTCAGCGTCCCCTTCTCCGTATCGAAAGCCATCCTCATCAGGACGCCACCGTAGTAATACCCCTCGTACGCCTTGAGGCCGGCAGGAATGGGCTCGGCCTTGACCGGCGGCGTCACCGCCCTGGCTTCCTTCTTCATCAGGCCCTTGTCGGCCAGATAAGCCTCCAGCACCTTGTCGGCGATGGCGACGGCGCCGCTCCGCGCCCCGGTGGCGATCACCGCCACCGCGATCCGTCTGTCAGGCACGGCGAACATCATCGTGGTATACGTTCCCGTGCCGCCGCTCTTGCCCAGCACCTTTATCCCCTGCACCCTGTAGCGCTCGTGGTCGGTCACGTCCCAGCCCAGCCCCCAGCTTACGTCCGGGCCGCGCAGCTTGCCGCTGAATTCCGGCGGCTGCGCCTTCTTCATTTCGGCCAGCGCCCTGGCCGACAAAACCTGCGGCCCTTTTCCCGAGAACGAATCGGCAAACCGGCACAGGTCTTCAGCCGACGCGGACAACCCGCCCGCCCCGAGGAGCGAAATAACTTCCAGCGGCTCGGCATTAAGCCGGCCCGGCGGATAATACCTCGCCGCCTTCACCTTCTTCGTCTCCGGCCGCATGCCGACACTCGGACCGGTATTGCCAATCCCCAGCGGCTTGAAAATCCGCTCGTTCAGAAAATCGGGGAAACTTTGCCCCGAAACCCGGACAACGATCATCTCCGCCAGCGTGAACCCGTCGTTGCAGTACGGGTTCATCTCTCCGGGCCGGTGCTTCAGGTCGGACAGAGCCAGCGCGTCCAGCGTATCCTTGTAAACATCCTTGTTGTAA
This sequence comes from Selenomonadales bacterium 4137-cl, assembly GCA_032334055.1. Classification (NCBI taxonomy): domain Bacteria; kingdom Bacillati; phylum Bacillota; class Negativicutes; family Acetonemataceae; genus Anaeroselena; species Anaeroselena agilis. Next base: position 4,012,740 of record JAUOZS010000001.1, on the reverse strand, counting down.
GCAAACCCGAAATTATTCGCCCCCGTCGTGCCGGGTATACCTGAGGCATGATTGAGCGTCATCCTGACTGTTATGTCTTTATATCGCTCGTCCGCCATTTTGAATTCCGGCAGGTACCGCGTCACCGGCTGGTCGAGCTCCACCTTGCCCTCATCCACTAGCAGCATTATCGCCGTCGCCGCGTAAACCTTGCTCACCGAACCCATGTTGAAAATGGTGTACCGGTCGACCGGGATGCTCCCTGCGCGGTCGGCCATGCCAAACCCCTCGGAGTAGACGATTTCCCCGCCGTCCATGATGGCGACGGCGGCGTTGCCCGTCGCCCCGGCGGCGATATCCTTCCAGATCTCCGTGCGGGCGACAGCCTTGGCATCCGTCGCGTCGGAGTCCATGGCCGCCGCCAGCGGCATACCGGCCAAAAGCAGGCAAACCAGCAGCCACCCCACCCTGACAAAATGCCTCATCATTTACACCTCCGAAAATCGCCTTAACCGCCATATTTGCAAATCTTCCGACATTATTCGCAATGACTATTTTCCATATATGCCGGGTAATTCCTCCTCCGCCCGGAAAGCCCCGCGCAGCCAAGACGAAACCCCGGCCGAAATCCCCGGCCGGGGTTATCTTCCCGAAAATCGGCCTACCGCCGCACGCCGGCGAGCCAACCGTGCAGCCAGTGGATGCCGCCGCCGAACAGCATCAGCGGGCAGGCCACCGCCGTCTCCATCCCGAGTGCGCGGCACTCCGCCAACACGACCGCGTCAGCCGTCTTGCCGATGTGAAACAGGACGCGCTTCACCCCTCTCGCCGCCAGCTCGCGGACGACACCGCCAGCCTTGCCCGCGCCCAGCAGCACGTACGCCGCCGCCGGCACGGCGGGAAGCTCGTCCAGGCTGCGGTATACCTTCACCGCCGGATCGCCGCTCCCCTTGGGATTGAGGGGATAAACGCGTATCCCCGCCGCGGTAATAGCTTCATACACCTTGCGGCTGAAACCGGCGTTCCGGCTGGAATAGCCGACGAACAGCACCTCGCCGCCCCCGAAAAACTCCCTCGTCAACCGCGCCATCCACGCCATCCTTTCCGCCTCAGATATGCCTCCGCTCCGATATAAACCCCGTCCCCGCCCGCCTAACCGGCCACCACCGGCTCCAGCGCGGCGATGAATTTTTCCATGACCGGGATGGGGCCAAGCGTCACCCGGATATGATTGGGGAAGCGGAAACCGGTCATCGTTCTCACCATTATTCCCTGCCGCATCAGCTTGCGATACGCCAGGGTATCGCTTACCGGCAGGCGGACCACCATATAGTTGGCCTGGTCGCCGAAGTGAACCAGGCCGAGCCGGGCAAGCTCCCCGCGCAGGAACGCCCTCGCCTCGTTCACCATTCGCCGCGTACGGGCGATTTGGTCGTCCGCGTCCGCCAGCGCCCCTATCGCTGCCGCCTGGGCGATGCTGTTCACCGAGTACACCACGCAAGTGCGGCGGATGACCTCGACGACTCGCTCGTCGCCGGCCAGATAGCCGATCCTGAGTGCCGCCAGGGCGAACATCTTGGAAAAAGTCCGGAAAACGACCAGGTTCGGATATTCGTTGATAAGCGACATGCCGTCGGGGAAATCCCCCGCCGAGACGAACTCGCCGTAAGCCTCGTCGAGGACGACGATTTGCCGGCCGGCGACCCGGTCGAGGAAGCGCCTGAGCCGCCGCTCGTCCCAGTAGGTGCCGGTAGGGTTGTTGGGATTGCAGACGAAAATGATCTTGGTGCGGTCGTCGACCGCCGCCAGCATGGCCTCGTCGTCGAAGCCGTAGTCCGCCAGTGGCACCAATCGCGCTTCAAAACCGGAAAAACCGGCCACCCATTCGTACACGGTAAAGGTCCGGTCGGCGGTCACGATATTGTCGCCTTCATGGCAGAAGGCCTTGATGACGAACGCGATCAGCTCGTTGGCGCCGTTGCCGACGAGGAAGGCGTCCGAAGGATGGCCGTAGCGCTCGGCCAGCTTGTGGCGGAGATGGTAGGCGTCACCGCTCGGATAAACCGCCGCCTGCCTGGGGTCCAGCGACCTCAGCGCCGCCAGCGCCTGCGGCGACGGCCCGAGAGCGTTCTCGTTATTGTTGAGACGGTAAATCATCTGACAGCCGAACATCTTTGCGAGCACGTCGTCCGGCTTGCTGGGTATATAAGGCTCGATATCGCGGATATGGGGGGGAACGAGGGTCTCCAGGGGCGGGAAACGGCCGCTCACTACTCTCCCCCCTCTTGGTGGGCAAAGACGATAACGTCGCCCCGTCCCTCCCAGGGGATTATCAGCCGGGGGCGAAAGCCCGCCGCCAGGAGGGCCGGCCCCAGCAGAGCCTTCCCGGCCACGCCGGCGTCCAGCTTGAAAAAAATATTGACAACGCCTTCCCGCTCAAGGCTGCGCACATGTTCGGCCAGACTGGCGGCGGCATCCTCGCCGACCCATATAGGCGACAGCACCGCCTTGTTCGCCGGCCGGTCCATGCTTACGGCGAAAGCCGAATACGGCGACCGGGCCTCGCCGAAGCTCGCGACCTCCTCTATCTGGCGGGGCAGGCACAAACGGTCGTACGCGTCCCGCACGAACGTGGCCAGGGCGGGATGGACATAGATCAGCGACCCGTTATCCTCCTCAAGCTGGCGATACAGGGCCTCTTCCTCGCGGCGGCCGTCGGCGGCCGTAAGCGGCAGCCGGCCGAGCGGTTCGAAGTAATCGCGCGGCGCCTCCGCGGTGGCCGCCGGGATAACCAGGCAGAGCGTACCGGTGCGGGCAAACCTCCGCAGGCAGGCGTCGACGACGTCGCGAGCCAGCCCGGACGCCCCGACGAAAACGTACGGCCCGTAAGCCTCGGCCATTTTCGCGTCCTTGCGCCAGAACATGCCGCCGCCGATATTTCGGTTATCGTCGGCCAGCATCACCGCGCCGTATTCGCCGCCCGCCACCATATCGACAATCTTGCCCGGGAAGCGGAAAAAAGGCGGCGCCTGCCGACCGTACGCAGCGGTCACCCGCCTGGCGAACTGCTTGAGCAGCTCGGGCTCGTCGCCATACTCGCGAAACGCGCCTTTGACGGCGAACGGCGGGGGAACCTCCGCCGGCGCCGGCGGATAGGCCTTCTCCTTGACGAACGACACGCTCATGCTGTCGCCCTCGGTGGCAATCGCCAGCCGGTCGACGGTCCGCGCCGCCAGCAGAAAGCCCATCTCCTCGAGCGACGCTTCGTCGTCGGCCACGGCGGCCGTGATGTTCAGCGCCCTAACCGGCAGAGCCCGGCCCGGAAAGCGGCAAACCACCTCGGCGTAGTACCCGCCGCCGCGGCAGGTCACGCGAAGGCTCTGGCCCACGGCCGCCTTGGCGGCCAGGTAGGAGAAAACCTCCTCCGTCGCCAGCGCCAGGGCCAGCGATTCGCTCCGCTGCAGCCCGAAGGCCTGCGCCGATTGCTCGACACAGCCGGTCACCACCGGCAGCAGCTCGACCTGTAAAGGTACGGTCAGTTCCGTCACGGGCGCGTGCTTCATCAGCCATCCTCCTCCTCGTCGCCTCCTGAAGCGGCCAGCTTCAGCAGCAGGTTGCCGGCCAGGCGCCGCCGGTAATCGGCGCTCGCCCGCACATCGTCGATCGGTCGCACCGCCGCCGCCGCCATCGCCCCGGCCTCGCGCAAAACAGCCTCCGTCAATCTCCGGCCGCGGAGAAACGCCTCGACCGCCGGCAGCGAAACCACCTGCGGACCGACACTCCCCCAGGCCAGCCGGATATCCCTGACCGCGCCGCCGGCGTCCCGCTCAAGCCGGACCGCCAGACTGGCCACGGCGACCGCCATCGCCCGGCGCTTGCCGACCTTATAGTAGGCCGAGAACGTCCCCGCGGACGGCAGCGGTACGACGACGCCGGTCACAATCTCGCCCGGGATCAGGGCGGTCCGGCCCGGGCCGGCGATAAACGCGTCGATCGGCAGCCGGCGTTCGCCTGCGGCGCTTGCAACCGTCACCGCCGCGCCATAGACGTAAAGCGGCGGTAACGTGTCGCCGGCCGGCGAGGCAGTGCAGACATTGCCGCCCACCGTGGCGCCGTGGCGCACCGGCGGCGAGCCCAGCAGGCACGCCGCCTCCCACAGGGCCGGCAGCGCCTTCTGCACCGTGTCGCTGTCCACAAGCTCGCTAACCGTCACCGCCGCGCCGATATGAAGCTCGCCGTCGCGGACGGCCATCTGCCGCAGTACGGCCAGTCGCTCCAGGGCGAACAGGGCTGGCGGCCTCACGCCCGTCTTGCGCAGTTTAACCAGCAGATCGGTGCCGCCGGCCAGGACGGCCCCCGTGGGATAAGCCGCCAGCAGCGGCCAAAGCTCGGCCAGGGTTCGGGGAAAGAAAACCTCCATCAGCCGTCCCTCCCCTTAAGACGCCGGGCCGCTTCCTCGACGGCGTCGACAATCTTCTGGTAGTTGCCGCAGCGGCACAGATTGCCGCTCAGCCTGTCGCGGATCTCGTCCCTGGCGGGCGACGGGTTGCGCCGCAACAGATCGAGGGTCGCCAAAGCCATGCCGGGGCTGCAGAAGCCGCACTGCACGGCGCCGCAATCCACGAACGCCTGCTGAACGACATGCAGACTGTCGCCTGTCGCCACCCCCTCGGCCGTGACGACGGCGCGGTTTTCCAGCTGGGCGGCCAGCATCAGGCAGGACAGGCGGCTTTCGCCGTCCACCAATATGGTGCACGCGCCGCACTCGCCGGCGCCGCAGCACTCCTTGACGCCCGTCAGCCCCAAATCCTCCCGCAGCAGGTCGACCACCCGCCGGTCGGCTGGGGTCTCCACAGCCATTTCCTTGCCGTTGAGCGTGAACCGTACGATCATCGCGCCGCCTCCCGGCCGCCGGCCCGCAGGGCCGCCAGTATTTTCTCCGCCGTCAGCGTGCCCCGGGTCACGCGGGACCCGGCCGCGTCGGCCACGGCGTTGGCCACCGCCGGCAGGACGCCGTCGATTACCACCTCGCCGACCCCCTTCATGCCAAAGGGGCCGTCGTCCTCGCTCACCGCCACGCTCACAACCTCCACATCCGGCACGTCGGCGGCCGTCGGCAGTATATAAGTGGCCAGATCGCCGGTCGCGATCCGCCCGCCGGCGACGGCGAAATCCTCGAACAGAGCATAACCCATGCCCTGGACGGCGCCGCCGTGAAGCTGCTGCTCGTAAAGCTGGGGATTCAGCACCCGGCCGGCGTCGACGCAGCTAAGGTAATCGCACACCTTCGTCTCGCCGGTGAGGGTATCCGTTTCCACCCTGGCAAGCTGAACGCCATAGGCGAATATCCGGTGAGGGTACCCGTGAAGCCGGAGGTTTTCACCGGTCGGGATGGCCTGCGTGTTCGCCTGGCAGGTGTAACTGTAGGTCGTCGTGCGCTCGGCGGCGTCCATAAAGCCGGCGATCATCTTGAGCGGGATGCTGCGGCCGGAAGGGGCATGAAAAACGCGGCCGGGCAGCAACTCGACATCCCCGGCGCCGACCGGCGCCATCAGTTGAAAGGACAGCAGCAGCGCCCCTCTCGCCAGAATCCGCTCCTTAAGCAGGCCGGCGGCGCCGACAAGAGCGTTGCCGTAAGTGAAAGTGGTGCGGCTGGCCGACGACGAAGCCGATGGCAGAGTACGCGCCGTATCCGGCAGCACAAGCTCCATGCTTTCGTACGGCTGGCCCAGGCAATGGCTGGCTATCTGCAGGCAGGTGGTGGCATTGCCCTGACCCATGTCGGCCACGCCGGCGCAGACGATAATCCGCCCCTCGGCGGTCAGCTCCAGCTTGGCGTTGGCGTAGTCGGTAACCACCGGGCCGAACCCCATGCCGTGGTAAACAGCGGCCACGCCCACGCCCCGGCGCCTGAACGGCGGCGCGCCTTCCCGCCAGGCTTGCCGCCCCCGCCACAGCGGGTGCCGCTCGACCTGCGCCAGGCACTCGTCAAGACCGGCCGGCCGACTTACCGCCACGCCTGTCGGCGTCGTGTCGCCGCGGCGGACGGCGTTGCGGCGCCGCAAGTCCAACGGGTCGAAGCCGGCGACCCGCGCCAGCTCGTCCATCGCCTGCTCCATCCCCGCCGCCGCCTGCGGCACGCCGAAGCCGCGGAAAGCCCCGCCCACCGGGTTATTCGTATAAGCGATCGCGCCGCGCACCGCCACGTTGGCGATCCGGTACGGGCCGCCGGCATGCTCGAGCGCCAGGGCGAAAACCTCCGTCCCCAGCGACGCATACGCGCCGGTGTCGAACACCAGCCGGCAGTCCAGCGCCTGCAGCGCCCCGTCGGCGTCGCAGCCCAGCCTGTAGACCGCGGTCGCCGGATGACGCTTTGTGCCGGCCAGAATGCTCTCCTCCCGCGAATACCAGATCTTCACCGGCCGTCCGCCGCTATGCAGGGCGGCCAATGCCAGAAAGCCCTGCACAGTCACCCCGTCCTTGCCGCCGAAACCGCCGCCCAGGTAAGGCGCCGTCACCCGTATCCGGTCGGGGGGCAGGCCGAGCGCCTCGGCCAGCTCCAGGCGGTCGCGGAAAGGCGTCTGGGTGGAAACGACCATCGCCAGACTGCCGTCCGCCTCCTGCCAGGCCACGCCCGTCTGGGTCTCAAGAAAGGCGTGCTCCTGCCAGTTCACCGCCACGGTCAGCTCGGCGGTATAGCGGCAGGCGGCCAGCGCCTCGCCGGCATCGCCAAAGATTATCTCGCTCTCCAGCAGAAGATTGCCGGCCGACCGGCCCTCGTGAACGCACGGCGCTCCTGCGGCCAGAGCCTCTTCGGGCGTGAAGACCGCCGGCAGCGGCTCGTAATCGACCCGGATGGCCGCCAGCGCCGCCGCCAGGGACTCCTTGGTCTCGGCCACCGCCAGGGCCACCGCGTCGCCGCAGTGGCGAACGACGGTGTCGGCCAAAATCGGCTGATCCTTCTCGAATATCCCCAGACGGTTTTTGCCTTTGATATCCTTATAGGTCAACACCGCCACCACGCCCGGCAGGGCGAGAGCGGCGGCCGTGTCAACAGCCGTTATGCGGGCGTGGGGAATCCCGGCCCGCTTCACGCCGCCCCACAGGTAGTTTTCCGGGTAGTAATCGGCCGCATAGCGCTCCGCCCCGGTAACCTTCGCGGCGGCGTCCGCCCTCAAGGCCGGCCGGCCGACCTCCTGCACGCCGGCCGGCAGCCCGCTACTCCGCCAGTCGTTTCGCGACATAATCGACCACCGCGGCCGTGTTTTTTAGCTTCATGGCATCGCCGATCTGCATCTCGATCTCGAAGGTGTCCTCAATATCAGCGAGCATCCAGCTCAGCGCCAGGGAATCGACGCCGAGAACGGCAAACTCGGCCTCGGGCGTGATCTTGTCGGGGCTCACCTGCGGCAACCGCTTGGCCACGATGTCCCGCGTCAGGCTTGCGATCTGCTGTTTATCCATACATACTCCTCCTGCCATTGTCGTGGTCCTCGCCGGTCGGCCTATCCCCTGTCCGCCTCTTCCGCCAGCATCCGGGCGGCCAGCTCCCGCAGCCTGAACTTCTGGACCTTGCCGCTGGCGGTCAGAGGATAACTGTCGACGAAAAAGAACTTCGCCGGCACCTTGATGATAGCGATGCGCTCCCGGCAATAGCGCTTCAGTTCCAGCGAGGTCGCGGTGCAGCCGTCCTTAAGGCGGACAAACGCCACCACATCCTCCCCGTAATAATCGCACGGAACACCCACCACCTGGGCCTCGGCCACCTTGGGGTGGGTGAAAAGAAACTCCTCGATCTCCGCCGGAAAAATATTCTCCCCGCCGCGGATAATCAGGTCCTTGATGCGGCCGGTGACAACGCAGTACCCGTCGGCGTCGGCCCGGGCCAGGTCGCCGCTGTGCAGCCAGCCGTCGGCGTCGATGGCCTTCGCGGTGGCCTCCGGCATCTTATAGTAGCCTTTCATCACCGCCGGGCCGCGCACGCACAGCTCGCCCGCCGTTCCGGCCGGCGCCTCCAGGCCCGTCCGCGGGTCGACCACCCTGACCTCCATGCCCGGCATGGCCCGGCCGATGGTGCCGACGCGGCGCTCCGGCGGGTCGTCCGGCCGGTTGATGGTGCAATACGCCTCCGTCATCCCGAAAAAGACGCCGAATTCCCGCGCCCCCATCCTGCCGATCACCGCCTCGGCCAGCTCCGGGGGGCAAAACGCGCCCGCCGTATTGCCGCCTCGCAGCGACGACAGGTCGTACTCCCGGCGGGCCAGTTCCTCCAGCGCGGCGACGTACATCGTCGGCGTGCCGAACACCAGGCTGCAGCGGGCGCCCTCGATGGCCTGCAGCAATTCCGGCGCCCGGAAACGGTCCAGGGCAACCACCGCCGCCCCGGCCGCCAAGGCGGTCAACACCATGCCGAAGCCGTACGCGTGGAAAAAGGGCAGCGGGATGCACAGGCGGTCGCCCGGCGAAACGCCCAGGCAGCCGCTCACCGTAGCGGCGACGTAAAAGAAATTGGCGTGGGTCAGCATCGCCCCCTTGGGAGTGCCAGTCGTGCCTGAAGTAAGCAAAATGGCGAAAACGTCTTCGGCCACGACCGCCGCCTCGCAGGCCGTCACCCGCGCCTCCTCCGCGCCGGCCGCCAGCGCCAGGAACTCGGGCCAGGAAAACATCCCCGGCCGGCTCTCGTCGCCGAGGAACACCACCCGCCGCAGGTGCGGCAGACGCGCGGCCGCCAGGCGGCCGGGGGGCGCGTCCGCAAGCTCGGGGCAAAGCTCCCGCAGGATCTCGGGGAACTCCCCCGGCCGCCCGGCGCCGTCGGCCACGAACAACGTCGCCGCCTCGGTCTGGCGCAGCACCTGTTCGAGCTCGTACGCCCGGAAATTCGTGTTCGCCATCACCAGCGGCACGCCGGCCTTGGCGCAGCCGAACGCGACATCCAGATAAAGCGGCATGTTCGGGGCCCAGATGGCGGCGTTCTCGCCGCGTCCCGCGCCCAAAGCCAGCAGGGCGGACGCCACCCGGCGCGCGCCGTCGTTCAGTTGGCCGAAAGTATACCGCACCTTGCCATCGCCGTCGACCAGCGCCGGCTTGTCGCCACGCGCCCCGGCCTGGGCGGACAGCAGGGCGCCGATGGTTTGATTGTCGATAACCCTCACCCTTTCCGCAACCTGCTGGTTGCCTGTATTACCTTGCCCGCACGGCCAACAAGTCCTGCCTTACGACTTCCGTCCGGTTTCCGGTAAAGAAAAATCCCCTCAAAATCGGGCTCGGCGGTTGCAGCCCGCGTCGCCCACAACCGGAGGGGACGATGTTTTCATCAGCCATCGGCCGCCGCGCCTCTCCCGTTCTCGGCCGCAGCGGCCGCCAGACCGCGGCGGCAGTCGGCCAGCAGGCGCAGGGATAACGCCAGTGCCAGCGCACCGGCCAGAAAAGCGGCGGCGGGGTGGCTCCAAAACACGCCCCGCTCGCCCCAGCGGGCGGCGAACAAATAAGCCAGCGGTACGCGGGCCGCGATAATATACACAAAACCTATCGCCAGCATAAAGACCGGGCGCCGGAAACCCTGCGCCAGGCCGTTCATCGCGAACAGGGCCGGCATGAACAGCACCGCCACCGCCGACGCCGAAAGTGCGGCGCTTCCCAGCTCCACCAGGTCCGGAGCCGGCCGGAAAACGGCCGTAAGCTCACGCGGGAAAACCGTGAACAAAACCATCGTCGGCACCACAATAGCCAACGAAAACTTGAAAAAAAAGACCAGCCCCGCGCGTATCCGCCCGTAATCGCCCCGGCCGAGGTTGAAGCTGACGAACGCTGCCAAGGCGTTGCTGAGACCCATTATCGGCAGCATCACCATCATCTCGGTGCGCGACATCAGGTTCCAGGCCCCGACCGCCAGCGGCCCGAACCGGGCCAGCACCATATTCAGCAGCATCAGGCCCACCGGGCTCACCATGTAGGCCACCGTGATGAACACTCCCTGGCCGACAATCCGCCGCCACAGCCCCGTCACGCCGGCCGGAAGGGCCAGCGTCAGCCGTTCCCCCTGCTGGATTGCGAGTCGCCGCCGCAGGTAAACGGCCGCCACAAGCTGGCCGGTGAAGGTGGCGACCGCCGCCCCGGTCACGCCCCAGCCGAACACGAACATAAACAGCGGGTCAAGGGCGAAATTAAGCATATTGCCCAGAATCTGCCCCTTCATCGGCGTCTTCGTGTCGCCGCGGGCCATGAACAAAGCCTCGGCGGTAAACACATAGCCCATCACCGGAAACCCGGCCACCAGCCAGGCGGTAAAACCGATACCCACTGCGGCCACGGCATCGGTGGCGCCCAAAAAAGCGTAAAATGCGCGGCACAGGTCGGCGGACAAAAGCGGCGCGAAAATCGCCATCAGCAGCGTCATCATCGGCAGCAGCGCCATGCCGACCGCCCGTCCGCCCTCCTCGTCCCCCTGCCCGCGGGCATAACTGATGAGGACGACGCTGCCGAACGAGGCCCCCTTGGCCAGCGACAGCGCCAGATAGGTCAGCGGCACGCTCAGCGAGACGGCCGCCAGCGCCTCCGCCCCCAGCCAGGAGACAAACACCGTATCAATATATGCATACAAGTTCTGGAAAAACAAAGATACCATCAAGGGAACGGCAAAGCGGATAATAACCGCCGAAACGTTGCCTGCCCCTAGGTCGATCTGTTCTCGCATAACACCCCTGCGATTTTCCGCCTTATTGCCGGCAAAAGCCTGCCGGCGAAGCCTTCACTCTTACCAGCGCACTACCGCCGCGCCCCACGTGAGGCCGGCGCCGAAACCGGCGAGGACCACGACATCGCCGGACTTTATCCGGCCGCGCTCCATAGCCTCGCACAGCGCTATCGGTATAGAGGCGGCGACAGTGTTGCCATAACGGTCGATATTCATCATCAGCTTCTCTTCAGGCAGGTCCAGCCTGCGGGCAACGGCCTCGATGATATGGCTGTTGGCCTGGTGGGGGACAAAAAGGGAAACATCGGCCAGCGACAGATTGGCCATCGCCAGCACCCGGTTAGTGACCGCCGGCACGGTGCGGAGGGCGAACATGAACACCTCCTGGCCGAGCATCCTCACCTTATCAAGCTTGGCATCCAGCGCTTCGTGGGTCAGCGGCGTCTCCGACCCGCCGGCGGGGATGGTGAGAAAATCGCCGCCCCGGCCGTCGGCCCCCATCTCCCAGGCGAGAATCCCCCTGTCCGGGCCCGTCGGTTGCAGCACGGCGGCGCCCGCCCCGTCGCCGATCAATATACAGGAGGACAAATCGTCCCAGTCCACCGTGTGCGACACCACTTCCGCCCCGACGACCAGGATGTTGCGGTAGCTGCCGGTGGCGATGAACTGCGCGCCCACGGTCAGCGCGTACACAAAGCCGGAACAGGCGGCATTCAGGTCGAAAGCCGCTCCGGACAAGCCGAGCCTGCGTTGGAGAGCGCAGGCGGCGGAAGGTACCGGCCGGTCGGGCGTCTGGGTGGCGACGATAAGCAGGTCGACCTCGTCCGGCGCGACGCCGGCGTCAGCCAGGGCGCGCTCGGCGGCGACGGCCCCCTGCGCCGAGGCAGCCTCGCCGGCGGCGGCGATATGCCGCTCCCGGACGCCGACGCGGCTCACGATCCATTCCTCGGAAACATTGAGCCGGCCGGCAATCTCGGCGCTTGTCACGATCTTCTCCGGCACATACATGCCGAGCCCCGCTATACGGGCGTTGGTCCCGGTGCCCGGGGAAGGTCCGGTCATCTCCTCATCCCCTTTCCTGCCCGACCGCCAGACGGTCGGCCCGGATAAAAGCCAGCAGCTTCGCTGCTGTATCCGGATAAAGTCGGATCAAATCGTAGCGCGTATTCGCGAACACCTGCTGCATGAGCAGGCCGTCGGAGCCGAACCAGCGCGGCGCAAGCCCACCGAAAAAGAAGCCGCGCGCGCGCAGAACCCGCACGGCTTCGCCGATGGACGGGCAGGCGGTGTCGATAAAAAGCTGGACCGAGAGCGCCCGTCGGCGCCGGGCCTCGGCCACAAGCCGTTCGACCGCGGCCGCCCAGTCCCCGCCCACACGGAATACGTTGACCTTCATGCTGTCCGAGGTAGGCAAAGGAATCACTTCCAGGTCCGTCGTCACCGTCACGGGCAGCTGCGCGGCGGATATCGCGCCCGGAGGATCGTTCCTCTCCTCCGCCAGGGCCGCCATCACATCAAAGTAAGCAGCCGGCCAGTAGCAAGGAACGGCTGCGGGTGGCATAGGGCTGAAGAAGAGGGAGCAGGATATGCGGTCGACATCCTCCGGCCGGTCGCTGAGGATGGCGGCGTCGAAAAGGTCCAATTGAACGGCTGAAACGACCCAGCCCGCTTTGGCGCAGATAACCTGGGAAAAATAATGGTGGCAGACCGCGGAGGCGAAAACGCCGTCCACGCCGGCCGGCCATACCGCCCGGTCTCCGAAATGACACGCCAGCGCGGTCCCGGCGTCGGTTTTGCTGTATCCGGGAACGACAATCAACCCTTTCTCCTCCCAAAGAGAATGGTTGGGCGCGGTGGAGCCCAGAGCGACATAGCCCGCCGGCCGACCGGCGGGGTCCAGGGCAAGCAGGCCCGCCAATTGTCCCTGGGCGATTTTTTTCAACAGGCTCTCCGGCCGGTAGACGACCGGGTCAACATAACCCTCGCCGTAAACCGCCCGGAAAACCTCGCCGACGAGGGCGACGTTATCCGGCCCGACAGGGACCAAGCGGAACCGTCCATCAGCCACAAACATCGCCTCCAATCGGCTTCCTCGAGGACGCTTACTTTGCCTGCTTTTTGTCGAGAAATTCCACGGCGGCGGCGATCGTCGACAGATTCTTCACTTCCTGCAGGTCGAGGGAAACCTTGAACGCGTCCTCCGCCAATACCAGCATCTCGGTCAGATCCTGGGAATCGAAGTCGAGGTCCTGTGCAAAACGGGCGTCGGGGGTCAGCTTGTCGGCGGTGATATTCTTCTTCCTGAGCTTGAGGATTACTTCCCGCAGTTTTTCGATAGTCGACATAGTGATATTCCTCCTCATTCATATATTGAAACAGGTCGAAGCCCGCGGCTTCAATTGCCTGCTCCAGCCGTAACGGACGCCCGGTCAGCCCGGATAAAGGCGAGCAGCTCCTTTGCGGTCGGGGAGTAGAGCCTGATATGCTCGTACTCGGTTTCAACGCCCAGCACCTGCTGCATGAGCAGACCATCGCTGCCGAACCAGCGGGGGGCAAGCCCGCCGAAGAAAAACCCGCTGGCCCTCAGTTCCTCCACGGCCGCGCCGATAGCGGGGCAGCCCGCGTTAAGCGTCAGCTGCAGACTGACGACGCCTCGCCGCTTGGCCTCGGCCAACAGCTTGGCCGTGAACCGCGCCCAGTCGGCGCCGATCTCGCTGACCGCCACCTTCCAGGTCTGGGCGGCTTCATAGTAACGGTCCTCATGCCGGGTAAGCCCGTCCTGCGGCAGCGGCGCCGTCGCCGGGGCAAACGTCCGGGGCTGCAGCGGCTGCGCGAGCCGGCTGAGGAAATCCCCGTAAACCGGCGGCAGATAAACAGGCCCCGTGGGCCGGGAATACTCCTTGAAATTGAGCACGCACGACACCCGCGCGCTGCCGGTCCGGTTGTCCTTAAAGCTCGGCCCGTCGAGCTGGTCGAGTTCCAGGGCGCAATCGACCTGACCGGCCTTAATCCCGCTCACCTGGGTGAAATAGTGGCAGCACACCACTTCGCCGAACAGGCCGTCGCTGGCGTTCCCCGCGAACAGGGTGCCGTCAGTGTAGGCCGCCGCCAACAACATGCTGACATCCGTCTGCTTGTAGGCCGGGACGACGACCATGTTGCCAGCCTCCCATAATCGCGGGTTTGGGCTGCTCTTGAAAACGGAAACATACCCGGCGGCTCTGTTATCTTCGTCGACGGCCAGCAAGGCCGCCAAGCGGTTGTGGCGGATTTCCTCCAGGACCGCTTCCGGCCGGTAAACATACTTCACCGGAAAGGCATCGCCGTACGCCGCGCGGAAAACTTCGCCGACGAGGCCGGCGTTCGCTTCGTCGATCGGCACGAGCCGGAACGAAGATTCGGACATAAGGCACCCTCTCCTTGCACATAGGTTCGTATCCCGGAAACCATCGGCTCGCATTTCCGATCGGCGTATATGGGCTCATCTCCAAGCAAATTGCCGTATTTTACTTGTTTCTTGATAAAAGCCGAAAGCTCCTGCCAAAAAGACATTTTGCGACATCCATGGGTCGAAAAAAACCGGACGACCATAGATATGTAGCCCGAGCCACAGTTCGCGCGACAACAGCCGCTGCGGGGCGGCACGCCGAAATCCGCCCCCAAACGAAAACACCCGCCTCTTCGGCGGGTATCGAATCAACGTCACCCACGCACTGCGAATATCCGGCTCTAGCCGGAAGAAGCCGACGACCTTATATTTACCTTGCCCTGTGGCGCATACTATAGCATCATCGCAAAAGGAGGCTGCCGATGGAAGACAGGGTGCTCCGCGGGTTCTCGGCGGGGATCGCCGGCGGGATAGCAATGAATATCTGGAGTTTCATTTCAGGAGCAATGAATATGACCACGCTGCGCATCTCAGACTGGGCCGCCGTAATTATCCACGCCCATACCCCGCCGTTCAGCTTGGGGGAAACGCTTTTTTCTCTCTTGGGCCAGCTAATCTTTAGCGGTGTGCTGGGAATCGCGTTTGCCTATCTGGTGCCACCGGCAGGCAGCCGTTACCTTATCTTCAAGGGGTGGCTTTTTTCGGTAACCGCCTGGTTTCTCATCTACGCCGTCACCACGCTGTTCAAGGTGGAGGGCACTGTCCCCATCCCGCTTATGACGGCAATAGCCAATCTTATCGCCTCGTCAGTATTCGGACTGGTACTCGCCGCGGCGCTGAATGCCCTAACAGTCGGCAGCGGCTCCTCCGCAAGATTGGGGATGGTCCCGGCGATGAAGCCCTTGGATGACGACGACGAAACCCGGCCGCGCTAGCATCCGCAAATAGCGGCAAAAAACCGGCTAATCCGCCGGTTTTTTGCCATGTCGCTCCTGAAGACCCCGCATGCCGTCGCCGGCCGCTTTTACCGCGACGGCAATCGCTATATAAAGGGGAAAAGAATAGTGGTGATACCACTGCAGCGGCAAATAGACGCCGAGAAAAATCAGGACCGGCTCACCCACGAAGGCGAACAGCAGCCCCATGGCGAAACTGGCGCGCAAGTACTTTTTCCATGACGGGAAAAACTGATAAATAAGCATGTACGATACCGGCAGGAGGGAAAAGTTGACCGGGACAAGGTGGGGAAAAGTACCGAGCAGCTTATGCGGATATACCCACCGCCCGTGGGCCACGCCGACCGCGTCGAGGCCGGTGCAGACGATCAGGGTCAGCAACCCCAGGGACAAGCACAACGAAAGTCTCGCTTTATCCACAAAACGCCACCAGATAATCCACGGCAGGATAAGCGTCAAAATAAGCAACCACCACACCGGCGCATTGTACGTATACTGACGCCAGTATTCGTAGGCCAGCCTCAGAAATGTCTGGTTGGCCTCGTAAATTTCGTACAATCCGCCCCAATCTATGTTTGGCGCCATTTAGCCTTCCCTTTTTTCGGGTCGCGCTTTCATCGCCCGGTATACATACCTATTATTGCGGCTATGCGCGATTACTATACCGTTTGCCGACTTACTGCCGCCCCCGCCGGCAGGTTACCGGTTCCGCCTTCCTTACACCCTATTGATCGCCGGCATACCAGAAGGGGCGCCGGAATCGCAGGCAGCACGCGGCGCCCGGCTTGGGACCGGGGTCGCGCTTTCCGGCGGCGAGGTCTTCCCGCTGCCTGATTACCGATTTTAAATCACAGCCAATGGAGAAGTTGTCGCCCGCAAACGCGAACCAAATTGCGCAGAAGACGAGAGACAGGTTTCCTGTCTCTTTTTGCCTTTACCCTGTAGCCTCCTGCCGTAATATCAGTAGCATCCGGACGGGAATTGACTCGGCAACTGTATTGAAGGTTTTACAAAAAAATAATCGAAAAATGGATAAATATATAAACATTGCCATGGAAGGGCGCTTTAAGAAATTATCTTTCAACAAATGCAAAAGCAACTGAAGCCCATCGGAAAGGAGACATTTAGAATGAAAAAATATGTAGCTTCAGCGTTAATTAGTCTGATCATCCTTTTTGGCTTTACCCCCCGGGTCGTTCAAGCCGCCTCGGCAGCAGAAAACCTTCTGTACGCCGCGGCGGCCTACGCCTACATCAACGGCCAACTGCAAAATATCAACGACAACCACCAGCAGCAGCGGCTCGCCATCGACCAGCGGAAAACAGGGATTGACAACGACCCGGACGTAAACGAAAGACTCGGCCGCCTCTACTCCCAGCTTAAGGCGAACGGGCAGATAAAGAGCAACTATGCCTTATATGTCAGCCCCGAGAAAGATCTTAACGCTTTCTGCGACATCGGCAGGGTGATCTGCGTATACCGGGGGAATTTTGACCTCACGGACGACGAAGTTGCCTTTACCCTTGCCCATGAACTGCGTCACGGCGAGGCAAAACATAACATCGCCGGCGTCCAGAAGCTCCTAGGCCTGAGTTTGATAGTCAATCTCTTCCTCCAGAGAAACGACAACACCACCTCCGAAATTCTTGCCGCAGTAGCCGCCAACTACATAAACAATGAAATCTTCACCATGGGCCAGGAATGGGAAGCAGACGAATACGCGTTTAATTACGCTGTGGCGGCCGGATTCAACCCCGGTGCCGGGGCCGCCAACATGGCCAGAATCCGCAAGAAACATGGCGAGATATGGGTGGAAGGACTTGCGCGGCTCATAAACCCGAACAATCACCCTAAAACATCCGCCAGAGTCGCCGCCTTCTCGAAAAAGATGACCGATTACTCCCGCGGCAAAGTCACCGTAGCCGAAGGGAAAACCGGCGCAGCTATCCTTGTCAAGGGGCAGCTTTTCATGGTTCCGAAGGCGAATTACGGCCAGATCCAAGATGAGCGGGCCTACTTGATCGCCGGAAAAATCGCCCGGGCATTCCATCAAAAACCGTATACGCTAACTGGCGGCGATATCGGTGACGATGGGGAAGTCCTATTGGGAGACATAGCAATAGTGACCCCTGGCGAAGGGGAAGAGCCAGCAGAGGTCCTGGCAGAAAGGCTTAACGTGATCCTCGCGGTAAAGTAAGATTGTCCGCTAAAATTCTGGAAGCATCTGGCCAAAACAAAATGGAAGCATAACGTAGCCAATAGGCCATTTTATGCTTCCATTCTCCTTTCAGTTGCGCTCTGCTCTCATTTCACCTTCTTGATCTTCAAGCAGGTCTTTAGCAAGTCGTTTCGAAAAACAATGTCAAACGGCCGATAGTGTTGACTCTCTCCCCATTGACGCATTTCCTCATGCTCAGGATGCTTAGGATTGTCCCAGGCACGAAGAAATTCCTCATAACCTGAAATCCCGCCCACATCCTCCGGCGGACAAGCGCCCTCGCCCTCAAGAATTGTCGGATAGCCAAATCCATAATCCTCAAGTATTTTCTCAAGCTCTATTTTGTGCTGCCAGTTATCGCCGAAATCATAAATGTAAGTAATCGTTTTGTACCTTTCAAGATATCGATCGATCTTAACGGTCTGTGGTTGTCTTATCGCAGTTTCGAGGGCCTGCGCAATAAACCCGTGCGGGTCATTACGCTTGGTTAGCGCTTTGCCCGTATATTTTTTTTGATAAAACTTATACTCCTCATATGCTTCTTCATCATTTGTGATGCGAAGCTTTTCCTGCGGAAATTCAAACTTATATAAATGCCTGTCCCACCAGTCCATAGCAAACTGGACGGTATCGTGCAGGCGCTTAAAGGTTACATCTGCCGGGATAGTGACCTGCCGCCAAATAAGAGGCTTCGAACCAACCAACTCTATCCTAATTTGATATGCTTTCATCGGCATTCACCGCAAACAAATTCTTTCTTGCCTTTCTTTCTCGGTTTTGGCAAGGACGTAACCGGTTCAAGCATTGCGATTACTTCTCTGCAGAATTCTGCATTGTCGATGTCCAAAACATAGTGCTCCTTCGCCCCGTCATAAGGAAACCCCTTATCGGCTTCCCGCATCGTCTCATCCAGACAGGGAAGGATTTTCACAAACACGGTGTTATCGCAGACGAGTAGAATTGGTTTGCCGTTCACATAAACCATATACTCCCCGAACATCTTCTTGTAACGAATTTCGCCCACACCCGCAATCTGGTCGCAGACATATTCGATAAAATCTACAGTAGTGCCCATACTTTACTCCTCACCACACGCTTTCCGTGAACTTCTACAATATAAGCATATCGTTCTCGTCGAACGACCAGTGCGGGTTATATGCGACCTCCCAGTAATAACCGTTCGGGTCGGTGAAATATCCACTGTACCCGCCCCAGAAAACCTTCTGCGGCTCTTTGGCGATAACCGCGCCCGCTTTTCTCGCAATTTCCATGATTTCATGCACCTCGGCCTCGCTTTTCGCGTTGTAGGCCAGCGTGATACCGGCGAATCCTGCGGCAACCTGCGGCGGGTTTTCCTCGTTAATATCCTCGGCGAGAAGCGCTAACGGATACAGTTCAAATTTTGTGCCGGTAGTGTTAAAGAATACGACCTTAGGGTTATCCTCTTTTTCATCCGTGGCAAAACCAAGTCCGTCGCGGTAAAAACGGATGGACTGCGCCATATCCTTTACGCCAAGGCAAATAATACTGATTCTGTTCATGATGAATCTCTATCTCACCTTTCCTGGCAATGCTCGCAGCAGTAAATACTGCCGCCCATATAGGTTCCTTTTAATCGCGCCGCAGCCGGGCAGAGGATAGCACGGTAGCCGCCCCAGTCGCAAACAGGTCGCGTATCAGTATCCCATCCACCGCCCGCCACCATTTCGGCCAGAGTTGTATTTGCACTGTCATTTCGCTTCTGCGCATACTACGGGATTTCAAGCCTAGATTATCTCCCGCTATCTTTTATAAACTTTGGGAAAATGCTCTTAATTTCTGTTTGACATCAGCAGACAGATGTTTGTCCGAAATACCAAAGATTGCGCCCTGCAGCCACTTTCTCAGGTAATTCGTCTAGCCAGACTATGCCAGCGGAGGACCGCCGAGCCCCAGGTCAATCCGGCTCCAAAAGCGGTCAAAGCAACAATGTCGCCATCTTTCAGGCGGTCATTTTTCAGAGCCTCATGGAGTGCGATCGGCACGGACGCCGAAGACGTGTTGCCATACCGGTCGAGGTTAATCATGAACCTCTCCATCGGCAACTCAAGCCTTCTCGCCGCAGCCTCGATAATACGCCTGTTCGCCTGATGGGGGACGACAAGGGCGACATCGTCCTTATCAAGACCCGCGACAGCCAGCGCTTCCAGCGTAGCCTCCGGAAGCGCCTTTATTGCGAAGCGGAATACCTCCTGGCCGTTCATCTGCAGCTTGTCGAGCTTCGCGGCCAGAGTCTGCGGCGTATGTGGCTGCCGCGACCCGCCGGCCGGCCGCCGCAGATGCTTGCCCCCCAACCCGTCAGCCCCGAGTTTAACCGCTAAAATCCCGTAACCCGGCTGCGCGGGCCGCAGAACCACGGCTCCGGCGCCGTCTGCCAGCAGGATGCAGGTCTCTCGATCCGTCCAGTCAGTTATTTTCGATAAAGTCTCTGTGCCGATAACCAGCACGGTGCGGTATACGCCACTCTCGATGAACTGGCTTCCCGTCGCCAGCGCATAGATAAAGCCGCTGCACCCCGCCGCAAGGTCAAAAGCGGCCGAGTTCTTCAGGCCGAGATTTTCCTGGATGATGCAGGCGGTGGCGGGAAACAGCATATCGGGAGTAGCGGTGGCGACAATAACCAGGTCGACTTCCTCCGCCGCTACGCCGGCAGTCTCAAGAGCCCTGGCTGCGGCAACCGTCCCCAAATCCGAGGCGGCCTGAGCCTTGTCAGCGATTCTCCGCTCCAGGACGCCAACTCGCTCCCTAATCCAAGTGTCAGAAGTATCCACCATCGTCGCCAGTTCATCGTTCGTAAGGACTCTATCCGGAAGGCAAACGCCAATCCCGGCAATGCCGGCCTTCAGCCCCATCGGTATAACAATCACATCCAAACAAGATTGGTCATCCTATCAAACTTTTCTTTTCAAAATATCAAAGTTCCTGCAAACAGGACATTAATGTCAGCGTCGACGATAAGATGTAGGAAAAAGGACGCGGACAGAATCTTAGACTGAAAACAGGCCGGGAGGTTGTCCATGTATTCGAGAGAAGAACGCATGAGGGCCCATGAGCTTTACTGCCTCTCTTTGTCCCGTTTTTTGATTAGCCCTGAATCAGTCGGCAAGAACTTCCCGTGATGCAATCAGTAGTATTCCCTGCCCCGCTTCCGCCCCACAAGCGATTATTCCTGCAAAAAGACAAAAAGGCTCCTCAGGCCAAACGACTGTGAATATGACCGTAACTTGGCCGGCGTTGGAATCATAAACTGGCCAAGCCGTGAAAATGGACCCGCGAAATTCGCGGAGCCATTTTTTACTCATTTTTCCTGTTTGAAGCATATAGTGGCGGCAATTCTCATCAGGCCGCCTCCAGCGGAGCTAATTGCAGACCGGCTCTTATCGTGTTCTTGAATTTTTACTTATCTCCTCTGCCAATTCGTTCAGATATGTCCACCGTTCCAACAGCTCATCAAGCTTGCCTTCCAGCTCTTTTTGATCAGCCACCAATCTTTGCAGTTGCTCAAAGTCACTGCCTGCGGCGTCGATCTGGGCGACTACCGCGTTTAACTGCCGTTCGACGCCGGCAATCACCTCATCAATTTGCTCGTATTCCCGCTGTTCGTTGAACGTAAAGCGGCGGGGCCTTTTCGCTTCTTCAGGCGCATACGGTTTCGTATCTTTGTCGCTTCTCTTTTGGCTTGCCTCATTCTCCGGCGGCGTACACTTGTCAAGGAAGTCGGAGTAGCCGCCGGTATATTGCCTTATATTACCGTCACCTTCGAAGGCAAATATCTTATCCGTCACCCGGTCAAGGAAATAACGGTCATGAGACACTACAACAACCGCACCGGGAAAATCATCCAGATAATCTTCAAGAATGGTAAGTGTCTGAATATCAAGATCGTTTGTGGGTTCATCAAGCAACAGCACATTCGGTGCCCCCATCAATATTCGGAGCAAGTACAGCCTGCGCCTTTCCCCGCCCGACAGCTTGGCTATCGGCATCCACTGCACATTTGGCGGAAACAGGAATAGTTCCAGCATCTGCGAGGCGCTAATCGTTCCGCCATCGCCCACTGTAATAAAGTTGGCTTCTTCCTTGATGTAGTCAATGACCCGCAGACCTTCGTCCATATCGCTGCTTTCCTGAGAGAAGTAGCCGATCTTCACCGTCTGCCCAACCTCAACAATACCGCTGTCGGCAGCCAACCGCCCGGCAATAATATTTAGCAAGGTGGATTTACCGCTGCCGTTGGGACCGACAATGCCCACCCGGTCATCCCGCAGAACGGTATAACTAAAATCGCGGATAAAGACCCTATCGCCAAACATTTGCTGGATATTCTCCAACTCGATAATCTTACGGCCCAGGCGGCTTGCCCCGGCCTCTATTTCCAGCTTGTTCGTCCCAAGGTCGGCCTTTTGTGCGCTTAGCTGCTCAAACCTGTCAATACGCGCCTTCTGCTTGGTAGTTCGCGCTCGCGCGCCCCGCCTGATCCAAGCCAGTTCATTTCTATAGAGATTTTGCCGCTTCCGTTCGCTGCTGGCTTGCAGTTCTTCCCGCTCAGCCTTCTTTTCCACAAAATCGCTATAATTGCCGCCATAGGTATACAACTGGCCTTTATCTATCTCAACAATCCGGTTGACCACCCGATCAAGAAAGTACCTGTCATGGGTCACCATCAGAAGGGCACCCTTGTAAGCATGTAGGTATTGCTCCAGCCAAGCAACCATATCATTGTCGATATGATTCGTTGGCTCATCCAAAATCAGCAGGTCGGCGGGATTTACCAAAGCGCTCGCCAGCGCGACCCGCTTGCGCTGGCCCCCGGAAAGCGTGCCTACATTCGCCGCGAAATCGCTGATACCCAGTTTGGTAAGAATGGCTTTAGCGTCACTCTCCACTTGCCAAGCATTCTGGGCATCCATTTGCTGACTAAGAGCAATCAGCGTCTTTTGCCGCTCGGGATCGCCGGGATGAGTGTTGACCGCCTCCAAAGCCTGCTCGTATTCGCGGATCAGCCGCATGACCGGCGTGCTGCCGATAAATACTTGCGCAAGCACGGTAGACCCCGCGTCCAGCGCAGGGTTTTGCGGCAGATATCCCACCCGTACGCCACTACCCCGCGTGACCTTGCCGCCGTCAGCCGGTTCTAGCCCGGCAATCACTTTCAAAAAGGTCGATTTGCCGGTGCCGTTAACGCCGATAAGGCCGATTTTATCGTCCTCGTCGACCCCAAAGGAGACATTGGTAAACAAGACCCTCTCGCCATAGCTTTTCGCTAAATTTTCTATCGACAGTAAATTCATGCTAATCCCTTTACCTCGTACCAGATCGTTTAACAGGCCTCGCCGGCGGTCTACTGTCGACAACCTTGCCACTCAGCAGATCTTTCGACGTCAGCTTGATTCTCAACACCTTCTCTAGTTTTGCGATCAGCTCAATTTCTTTACCTGTCACCAGCGATATTGCCGTGCCGCTTTGGCCAGCCCGGCCTGTCCGCCCTACCCGGTGCAGATATATTTGCGGGTCTTCCGGCAGCTCGAGATTAAATACATACTTTACCCCCGGAATATCAAGCCCCCGCGCCGCCAGGTCCGAGGCAACCAGGAGCCGCACCTTGCCGCTGCGGAAATCTTCCAGCGCTTTTTGCCGGTCGGCCTTCCCGGCTGTTCCGTATATCCCGGCAGCCGTCAAGCCGTGGTAATTAAGCTTCATGACCGTTGTTTCGATCGCCTCGCTCTGATTGATAAAAACAAGCGCCTGTTCCACATTGAGGTGGGCTGCCAGTTTACGCAGCAGCTCGAATTTTACGCGCGGCTCGCACACAAAGTACATATGGGATATATCGGACGGGATTTCAGTCTGCCCATTAGCGGCGATAACCTCCGGGTCGCGCATGACCTCTTTGGCGCGTTCCAGCGCGGCCGGCGTCATTGTCGCCGAAAAGAGCAGCATTTGCCTGTCACGCATCGTCGTCTTGATCACCGCTTTAACGCTGGCCCAGTTCATATCATCCAGCAGCCTGTCCGCTTCATCAATGATAATCGTCTTTATCGTCTGGGCATTGATCTTCCGCTTCTGGATAAGCTCGAGAATCCGTCCGCTCGAACCGATGATAATATGCGGTTTTCCCTTCAGCATATCGATTTGCCTGGCAATATTCACCTGGCCGATGATAGGGGCGGCCGTCACCGGCAAGCCAGCGTTTTGGCTCAACGCTTCACTCTGGTGATATATCTGCATAGCCAATTCGTGGGTCGGGGCGAGGACGATCGCCTGCGTCTCCCGTTTGGCGGTTTCGATCTTTTGCAAGAGCGGCAGCAGATAGGCCAGCGTTTTGCCCGTACCGGTAGCGGATTGCCCGATAACATCCTTGCCAAAAAGCGCCAACGGGATTACTTCGGCCTGTATCCCCGTCGGCCGGGTTATGCCCGCCTTGCCCAGCCCCCTGGCCAGCGCCTCGTTTATGCCAATCCCCGCAAATAAGTCGCCCATGACCCATCACTCCAATACAGCGCATTCACCTAGCTAAACTCAAAAATCCCTTACGGCAATATTCAGCTTCTCCGTCAAATGCTTGAAATCTTTCGCCTTTATCGTTTCGCGGGCCGCCAAGGCGATCATGGCGCAGGTACGCGCATCATGCAAGGCGTTATGGTGCTCGAATTGGATATCAAAACGATTGGCCAGTGTCGACAGTTTATAATTCTCGACATCCGTCCACACTCGTCTGGCGATATCCACCGTACATGCGTACCGGAAGCGGGGATGCGGCAGTCCGTATTCGTCCAGCATACTGCGGAGGACGCCGATGTCGAAGACGGCATTATGGGCAATCACCACTTTGTCTTCAAGGTGTGGCCGTATCCTCGGCCATAGCTCGGCAAACGTCGGTTTATCGACCACGTCTTTTTCCGTTAACCCATGGATCCTGGTATTCCAGTAGTCGAATTGGAGTATTGGCGGACGAATCAGCGAATATGCGGATTTTACGATCAGCCCGTTTTCCACCGTAACCGCCGCCAAACTGCAGGCGCTGGCTCTACTGCGGTTGGCGGTTTCGAAATCTATCGCTACATAATTCATTCGCCGCGCCGTTCCTCTCTGTAGTATCTTCCCGTTAACTGACGGCTATTTACCTAGCCCTTGCCTCGCCGGCATATCCGGCTCGCCAGCCTTGTCGTTGTACGTGGCCCGGCAGGCGGGATATTTCGTGCAGCCCCAGAACGCGCCGTTCTTGCCCATAATAAGCTGCAGGGCACCGGCTTTGCAGCGCGGGCACGTGTGCTTAGGCTTTTGCGGCTCCCCGTCGGCATCGTCATACGCCGCCCTGCAGGCCGGGTATCGGGAACAGCCCCAAAACTTCCCCTTGCTGCCAGTTCGCGGCTGCAAAACCCCTTTGCCGCACTGGGGACAAGGATGATCGCCTTGGGGAGCGATATTAAGCCCGGTCGCCAGAGCGCAGATGCCGGCGGTAAACTCGGCCTGCTGCGTGAGAAATTCCTCCAGGGATGCGTGCCCTGCGGCCATTCGGTGCAATATCGCCTCCCAGATGGCGGTGGAATCAGGATAGGTCAGTTCCTCCGGCAGGGCATCGATCAGCAGGTACGCCGCCTCGGTCGGGATAAGATACTTTTTCTTCTTCTCTTCCCGGAGAAAGCCGCGCTGGACAAGCTCCTTTATAATCGTCGCCCGCGTTGCCTCGGTGCCGATGCCACTGACCTCTTTGAGCTGCTTTTTCAGCTCAGGGTTTTTTACATACCTATGTATCTCTTTCATCGCCGCCAACAAAGTGGCGGCCGTAAACCGGCCGGGCGGCCGCGTACTCTTCTTCTCGGCCGACGCCTTGAGGAAATCGACCCTGTCGCCCTTTTCCATCGGCGGCAGCACTCCGTCGTCCTCGTCCTTCTTCTCTTCGCCGTCCGTACCGTACAGTTCCTTCCAGCCCGGCTCGCGGATAATCCGGCCGCTGGCGGTGAAACTCTCCCCGGCATGGCGGACGCCCACCCTGGTCTGGCTATAGACATGCGCAGGGTAAAACTGGGCGACATAAGCCTGCGCAATGAGAAAGTAGATATTTTGTTCCGCCTCGCTCAGCGACTCCCATTTGCATTTCTCCACCGTGGGGATAATCGCGTGATGGGCCGTGATCTTTGCATCATTCCAGGCCCGGCTCCGCACGCCGGCGTCGGCCCGACCGGACCAAGCCGCCAGTTCCGCCTGTTTGCCGCCGCACAAGTTTTCAAGAATAACGGCGGCGTCGGCCATCTGCGACTCAGGCAGATAATCACAGTCGGACCTCGGATACGTTGTTAACTTCTTTTCATAGAGTTTTTGCGCCGTGTCCAAAACAAGCTGCGGATCGTAACCGAACTTCTTCCCGGCCAGCACTTGCAGCGCCGATAGCGACAGCGGCAGCCGCTGCGCCTCCCGCTTCTCCGCGGTTTCGCACTGCACGATCTGAGCGGTCTCAAATGCTGACGCCAGTTGCTCGAGCAACGCCTGGGCGACGGAACTATCTGCCAGCCGGCCTTCGGCATCCAGGCCCGCCTGGTCCTCACCCGGTTTCCAAAAGGCTGTAAATACACCGTTGGCATGCTGGAAATCGGCCTTAACCGTGAAATAATCCGCTGTCCGGAAACCTTCTATCTCCCGCTCCCGTCTGACGACAAGCGCCAACGTCGGCGTTTTCACCCGCCCCACCGGGAGGGTCGCCCGGTGACCGGCCCGTCGGGCGGCAAGCGTGAAGGCCCGCGACAAGTTCATGCCGATCAGCCAGTCGGCTCGTGCCCTGGCCAGCGCCGACTGCTTGAGATTATGAAAATCCTCGTTATCGCGTAAATTGGCGATAGCCTTTTTTATACTCTGCTCGTCAAGGGCATTGAGCAAAATCCGCCGGACCGGCTTGTCGTTCTCGACATATTCCAGCACCTCATCGATCAAAAGCTGCCCCTCGCGGTCCGGGTCACCGGCATGGACTATTTCCGCCGCCTCGCTAATCAACTTCCTGACCACGCCGAATTGCTTCTTGCAAGAATCTGCAACCAGCAGCTTCCAGGCCGCGGGAATAATCGGCAGATCCTCCATCCGCCATTTTTCATATTTCGCATCATACTCGCCCGGTTCGGCCTGGCGCAGAATATGCCCGAACCCCCAAGTAACCACCCCGGCGCCAGTGGTGATATACCCGTCATGGCGCCGGATTGGCCCAGGCAGGCACTTGGCGATCTCCGCCCCCATACTGGGTTTCTCGGCAATGTATAATATCAAGGTTGCTACCCCGCAGTCGCAAAAAAATGAGAACCCTGCAATTGCAGGATTCTGTCTGCACAATTATATTATTTTCTTGCAACACAGGTAAAATCCTGCAATAATCATCCATCACCGAATCTAAAAGCATCGTGAATATGACCACAAATCGGCCAGAGTTAGAACCATAAAATGACCAATAGACATAAAAGAACCCGCGTAGCGCTGGAAGCATAAGTCGTACAGTTTTTAGCCACGCAAACGGTTTTGAAGTCCGCTCTGGCTGCAATTCAGCACTGGTCTACAAGTGAAGAATAGAGCAGAATCAACCATTCTCGTCATCTTGGTCAACCAGATTCGATCAAATTCGTCAATGGAAACCAAGTCTTTATTCCCACTTTTCTTCCCACACTCATAGCATATGCGACGGACAGCCTCGACACATCCAGGTAGAATAGGTTAAGAGCCGTCCCGCCTTTCAGCGCGAAGCGGTCCCTTAGAACCGGATGGGCCTGAAATCCCTCCAGAAGATTCAATATGTGTTTCGGTCGTTTTTGTCAGCAATTGCTTTTTCTATCCCCTTCGGGGTCTACTGCCGAGCGTTTATTCACTGGCAGATCGTTCATATATGAAACTGCCGGATATAATCTCGCTGAGCTTCATTCAGCTGTTCGGCAACAAACCCGATAAAAGGCCGATCATCTTTGTGAGCTTGTTCAAGCAATCGAATATATTCCTGTCTCAAAATCTTTGGAACAATCAATGCCGGATATCCTCTCCTGAGAAGCGTCAGATTCATAAGAAGCCGCGCCACACGCCCATTCCCGTCAATGAAAGGATGTATAAATACTAGCTCTCTGTGAATTCGCGCCGCATATTCAACAGGATGCAACTTCGACTTAACAGTATACATCTCAGTGACGAACTTCTGCATTAGCTTTGTTATTTCCTTATGTTCAGGTACAGGATATTCCGAACCAGTAATTTGAACAGGGCAGTTCCGATAAACGCCTGCCTTCTCCGGCTCGATGGCCATATAAAACAGCTTGTGGAGCATAAGGATATCGGTCTCAGAGATCCGGTCGCTACCGATAAGGCTGTACATGTAGTCGAAAGCTTTGCTGTGGCCAATGGCTTCGAGGTGATCTCTATTGGGACGACCATTAATAGTAATTCCTTCTTCCAGGACCGCTTTCGTCTCAGACAAAGTCAGCGTATTGCCTTCAAGTGCGTTCGACGAATACGTTAGCACGATACGGTAATCCTCTTTCAATTCCAACACGGCCTCTCGTGCTAACGGACGATGCTGCCTTATCCGTTCCTGAAATTTATCGATCGTGGCCAATAACGGATAATATCCGGTCTCCATTCGTCTTAACCCCCTTATCGGCTACGTCCTTTTCCCGCGGCCCGCCTATCAGACGGGTCTTCCTGTGGCTATACTTGATATGTTTGCCCCATCCCCTCATACTTTCTCGTGCTTTATTCTTCCTCTCACCTACACCCAGATTACAGAGGAGAATAACAATACATTATAAGGAGTGTTCACAATGACTAACCAATCCCAAATCCATGCCCCTGCAACCGCGTACTGTCCCAACTGTGGTGCCGAGATTCACCAGGAAAAGCGTTCTTACTACTGCCAACTGGCTGCCCCTGAAGCTTCCCCTGATCAGATTCTGGCAGTCTGCCTCCATTCTGATCGTATGAAGAAAGTCCTTGAGACACCTGACGATGTCTACGGCGATAATCCTTGTGGGGACTGCGTCAACTGCGCCATTGTAGTAGTAGACCAAGGTACTCTCGTTGCACACGAAATGGATTCTGACGGATCAACCGTAGATATTCACCGTTGTTGCCAGTGTGACACTTTGTTCAAGATTCAGACTTTGCAGTCTTTGTCGTAGTGCATGCAATTCATCGAAGAGCTTCGGCTGACATCGGCCGAAGCTCTTTTTTGCCGGATAGCGCAAAGTTAGTACTTCACAACTGTAGCGTTATCTCCTGTCTAATTGTTCCCGTATTTTAAAGGCGCGAGTCTGAAGATATTTATACCGATCAACCTCATCACCCATGATCATGGACTTGCCCATCAGTGGAACTACGTTATTAACTTGGATCTTGACCATCTCTTCACAGATCTTGATAAGCTCAAGAACTATGGGATCATTCTTGAGAGCGCGCCGTACATTATCAATTCGTCTACCTTCGAATACCCTGTTATTATCAGGAAGGAATAGTATCTTGTTAGTCACTGGGAAGTGCGGAGAAATGTCAAGATAATTTCCCATATTATCTAACCATACAGCATGAAACTCGGCATCCAACATCACTTTCGGCCACAACCAAATTGCCCAACCGTGTTGAATGCATCCTCCATGCCTAATAATGTGCCGCTTAACATTATTGAAGCATTCATTTGGTTGACAATGACTAAATACTCGTACCTTAATATACTGCGGACTCGTTGAAGGAGAAAGTTTCGCGCATAACTTGAGAATATCTGGGGTAATACGCTGTGGAGTGTGTGTGGTAATCGTCTTGTTCAACACGAGTTGAGCACTCCATATCTTGAACTTTTATACGCCGCGTGATTGCCTGCTCAATAGAATTGTGGAAGAACTCGGTAATATAATTTTCATACCCGCACTGTCTGTTTAAGCGGACTAACCGTCCTCTTCTTGCACTTTCATTATGGTTGGAGGCTGTTTCAATCTTATAAGCATTTTTCCTCCGGCTAACTTCCACTCAAATGAATCATGATATATCTTGATCATATCCCTGGGCTCGGCCGGATGGTCCGCCGGAATTTCTACGCCTTTTGACTGCTTCGCCCAACTTCCGCAAAGTTTCGTCAGCAATATCCATCTATATTTTTTGGCTATTGCTCTATAAGCTTTTATCCAACAATCGCGCACATAGTCAACCGGCTGTGCATCCGGTATTATTTTCGCCCACTTGGCCTTTCTTGCTGCCCTGTGGTTTGCCCCCAAAGGAAAGTACAGAAATCTGTCACAGGCATTCTTCAAATCCTCAGATGCGCACCATTGGCCTATTCCTGTTACTTTCGCCCCGCCAGCTCTAAGCTCGCTGATAATCCCAGAGAAATCTCCGTCTGAAGACACAAAGAAAAATTGCCTAATGCCAGCAGTGAACAATGACCGTGCTGAGTTTATCAAGGCCATGTCTAATGCGTTCTCCCCGTTATCGGCTTTATCTACTTGCGTTATCGTAATGTCATTACGGTTCTTCAATTGACGCCAGAGATTTCCCCTAATATCACCGCAAGCTGCCCAATCTGAAACAAGAATGACAGGTTGGCATGTCCGCTTCGCGAGTCTGATCGCATATATGGCCATATGAGGGGAAATGTTTTCAACGTCGACTAATATTGCTATTGGCTTCAGGCTTATTCCCACCTTCCAATGCCCTAATGCCGCATCTAAGGGGATGGAAAGTACTGTCTGGTCAGTCTTATCACTAAACTAAATTTGGATCATTGTGATTTCTCAGCAAGAAAAGCCAGGCCCGGGAACTTGCTTTCCATCGGATTATTGTTCAGATCCTTAGCCTTTCGCTCAGCATTTCTCTTGTCAAGCTCCTCAAACACACGCTTTGTTCGCGCTTCAGACTCTTCTTTTTCACGAAGAAATTCTTTCAAATCTGTGCCAGACTGCTTGTTAATTATTTTAAGCCACTTCGCATTAGTTAAATCTTTTCTAAACGTTGCTGCTTCTTCAAGCCGGTCCAGGTAATCCATCAATTGGTGCATCTCCATCTTTGGTTCTGCCTCACATAATTTCTTCAAAGCGTCGAGAATCAGAAAAATACGCTCGCTTGATTGGGCCATTACTCATCACCTCAAATCAATCCTAGCGTATTTTCATATGCTTGCCAAACAGTGTATAACCGTGAATAGTCGGCAATCTCGTTGCGACACGACAATTTACCCTTGTCACGATATACTTCTGACACTAGAACGGGATTTTTTATCAATTATCACCTTGTAACAATTCTTCGGAACTTTTCGCGTCCTTGCAATACGTTACAACGAGTTTCTACTGAGCTAGATAAACTATACCTGTTCGTCGAAGTAGTCGTTGTCTATCTTCTTCACTTCATAGGATGTCTCGGTCGAAACGCCGACGTTATAGTCGATCATCAGCTGTGCGAGCTGCATCCCATCAATGAGGACTATGCGGTTGCCTACCTTGGCAGAAGCGTCGCGGGCGGGAGGGGTGAATGTAGATGTAGTGAAAAATATGCCTTTATTGGCACCTTTCAGTTGCAGTGAGCCGATAAACTCGCGTATTGTTGGGCCGCCGACAGAGTCTTTCCACCCTAGGCCTGCACATAAATAACGTCGAGGCCCAACCGGTCTTCTTTGATAATGCCGTCTATACCCTCGTCACCCGCCTTCCCTACTACCTGGGCAGCTTAAGGAATGGCAGCATCGCTCCCTCATAGGTCGGCATTGCCACAGTTTATTCCCTCCATTCGCGTGCCGAGAAGGCTGGTTACCTGTTTATTACATCACGGCTCTGGCAGCTGTATATCCTGAGCCAACTAAAAAGGCTATTCCGGGACGCGGAGGATGCCCCGTCTCTCGAATTCCAGAAGGTACTCACGCAGAGCTTCCCTGTACTTACCCTGATTACCGAATCCCCCGAAAGGCGTTATTCGGAACGGAACATCAGCCAACCCTGCGCGGCGTACAGCCTCACTAACGATAGCAGGGAACTCGCCCCCTTTGAGCATGCAGACAACAGCCTGCGGCTGATATTCTCTGACCCGCGCCGCCAATCCCGGCATGCTTTCCCGGTGAAGCCGGCTTCGTTCTTGGGCCGCCCGGTCGTTGACTGG
The DNA here is from genome assembly GCA_032334055.1 of Selenomonadales bacterium 4137-cl. Classification (NCBI taxonomy): domain Bacteria; kingdom Bacillati; phylum Bacillota; class Negativicutes; family Acetonemataceae; genus Anaeroselena; species Anaeroselena agilis. The sequence goes on along the minus strand of JAUOZS010000001.1, from coordinate 3,981,370 downwards.
GACAAGGCAGAGATCGTCGAGATAACAGCCGACGCGCTGAAACAGCCGGAGAAACTCTTTCGCCGAAGAAGGGATTCGCCCCGGAAAAGCCAAGAAGAAAGCTTCTCTCGTGTAGGTACATAGGCTATCGCCAGTGTAAAAGAACGTACCTTTAGCCGGAGCAGACTCGCCTATGAACAACACAGCCACCTTATCGGGTTTATACGACAGTCGAATTTCTTCCACGCTGGGCATAATGCCTTCGCCCCCTAATCAAGCTAGTATATGATCTCCATGAGTTTCCGGTTAACCTTCAACCACTCCTGCTGTTCTTTGTAATTTGGGAGGACAGTCTTAACCCTTGCCCAGAAACTTGAACTATGGTTTTTATATGCGATGTGGCTGAGTTCATGGACAACCACATAATCAATAACTGCAATCGGACACATAATCAATCGCCAGGCGAAATTGAGGTTGTTCTTCTTGCCGCATGAGCCCCACCTCACCTTGGCCTCGGAAAGTCTGACAGAAGAATAGGTGACTCCCATTAGCCCCGCATAACGTGAAACCCGCTCTATCAGCATCTTCTCCGCTTCATCCTTCATCCAAGCAATTACATCTTCCCTCAAATACTCTTCCGGAATCAGGATGTTAGAACTAGAAAACTGGATGGCGGGAACGGAACCCTTGAGTATCGTGTATGTGTTGCCCAGGTACAGGATGCTCTCGCCGTTGTTAAAAATTACCGGGCTGTGCTTCTCGCCGAATGCAGCAACCTGTTGTTGCTTCTCTGTAATCCAGCGTTTCTTCTTCTCGACGAAGTCAACGATTACGCTCTCAGAGGCGTTCTGCGGTGCTCTGACAACAAGGTATGCATCGCTGTCGATAACCAGGGCTATGCTTTTCCGCTTGGAGCGGACGATTTTATAAGGGATTTTGTTCATGCACCGTCTCTCCCGAAATGCTGGAATCCCAGTTCAAGCAGTCTCTGGGCGATTTCCTTACGCTTCTTGAAAACACTGGGAACGCGCCGTTTAATCTCCGGAGCAATCAGTTTCGTAATTATGAATGTTCGCAGATTGTTTTGCATGGACTCGTTATTCCAGAAGTTCACCGCCGCGGCATCAGCCTTGAATCGCTGCAACACATCATTCGTCAAATCTTTGAGCGCCTCAAAGTCGTCCTCCTCAAGGTCAGCAAAGGTTTTATCGCCATATAATTCCTGCCTCAAGAGGGCAAAGAACGGCATCTCATGTTCCGGTTCATAGCCGTAGGTCTTTTCGCGTTGGCGGCCTTCGATGATTTCCTCACGAAACTTTTCAAGGGCATTGCGCAGGTCAGCCCAGTTGTTCTTGAATTCCTGTAACAGAGCCTCCAGCTTTTCGCTTAAACGCATGAACAGTTCCGGGTCTTTAGGCGTGTTCACGTTGATGTACTCACGGACGGCGTACTTGATTTCATCGCAGACAGCCCGGTCGGTCTTGGCTTTTGTCTTAGCATCGTCCAAGAAGTCACTGGAAAGCAACGACACTGGCGCTATTTCTAAGGCTACCCCGTTGACAGCAAGGTACTCTTCGATTATCGCCCGTACTTTTTTGCTCGCGTCTTTCATGGACAGACGCGGATCACGGGTGAGTTTGGCTACCGACTCCCTTATGAAAGTGAGCAGTTTGAAAGTGTCGCGGTAGTCCAGTGCCACAGGATGAGGCAGAACTCGGTCAAACAGCTTCGATAGTATACCGAATAAGGCGTTGAACTCATCGCGCAGCTTGTCGTCTGCTACAAGTTCCTCAATTATGGTGCTTGTGTCATCTAAGGAACTAACACCTAACTTGTCATGGATGAATAGCAAAATGCTGTTGTAGGCGCTGTTCAGTGAGTCGATGTCCTGGGCCGGATTTTTCATTGCCGCTACAGATTCATCAATGTCAGCGTCGGCGTACTCTGCCAGCGCATCGCGCAGATGGTTTGTCACGCCGACGTAATCGACCATGTAGCCGCATTTCTTGTCCGCACCGCAAGTGCGGTTTACACGAGCGATGGCTTGGAGAAGCGTGTGGTTCTTAAGCACCTTGTCCAAATACATGACCTGCTCGATAGGGGCGTCAAACCCCGTCAGAAGCATAGCGGTGACAACGATGATGCCGTAGTTACCGTCCCCGCCTTTCTTGCCCTTGCCGCCGTAAGGGGCCTTAAAGCCGTCCACGATGATTTCGTTTTCCTTCTCATCGCCATAGGCTTTCAGGTGCGGGTAATCATTCAGTGCAGTGGAAATGATGCAAGCTGTCTTGACCTGCTTCAACCTGACGATGTCGATATTCTGCGGATTGCTTTTCTCCAGCTCGGCGATTTTTATCGGGAGAAGCTCGTCAATAGCAGTCTTGTATCTGTGCGCTGCTTCCTTGCTGACACCGACAACCTGCGCCTTGAAGCCGTTACCAAAAACCGTATTGATATAGTGGTCAAGCATATCGGAAGCCTTCTCCCGGATGACTTCCCATGCCTCCAGATAACCCTTGGCAGTATATTTCCCCAGGATTCCCTGCTGCTCTTCGGTTTCCATATAGCCAAAAACGTCAACAAAAGCGCGGTTCATGGCGTCGTGGTCTGTGATCTCGCTATCGGTGGCGCGCCCCTCGTATTTGATTTCCACGACGACCTCATCCTCAACCGCTTGGCGCATAGTGTATGCGTCTATGTAGCCGCCGAAAGTCTCAGTCGTTTTCGTGATGGGGGTGCCTGTAAAGGCAACTTTCACGGAGTTGGGCATACTGCACCACATGTTGGCGGCGAGGTCGGAATACTCACTGCGGTGCGCTTCATCAATCATGACGAGAACGCGATTCGACTTGTTCAGCACGGGGAACTTATCGACCTTTTCTCCCCGGTCACCGAACTTATGCACCATCGCCACAGTCACATCGCTGGCGGTATTCGCTATCAACTTTTTCAAGCCGTCAATGCTTCCCGCCTCGTTGACGGCGAACTTTATGGCTTTCGTTGTTTTGAATAGCTGGGTTTGCAGGTCCTTTCGGTCGATGAGCAGGACGATTTTGTAGTCCTTCAAGTCAGTGGAGTTGAACATCTTGCGAATGACGAACATCATGGTCAGGGACTTGCCACTGCCTTGCGTATGCCAAAGCGTGCCGCCAGCTTGGTCTTTGCGTAGCCGCTCCACAATTTTGCGGGCGCCGCGATATTGCATGTAACGCGGTACGATTTTGATGGTACGCCCCTCGTCATCCTCGATGAACACGGTGTAGTTCTGGATGATGTCCAACAGGTGGGACGGCTCCAGCATCCCTGCAGCAAGTACCTCCTGACTGGATGGAACACCACTTTCCTTGATCTCAGATAGTTTGAACGGGTACGGGTCTTTCCACTCGATAAAGTGGCTCGCATCGCCTGTGATGCTCGTGTAACGGGCAGAGTGGTAGCAGGTCGACACAACGAACTGATTATAGAAGAACAGTTCTGAGACACCCTCTGCCGTTGCTGCGCCGCGCCTATCCTGATAGCGAAGAAGCTGTTCAATGCCTTCAGCAATCGGCTCAGCGATATCCGGGGCCTTGCATTCTACAACAACAAGGGGGAGTCCGTTGACAAAGAGAACCACGTCCGGGATGATGTGTTCCTCTTTCCCCGGAATCCGCACCTTGTACTGACTGATAGCTAGGAATTCGTTCTGTGAAGAGGCCTTATTAAAGCCCTCCACGTCAAACCAGTCAATAAGCCGCACGGGGCAGTTAGCCTCGCCCGTTTCCTCGTTGTCGGCGGATAAGCCTTCCACGATACGGTCAAAAGTCTCGACGTTGTTCTCCAGCAGCTTATTTATCGGGTAGGTGTAGTTTTGCAACTGGCCACAAAGGTCGTCAATCTGCGTTTCCTGTAGCCAAGGATTGAGCCGTTTCAGGGCCTGCTTGAGCTTCTTGACGATTATGACCTCAGCCAGTGATGCGCGGAAGCTCTTTTCAGGATCATGCTTGTCGATGTCGTCCAGCGCAAGTACCGTCCAACCGAGGGCTTCAAGCTGCTGAAGTAACGGCTCTTCTACATATTTCAGTTCTGACGGCCTTCCCTGCATTTTGAAGCCCTCCTTTTACATTAACACATCTACACTAACTCCATTGGGGTCAAGCAAATCCTGCATCAAGCCCCGCTTGATATCTTGGAGTTTCGTAAGGTAGTCCCGTTCGGTTTGAATTCTCTCGTCGGCGGCAGTTAGCATATCCGCTATACGCTGCTGCTTTTCGATACTCTTTGGTAGAGTGACAATAAGTTTATAGAGTTGCTTTCGTTGAATACCCTTTGCTGTAGTACCGGACGCGTACAAAGCGATATATCTCTGAAATTTGGCACTCATCAGATAGTGATATAAATAATCGTTTATACAATACTCTCTATTGCAATCGATAGCGATTGTTCGTTGGCTTAAAATATACCGTTGCTCTATTTCAACTTTTGCTACATTGCCCAAAGGCGCCTCCATTGTAAATAAAATGTAGCCCTTGTGAATATCACCGTTTGTCATCCATCTCTTGTATAACTCCGCGCTCCCGTAATTGGTCGGTTTGGAGAAATCTATTTTCCCCATTGTGACATTGTTTGCAGATAATGCAGGAATATCACCGTTTCCCCAATCCATGCCAAGCTTCTTGGGCGTTCTTCCGCGATAATCAAAACAAACATTGATGATTCTCTCGAAAGGTACTTCTTCGCCGCTTCCCAATAAATCCTGAACCATTCCCGCCTTAATGTTGGTGTACTTCTCAATCAGTGCGCGGGTTTTATCCATGGCTTCATCTACGGTGGCGAGGACTTCGGCGATACAAGTTTGTTCTTTTTCATCTATAGGTACACAGAAAGAATACTTGGCAACACTTTCAGCAGACAGATTTGGTTGTGCGGTTCCATTATCACTGGCTTTTCTCAATTTTTCTTCTAACGATGAATTCAGCAACTGAAATAAGAATCTCGGGATAATATTTTGCGCTCGAATGACAACTAATGAGGATGCCACCGTACCAGTTGAAGGCCATTCGTATATAGCATTTTTGCCTATAGTGCCGCGTAGACAGTAGATTATATCAGAATTCTGAAGTTTAACACCACGTAGCGATTGAAGTTTTTTTGCCGTAATATAATCGCATTTTGAAAAATCTACTCTCCCATTTATCAAGTGCCCTGCATTAATAAATGGGTATCCTTCTTTGACCAACTCATCCGCTGAAGGGTAAGCTTGACCCCGGTCACCATTTAATAATTCACAAAGCGCACCGATAGACGCATTTTTCCACTCACCCATTGATGTACCCTAACCTTTCCAGAAAGCCGTTCAGCTTTTCCTCAGCGGCTTTCCGGTCTGCCAGTAGGTCGGTTGCTGAAGCGTGGTACTTCTCCCACAGCCGGCAAACCGCCTTCACAGTCTGGGCGACCTCGGCGTTTAGGTATCTATCCAGTTCCGTGATGAAGCCTTCGTGTAGCAACTGCATGACAAGGGTTTCGCACTGTTCGGCGGTCAGCTTCTCGCGGATGGCGTCGATCTTACCCTGCAACTCGGAGGTTTTCCTCTTGAGTTCGCGGTTTAGCCTATTCTTCTCGGATTCCAGTTCCTTGATTTTCTTCAAATAAGCCTTCGCTTCGGCAGTGTCGAGGGCTTTGAGGAAATCCTTTACCTCTTTTACGGTCGGCTCTTTTGCTTCGGTTTCCTCGCCGTCCTCGTCAACGCTGTCATCATCGTTGCCCATATCGATAGCGGAAACATAGTTTTGCAGGTCGGCGAGCGCTGCCGCAGCTTCATCCTCTAGATACCTTAAGTCGGCAAGCTCGTCGACAAAATGCTCAAGCGCAATCTTCTCGTCGCTTACTAGAGCTGACACGAAGCCCTCAGCGCTGATGGTTTTAAAGACGTTCTTGATCTTGATGACCTCTTTGACGGAGACCTTGGTTTCTTTGCCGTCGGCCGCCTGCTCGATCTCGGTATATTCACGAACAGTGTAACTGTGATCCCACCAGTTGGCGAACACACCGATGCACTGGAACCTATCCAGAATTCCGAGAGGTTCTAAGGTATCCGCAAGGAGGGCAGTGAACCGCTTGGTGAAGTCGGAAATACCGAGATCACTTTCCACTTCGTTCACAGCAGCGCCTGCGTTCGCCCAGAATGCTTCGAAGGCGTCGTGCATTCTGCCGTTGGCGGCGGCCACACCAGGGTGTGCAGAAATGAACGCCTTGATTTTTGCTTTACTGTTACAATTGTCCATAAACAGCGAATAGCCGTCGCCCCGGTCTTGGAACACATCCACTTCGGCGATAGCATACTTCGTTATCAGTCCGTTCAATGCGGCAATCTCTTTGTTTGGTACTCCACCCAAAATGTGAGCCTTCACGTCGTGCGGTTCCTGTGGCGGCGTATTGTCCACATACCGCCTGATGCTTAAGTTGGTGTCGTTACCCTTCTCGTCGAGGATTTCCTCCAAAGGTACGATGCGGGAATAGCCAGGAACTTCCTCCATGTTGTCGAATACCCAGACGATTTTCTCGCTGTCCTCCGGGCGCAAGAAGTTCTGATTCTTGCCTTCGCCATACTCCGCGTCGGCGTTGATAATCAAGACCTTGCCCTTTAGCTTGGCGGGCTTCTTCTTGTTGATGACCAGTAGGCAAGTCTGGATCGTAGTGCCGTAAAACAAATCCGGTGGTAAGCTGATGATAGCCTGGACGATATCCTGCTTGTCGGTCAGAATGCCCTTGCGTATCTTCTTTTCCTCGCCGCCGCGAAACAGTACGCCGTGGGGCATAACGGTTATCATCATGCCATCAGGCTTGGTACTGGCAATCATATGCTGAACAAACATCAAGTCAGCTTTCTTACCAGTCTGAGGCGCCCAGCCATAGGCGAAGCGGTTCTGAAGCTGCATCTTGTCGCTCTTAGAGTAATTTTGCGAAAACGGCGGGTTCGCAATGACCCTGTCAAACTGAGTGGCTTTGCCGCTTGACTGCCAATGCGGCTCCATCAGTGTGTCCCCAGGCTGAATATCCGCATCCTGGATGTCGTGCATGATCATGTTCATCTTGCATATTGACCATACGGTCGCAGCGTCATCCTGCCCGAAGAGGGCGAGCTTCTTGCCGTCGCCGCCTTGCTCCTCTACGAACTGCTTGCTGTGAATGAGCATGCCTCCGCTTCCGACCGTCGGGTCGTACACGGTCATATTCTCTTGTGGCTTGATGAGCCGCACCATAAGGTGGACGACCGGCGAGGGCGTGTAAAATTCACCGCCCTTCTTTCCGGCGGAATCCGCGAAGTTCTTAATCATATATTCATAGGCTGCACCCAACAAATCCGGGAATACGAAATTGTCGTTCGTCAGCCTGTACTTGTTGAAGTGTTGAACAAGTTGCACCAGTCGCTCATTGGTGATAATCTGCTTTGACTTCACCTTCTTGGCGAAGTCGATATTACGAAGAACACTGTCAAGCTGGCTGTTTTCCTTCTCAATAGCGACGAGGGCGCGCTTCAGCTTGGATGCGACCTCCGTCTTCTGGTGGAGGATGCCCGTCCAACCGTCGCCATTGTCCTCACACTCCCAGCGAGCTTCCGTCGGCACAAAAAAGGTGCTGCCGTAGGAGGTTCGATCATTGATATATTCGTCAAATTCGGCGCCCGTGAGTTCAAGCTTTTGTGCTTGTGCAATCACTTCTTTTCGCTTTGCGTCGAAATTGTCAGAGAGTCGTTTAAGAAACAGTATCCCGAAGATATATTCTTTAAACTCGGATGCATCCATCTTGCCGCGCAAAATATCTGCTGCTTTGAGCAGATGGCTTTCCAGTTGTGAGATTGTTAGTTTCGACATGTTGAATGCTCCTTCGATTTAAATGTAAGTGCGACAAGTAGACTAATTAGATGGCGCAGGTGCTCATGGCTAGTAGTCAGTCAAACAAAATCATTATGGTGGCCCACATGGCGACTAAAGATAAGGCAGGAACTACTTACTTATACTGGGTAGCGTCCAGATTGGCTTAACACGGCATCGGCTACCCACTCGATTGCGCCTGAAAAAACACTAGAGCTTCACTTGCTATTAATCAGCTGCCCAACCTCCAGTTCCTTGTTGTTTCGGATATGGATCGATCTCCGACAAGTTGCAGCACAACCCAACTAACATCTTCGCCGACTATACTGGTTTTCCTTTTCAGGTATATATTGGAATATATGGGTGCTGCTATAGCGATGGGTGATCCACCAGTTTAGGGTAACATCAAATAATCGCCTACATCGCCTACAAAAACCATTTTTCGGCAAAATGCAGGCGATGCAGGCGATTACTTCTACAGCCCCAGAAAACTTTTCTTCAATTTTAGCACGTCGGGAGCATTTCCTCCCAAGCAGGGCAGGCGCTTCTGGACGGTATTCCGGTGGCGAGCATCACTACTCGTTTCGATAATGCCCTCATCGCGGAGGTGTCTCCACAGCATCTTATCCCCTATAGGGAACCGCTTGCCTTGGCTCTCGACCAGATTTTTAGCTGCCCCGTAACATAGACTGGGGAACAAGTAAGCATATTCGTCATCGTAGCAGCCGAAATGATGTTCCGGTAATTCCGCGGCGTTTGTGGCGCATAAATGGCCCTGGCCGCTTGCGATGATCTCGGCCATCGCCGCCAGAAACATCTGAGAGGGCATTTCCGCCCGAAGTGTGCCAGCATTTTGTTCTAGGACGGCTTTCAAAGCCTCAAATGCATGCTGGCCGTGCCGCTCGTATTCTTCTTGGCCAAGGAATCCCTGCTCTTTAGCAAAACTGAAGAACACTTCAAGCCCGCCGAACAGCTTTGAGACAGATTCGTTGATCCGGCCGGAATACTCTGGTGATTTTAGCCTGCCTTTAGCCTGCCGATAGGTTTCTTGAAATAGAGCAGGTATTCGATCTCTGTTGGCTGCCACCCATTCAATAAATATTACCATAAACTCCGCAAGAAAACGCTTATGACTCTGAAGTTCCAGAAGTGCTTCGTAGTCGCTGTGCTCACGCGTAACATCAATGAACACATACCTTGCCATTCCCGACTCGCCGATATCAGGTCTTGTCTCTCCTGTGGCGATAGCCGCGCCTCTTGGGAACCAGGACTGCCGCATCCGGCCACCAGCACCCATACGCCCACGGGCGGTACTGTCACCGTATGCTCGTGCAAGATGTTGCGCCACCTCTTTCATTGCCGCCTGTTCCTTGCTTGTTTGAGCAGGATAATAATCGTCGACAACAGTCAACACATCTTTGAGGATAAAGCAGATCTTCTCAATACTGCTGATCGAGAAATTGAACTTGGCGGGAAAACTGTTCTTGTCAAAGTCTCCAAAGAACGAAAGAAATAGTGCTGCTATTACCGACTTGCCGTTTTGCGAACGGCCTACCAGGTAAGGTACAAAGTCGATAACGGCTCCTTCCTCTCGCAGTATCGAACAGAGCGGGCTCAGAAATGTTATCGCAAACATCGGATATGCAATATGGGGAGCCAACATATCAAACAAAGAGAAAACCTTACTTGCCGCTTGTTCTTGATCGTCGCATGTCAAGGGGAGTACGTATCGGCCGAGAGTTTCTCCGCCTTCCGACAAGTCAACCCTAACACCATCGCCGGCGACAGCACCACCTGCATGTAGGAACACCCTCTGGCCGTTTATGTCCCGCCACCCTGTACATGTATAGATAGTTTCCTGTTGTCGGTCTTTGCCAAGCACTTGAATTGCCTCGCGAACACGATCGACGGCCCCGCGTTTGATGATTACCTCAATTCCCCATAGCCTTGGCAAAGACTTCTTTAGATCTCCCAAGAACTCAATGTCCGACAGGCGAATCGTAGGTAACGGTTTATTCCCCGTGAGCAGACCCTGGATATCTATGTAACGAGTGGTTGATAATCCATCGTCAAGAAGTATTTCCCGCACCGGCCAGGCCACAAAGTTGGCAAGTTGTTTGCTTACAGTGACTCCCTTCGCATCTTTGAGCTCAACTGTCCACCCGTTTTCAATATCTAGCTGGTTCTGTCTCAGTCTTTTTCGAATCAATGATCTTCGCAAAGGATGCCGTAATCGTTGCAGCATTTCATCACCTCGTATTGTTTGATGCTTCTACGTGATTACTGTTTTGGCGGACAACCTAACCTAAATAAATTCAGGGCGGGAGGTCGTTACTCCTGCCCGAACTATATGGTATATACGGCGTCAATTTCTGGGCACTCTTTTGTGTGGTAAAGTTGTCGTTCCGAATTGATGCGGAAGCTTGAAATAATTTCTCTGAGAGTATCTGGTCGTCGTTCCAAAGAATTGGGCTACTTCTCTCCTATGATGGCCGACCTAGCAGGCTAGACATCGCTTATTTACTGGGATTGCCGTATTTCCACTACTGCGGTTGCAGGTACGTTCTCTTGAGAGGAACAGTAATAAGTTACCGCTGGATTCCCGTATCTACACATGTTGAAATATAGCTCGTCTTTATATATAAAGAGTGCCGCGAGGTTATCGCGACACTCTTTATATTCAAGCTATATCATGTTCTATGCTTTGGTGGCCAGCAAACACCGGCTCGATAAGGTGAAAGATGCTTGGTAGGTAGCTGACTTCCCAATCTTTCGGTATGACAACGGGATTGATATTTGCTTCTATCAGTGACCTGCAATTGCGGCTGAATTGCTCTGTCGAATATTCCAGCCTAACCTGAGGCTTGGTGTGCTTGATGACTATGCCTGTTTCAGAGAGCTGCCGGCGAGCTTCTGAAATTGAGCGCGTCTGGGCAATGGCCCGTTGAATGCTCTCATTTGCTTCCCGGCGCCGTGCAGACATGCCCAGTCTTTTCATACGTTGTGAGGCGGCTGCCCGCTTGTAGTAATCGCCGCTTTTGTAGACGCGCTTACAATAGCTCGTTAGAACTTCCTCCGCATATTCTTCGCAGAAGAAGTTCCGCAGTCTCCTATCTTCCAGTCCTTTCGCCTTACGGATATACCCGACCTTGGGACTCTTACACTGAATCTCAAACCGGAGAATGTTCTTTGCTCTCTCAATTGACTCGGAACTCTTGCCGGCGTCCCGCATCTGCTTTGACTTGCTGTACACGTTTATTATCACGGATCTGCTTTCCCAGTAGCAGCTTCCCTTCCGCCAGTTGTATTTCTCCTTGTAATTACTTGGTTTGTCGCCTTTATCAAAGAGCATGAGATACTGGTGAACATACGGAGTACGGACATCAACGGCAAAATCAATTCGATGCACCAACCAATCAGGTAATGGCGTTCTTGCTATTTCCTCATCACCAGTCGCTTCTTTAATGGCTCTGGCGAAAGCAACAGTGAGATCATCCAGTGTTTCCGGTGTAACTGTCTCGAATGCATCGAACCCATAAAGTAGCTTGGCAGGATTAACGATCACTCTTAGCAGATATCCGTAGTCTTTTCCTCGTGATCGGGCCACCACTTCGGCAATTCCGTTGACGTTTACAGCTCCTTTGAAACTGTTTTTATTACTGCTGACACCCAGGTTATCGAGTATCCGGCGTGCGTGAGATGGCCATAAGGCGCAATAAACCGACATAGTGTGAATCATGAGAATCGCTCCTTTGAGATAGAATATACTCTGCAATACGCAGTTATCGTCATGGTGGTGCACTGTCCCCTAAGCCTTGCAGCGTAAGGATTACCCGCTCCTTGCCGCCCCATGTTCATGTCGCCGATAACTTCGTATAATTTACCTCTACCTGGTTTTTCTCCATAATTCACTGTTTTGGTGATCCGATGTTGAAATTATTTTCTAGATCTCATCGTCTCGGAGGAAAAACTCGGCGGGAACATTATACAACTGCATCAACCGGCAAAGGTGCTCGGCCTTAAGTCTAGTTCGACCGTTCTCGATGCTCCAGTAAGCGTTCTTGCTTGCGAATCCCAAGTAACGGGCCACATCTTCTTGCCGCAACTTGAATTCTCGACGCTTCTGTCTTAGCCGCTGACGCATTGACATCTTCATCTTCCCCTTTCTATTATGACACGAGTTCGGTGTCTATCTTAGTATTACGGGAATTTGATGGCGTATTGTGTCATGATGGTGCTCCATGTTGATTATCGTTTTGGTGACCCTAAGCACGAAAGAAAAACATCATGATCTTTGAGGCTCTAGGTGGTAATATGTCCCCAATTTTTGTAAGAACGCGAGCCCGGGGTAGGTCATTTACAGTAGGCCGTCCTGTTCGAGTGAGGTTTCGAGCCATTCGTCGATCATTTCTCGCAATTGTCGATGCCGGTAATTCCACTTGTAGCGGTATTGAATGCCACTGTAATTAGCTCGGTATATAAAGTACAGCATGTCTTGAATATTCTGTGGGAGATAGTTCCGTTCGGGAGTACCATATAGTCCTTCAAACCGTCGCAAGATATTTGCTTGAATACCCATTCTGCGAGCCAACCCAATAATTGGTGTATATCCGTTACGTCTGCGCTCACCCCATAGCCGGATATCATCTTTCCTTTTCCACAGTTTCCACCGATTGACCAGATTCATCAATCATCGCTCCTTCATAATTGATTACAAAACAATAGACGCCATGCGAAAGACAGCATACTAGTTGCTGTTTAACGCTATGGCGTCTTTACTTTTCTTCTATGTGTGCGCGGTGATGTGGCCCGCTACTTCATTATATCAAACTCGTACATTTCATTGTCAAGACTCTAATCAAATTTATTTGGAAGGAGGACAATAATGCCAGACTCATTATTTCAAGTGTTGCTGCGACCACCGTAGTTTTAGCCTCAATGAGCCCACTCTGGAGATTTCACGGGGACATGATGACAACATATCGACAGATGAGAGAACAATCTAAAAATAATTCTTCAAGAGTCTTGCAATCGCATGATCATGTGTGATATTATGGTAAAGGAGTTACGTAATATTACTCACCATGGTCGCATTGGGACCAATACCAGACAACCCAAGCAGCCGCCAATAGACAACCTTATACTTCTGGCAGCTTGATAAAACACTTCAAGATTACGGCACGTCAGTGCACAGACAGATCATTCCGCATCGCGGGAGGGATTTGCATGTGTCACCTGGCGTGCTTTTGTTTTTCAATATCTCTATTATAAGGAGGATTCCATCATGCTCGAACTCACAATCCAGAGTAACAAAACCTCGTACCCTGAAACCGTCATCTCGACGCCTCTGCCCCCGTCACCCGAGAATCACACCGGTCCGGCCGCTGATCTACAGGTCCTGAGCAACGGCATTGGCGAACTTCATCCGCTTTCGGATGCCCGGCAGATAATATTCAACAACGCAATTTCCCACAGCACCATTTCTCGCATGGTGAAGGCCAAAGAGTTTCCCGCCTTCAGGGTGCGCGGCCAATGGTTCTTCGTCTTGGAGGCAGCCAAACAATGGCTTGTCCAGAAGTCCAGCCAACTCGCCAGTTGATTCCCCTAGATGTAGGAATTCTGAAAAGGAGCGTGAACTGCAGTGAAAGGCAAAGGGAAAAAATACGGCGAAGGTCATGTTGATTGGCGCAAATCAAGCGCTCGGGTAATCTTCTACCACAAGGGTGAGCGGTTCGTTCTTCCCTTGGGGGTCGTCAGCGAGAAGGAGGCTGATCTTGCCCGTCTCCAGTTTATTCTCGACGTTAAGTCGGGCAAAGTGCTTCCGCGAGCCGCACAGAAAGAAATTGATAGCAAAGAAATGACGTTTGCACACTACACCGCGGTCTGGCTTGAAGACAGGAAACCGCTGGCGAGCGCCAAGACCTTTCATGAAGACAAGCGCCGGATTGAGTCGCGAATCCTGCCGGTATTTGGAGCGAAGAAGCTTGCCGCGATTACCGGATTTGAGCTGGACCAATATGTCAAAGGACTGCTTGCTCGACCATGGAAGAACGGAGATAAAACGTTCAAACCACTGAGTGATCAATCGCGAAAGCACTATTTCCGCCTGCTGTTCAGTATGTTCGAGCAAGCCTGTGCATGGGGCTTCATTCCGACCAATCCGATGAAAGGACTGAAGGCACCTTCAGCTACGAATAAGAAGACTGCCTTTTACTCGATTAGCGACTTAGCCGACTTCTGGAGGGTGTTCCCCGATTCTCAACTTCAGCGAGCTTTACTTATCCACATCGCTTGGACGCTCGGCCTTCGCCGCGAAGAATTATCCGGCCTCCGCTGGTCCGACATCGATTTCGACTCTCTGACCGCAACAGTCCAGAATTGCAGAATTTATATACCTGGTCAAGGCGTGCTCGATAAGGGGCCAAAAAACGGCAAGCCCCGAAGTGTCGGAGTTACGCCGCAAGTCCTCGAAGTGCTCACACTCTACAAGGCGGAGTATGATAATGCAAAAGTGGCCTGGAAAAAGCAGTGGCTTGGCAAGGATCTCGTCTTCGTGAAGTTGGAGGAAAAAGGCGCGCCGTACAATCCCTCAACGATTGACCATTGGCTTGATGAATATCTTGAAGACAACGGATTGCCGCATATCACTTTGCACGGATTTCGTCACACTATGGGCTCGCTGCTACACGAGGCCGGCATGAACACAGTCACGATCAGCGAGCTGTTGGGGCATTCCACCAAGCAGGCCGAATTTCTCGGCGGCTATGAATCGGCGCCGAGAGTGACGCGCACATACCTTCACGGCTCCAAAGATGCTACTACCAAGATGACCGGTTTGATGTCGGAAATATTCGACCAGGTGATGCTCTTAAAAGCACAATCTTCCCAAACATCTTCCCAAGACACTCCACAAGAGGCTTGAAAGGGAAAAGGCTTCCGAGGTCAAAAACCTCGGAAGCCTTGATTTTACTGTGGCGGGAGCGTGTAGGAATCGAACCCACCAGCGACGGGTTAACGCCGCTCGGACGGTTTTGAAGACCGCAGGAGCCACCAGGCCCCATCCGCCCCCTCTATCATTGTATGGCACTAGCGGACATTTTCCCTGACAGTTACTCTGTCATTTACTCTGACATTTGCTCTGACAGGACTCCGGTATTTGCTCTGCAGAGGGTCTAAATCTTTATCGTACATATTATTATACACTATTCTCTCATGCCGGTAATCAGGATATTATTTCCTTTAAAGAGGGTTAAGTTTGCATAATAATAATATTGTCACTCGTAAAGGTCGGGACGGCGTTCGAGGGCATAAAAGCGGCGGCACATTCCCTGGGGGGTGGTGCGCACGTCGATGACCTGGTCGAGGTCGATCTCGCCGGTTATCATGGCCGGTTTGCCGGAGAAGTCCTCGGCGAGCACTTTGCCGGCCGGGCTGACGAGGAGCGCCCCGCCGTGGTAGACGGTGCCCTGGCCGTTGTCGCCCACCTGGTTGGCGGCGAGGACGTAGACGCAGTTGTCGTAGGCGCGGGCGCGGAGGGAGATGTGCCAGCTTTCGCGGCGTTCGTCCGGGCCGAGGCGCGGCGTGGCATGGGGGCAGAGGATGATTTGGGCGCCTTTGAGGACGAGGGTCTGGGCTATTTCCGGGAAATGCTGTTCGAGGCAAAGCTGGATGCCTACGGTGACGCCGGGGAGGGGAAACACGGGCAGGCGGTCGCCGGCGGCGTACTCGTTCCGCTCACGCTGACCGAGGTGGGTCTTTTTATAGAGGTGGAAGGCTCCGTCGGGGAGCCACAGGCCGTGGGCCAGGTACTTTGCCCCCTCTTCCTCCCAGGCGAGGCCAGCGGCCAGAACAAGGCCGAACTCGGCGGCCAGTCCGCCCATCCGCCGGCAGGCGGGATG
This sequence comes from Selenomonadales bacterium 4137-cl, assembly GCA_032334055.1. Taxonomy (NCBI): domain Bacteria; kingdom Bacillati; phylum Bacillota; class Negativicutes; family Acetonemataceae; genus Anaeroselena; species Anaeroselena agilis. The sequence goes on along the minus strand of JAUOZS010000001.1, from coordinate 3,965,640 downwards.
GCCGGCGCTCAGCGGCGCGGCCGGCGGGCCGGCGGTGGCGTAGCCGGTGAGGCTAAGCTCGGGGAAAAGAAGCAGGTCGATTTTTTCGCCGGCGGCCCGGGCGGCCCACACGGCGGCGGCGGCGAAGTTGTCCTCGACGGCGTTGACGGTTGCCGGGCAGGCGACGGCGCCTACCCGCAGGGTAGCGGCCATGGCGGTGGTCCCCCTCCGGCGGTGATGTCCATAATGAGTATGGCAGAGACGGAAAGAAAAGTCAAATTTGCGGGCAGACCGCCCAGGGGGGGCGTGGGGGCGGGCCGTTTTTCCCGTTATGGAACATACTGGCAGGATTATTGACAAAAAACGGGGAATGTACAATCACCCGACAAGCGGGCAGGCAATAACGACAGAGGAGCTATTCAGATGACTTCCAGCAAGAAGGCGGCCGACCTGGACTATGGCGTGGACGACAACCCGCCGCTGAGGATTACTTTGCCGCTTGCCTTCCAACAGGTTGTGATAATTTCCATCGACCTGATTTTCCCGGTGCTTATCGTACAGGCAGTAATGGGCAGCATCCATACGGCGCAGAGTTTCGTGAGTCTGACGATGCTCGCCCTCGGGGCGGGCACGTTGCTGCAATCACTGAACAGAGGGCCGGTGGGGTCGGGGTACTTCTGCCCCCACGAGGCGGGGGCCCTTTATTACCCGGCGTCGGTGCTGGCGGCGCAAAAGGGCGGCCTGCCGCTGGTGCTAGGCATGACGGTGTTGGCTGGTCTGGCCGAGGTGTTTTTTGCGAAGGTCATTCACCGGGTGAGGTTTTTGCTGCCGCCGGAACTGGCCGGGTTGGTCGTCGTCATGCTGGGCGTGACGCTGATTCCGGTGTCAATCACCAACTTTTCCGGCAGCAGCGGCGACGGGACGGTTGTCGATCTGTCGGCGCTGAGCGTTGGCGCGATGACGCTCGGGGTCATGGTGGGAGCCAACGTCTGGGGGAAAGGGGCGGTGCGCCAGTACTCCGTCCTGATCGGCATGATAGGGGGCTATCTGGCTTCGTACGCCACCGGCAGCCTTACCGGCGAGCATCTGGCGCGCCTGAGCGAGGTGCCCCTGGTGGCGGCCCCGGACATCAGCCATGTCGGCTGGGCGTTCGATCCGGCGATGGCGCTCCCCTTCCTGGTCGCCGTCGTATGTTCCTCGCTGAAGACTGTCGGCAATATCACCACCTGCCAGAAGGCGAACGATCCCGAGTGGAAGCGCCTGGAGATGAAATCGGCCAGGGGCGGCCTGCTGACCGAGGGCCTCGCCACCACCCTGAGCGGGCTGGTCGGGGGGATGGGCCACAACACCAGCTCGGGCAGCATCGGCCTGGCGATCGCGACGGGGGTCACCAGCCGCCGGCTCGGCGTGTTCGTCGGCCTGATGTTCATCGCCCTGGCTTTTCTGCCGAAAGCGGCCGCGCTGGTGGCGATAATGCCCAAGCCGGTGATGGGAGCGACGTTGATCGTGGTGATCTGCTTCGTGACGATAACCGGGTTTCAGATCATCCTGTCCCGGATGCTCGACGCCAGGAAGATATTCATCATCGGACTGGCGCTGGTTTTCGGGCTGAGCGTGAGCATGGTGCCGGGTCTTTACCGGGCTTTGCCGGCCTGGCTGCAGCCGTTCTTCGATTCGGCCTTTTCCCTGGCGACGGTGACGGCGATTGTGCTGAATCTGCTTTTCCGCATCGGGGTGAAGCAGCGGAAGGCGGTCGAGCTCGAGCCGGGCGTGGCGGCGTCGGCGAAGGTGTTCGAGTTTCTGGAAAGCGCCGGCGCCAGTTGGGGAGCCCGCCGCGACGTGATCCACCGGGCGGAGTCGGCCCTGACCGAGTTCATGGAATCCTCCGCCGCCCTCGGCCTGGTGGACGGCAAGGTGCAAGTCGCGGCAAGCTTCGATGAGTACAATGTCAATCTCGATCTGAGCTATGCGGGACAGCTGATGGAGTTTGCCGAGGTCCGACCGTCGAAGAGCGAACTGCTGGAGGACGACGCCGCCTTTATAAGGCTTTCCGGCTTTATCGTCCGCCAGTACGCCGATCAGATCAAAGCCTCGCGCAACGAGGGGCTGTGCAGGATACGGCTGCATTTCGACCACTGATTTTCGGAGAAAAAAGAAACCCCGCCGGCGGGCTTGCCGGCCACCGGGAATAGGGTTTGCGACGCAGCACGGCGGCAGTCCACAGGACTGCCGCCGTTGTATTAAAAAAAGTGCCGGCACGATGGCCGGCGAGAGAGGTAGCAAAGTAAGTGTTTCCTCGCCGGTATGGATTTAAGAGCGGCGGGCGCCGCTATATAGGGAGGGTGCCCGCGGAGCCGAAGGGCCTTGCGGTAGGTCCGGCGGCTCCGCGGAACAAGCGTGAAAACCCTGTCGGTAAGGCGTCATCCGCATTCGCGGCAGCGGGCTGGCCCCGCTATTTTTTGAGCGCCGGGAGATCTTTGGGGTCCTTGATCGCGTCAGGGCCTTCTTCGCCGGTGCGGATGCGGACAGCGTTCTCCAGCGGGTAGACGAAGATTTTGCCGTCGCCGACGTTGCCGGTGCGGCAGACGCGCTTCGCTGTCTCCACCACTCGTTCGACCGGCACCTCGCACACCACGATCTCGATTTTTACCTTGGGCACGAGGTTGACGGCGACTTCCTTGCCGCGGTAAACCTCCTTGTAGCCCTTCTGCAGGCCGCAGCCGTAAACCTGGGTTACCGTCATGCCGGTCACGGCGATGGCGTTCATGGCTTCCTTGAGTTCTTCGAGCTTTTCGGGGCGGGTAATGATATCGATTTTCGTTATCTTATCCACGCGTATCGCTCCTTTCCGCTTACGAATTCAGGCTGACCTTGGCGGCGGCGCCCGACTGGCTGACGGCGAACGGCGCCGCGGGGGAGACGGGCAGGCCGGCGGCAAAGTCCTGGTAGGCGTAGCCGCGCTCGCCGTGCTCGGTAATGTCGAGGCCCTGGATCTCCTGCTCCTCGGTCGCCCGGAGCGGCATAAACGCGCCGACGATTTTGAGGATGACATACGTGCCCACGATGGCGATTGCCCAGCTGGCGGCCACGCCGATGAGCTGCGTGACGACGAGATCGGGGTTGCCGAAGAACAGGCCGTCGTTGCCGGCCTCGTTGACCGCTTTGGAGGCGAAGAGGCCGGTGGCGATCGCGCCCCAGGTGCCGCCGACGCCGTGGACGCCGAAGGCGTCGAGCGAGTCGTCGTAACCCAGTTTGGCCTTGACGACGCTTACCGCCAGGTAGCAGATCACGCCGGCCGCCAGGCCGATGATTACCGAAGGCAGGGGAGCCACGAAACCGGCCGCGGGTGTGATGGCGACCAGGCCGGCGACGCAGCCGGACGCCGCGCCGAGAACGGTGGGTTTGCCGTGGTGCAGCCATTCGGCGAACACCCACGAGACGGTGGCCGCGGCTGCGGCCGTGTTGGTGGTGACGAAGGCGGTGGCCGCCAGGCCGTTGGCGCCCAGGGCGCTGCCGGCGTTGAAGCCGAACCAGCCGAACCACAGCAGGGCTGCGCCCAATACGGTCATCGGCAGATGGTGGGGCAGCATCGCTTCGTTGCCGTAGCCCTTGCGCTTGCCGAGCACGAGCGCGACCACCAGGCCGGAAACGCCGGAGAGGATGTGGACGACCGTGCCGCCGGCGAAGTCGAGGACGCCGAGTTCGGCCATCCAGCCGCCGCCCCAGACCATATGGGCCACGGGGTCGTAGATGAAGGTCGCCCAGATGAGGACGAAAGCGAGGAACGCGGGGAATCTCATCCGTTCGGCGAACGCGCCGGTGATGAGCGCGGGGGTGATGACGGCGAACATGCCCTGGAAGACCATGAAGGCGAGGTGGGGGATGGTCGAGGTCGGGCTGTTAGGCTCCACCCCCACCCCGCTGAGCCCGAGGAAGTCGAGCCCGCCGATCATGCCGCCGATATCGGGTCCGAAGGCCAGCGTGTAGCCCCACAGCACCCATTGAACGGAAATAAGGCCGACGATGAAGAAACTCTGCATAATGGTCGACAGCGCGTTTTTCGTCCGCACCATGCCGCCGTAGAAGAGGGCCAGGCCGGGCGTCATCAGCATGACGAGCGCGGAGGAGACCAGCACCCAGGCGGTATCGCCCGTGTCCACCTTGGCCGGTGCGGCCGGCGGATCGGCCGCCAGGGCCAACGGGGCGCAAACAACCATGAAAACCAAGCATAAACCGAAAACAGTCCAAAACTTTCTCGACATTCGGGGAACACCTCTCTCTCATTTCTTTCATCTAAGCAGCGTTCCACCTCTCTCAAAAAAACACAAGACGCCCGGCAAAAGATTGCGCGGACGTCATCGTCACCTGCAAACGCACAGGGCCTCCGTAGCTTTACTACGAAGGCCCCATCGCCTACTTTATCTAAGTTACTTTAAAATATACCAGCAGCCGGCCCCGCTGTCAACAGTAAATTCCTGTCTGAAAATTACTTCTTTGCCTGCGTCAGCCAAAGGCGGGCCGTACAACGGCAGGGATCAGGCGCCGTGGGCGAAGGGGCGCTTTTTGTTCCGGTAGGCCACGGCGGCGGTTACGAGGGCTACCGCGCCGATGAGCGAAGCGCCGGCGGCGAGTACGGCGCCGTAGTCGAAGTATTGTTTGAGGGAGCTGGACAAGAGGACGGAGAATATGATGCCGGCCGAGCCGGAGGCGAGGAAGAAGGAGGTCGTGCGGGGAGACGGTTTGGGAGTCTGGAAGGTACCGAAGGAGATGAGGGTGGGGTAAAGGCTCGAATAGGCAAAGCCCATTATGACGATGAGCACCAGCGCCTGCGTGTAGGTCGCCGCCGCTAACAGGCCGAAGTAGGCGAGACTGCCGACGGCCGCGCTGACGATGATGTACTGGGCCAGCGACACGCGGGATAGAATGAAGCTGCCGGCCAGCCGCCCGGTGGTGATGCAGCCCCACCATGCGGAAAGGGCGGCGCTTGCCAGGACGACGCCGACCGCCAGGCTGTCCATCAGGTACTGGATAATCCAGTAGCCGAAGATGAATTCGGATATCATGAAGCAGAATACCGACAGGCCGGCGAGATAGACGTTGAGGTTCCAGTCGACTTTTTCGTCGCCGCGGTTGGTTTTTTTCGGTTCGAAGCCTTTGAGCTCGGGGATGAAGGTGCCGAGGACGACGGCCAGCAGCATGGCGGCGATGGCGTAGTATACGCCCTGCCAGGTTACGCCCCGGTCGAATGCCAGGCCGGCGAGGATAGGACCGACGATCGAGCCGACGGCGTAGAAAAAGGTGACGGCGATCGATTTGGCGGCCCGGACTTTGGCGTCATAGAGCAGCAGGGTGACGTGGAAGGCTGTCGGCAGCAGGATGCCCATGCCGCAGCCGAACAGGAAGAGAAAGATCGAGAAGACGACCAGGGAGGGGGCGTTGGCGAAGCAGATGATCGCCAGGGCGCCGAGGCCGCAGTAGACCCGCAGCAGGCTGCGGACGCTGAATTTCTCCAGCATCCAGCCGACGCTGAAGACGGAGCCGGCGTAGGCCACGGAGTAGACGGTGAAGCAGTAGCCGATGACGTAATTTTCTACGGAGAAGTGGGCCGCGATGTACTTGTTGGCCAGGCCGGCGATGCTGGCGGTGCTGCCGAGGGTGAGGGTCATGAAATACAGGAGGACGTTCAGGACCAGGTGGCTGTTCGCGGGCAAACATATCCCTCCGAATCTTCATCCGCCGCCACGGCAAGAACAGGCACGGCTTCCCCCGTCGCGCGAGCAGTATAATATTTTATATTGTAACATATTTTGTCAGCTTTGCCTGCCCCGGAAATGGGGTTTTTGCCGGGGGGAGAAAGAAACCCGCAGGGCCGCAGAAAGCGAACAGCTCCGGTCCTCCGGCTGAACGCCCGCAGGGGTGCAAACGGTCGGCGACTTTGCGGAGGGCGAATACGCGCCGTCGTCGCAGGGCCGCACGCCGCAGCACGCGCGTCCATGGACGGACGCGCGAGGAGCCTTCGGGCATGGACGCCCGTAGGCGACGGTGCCCGCGAGCGAAGGCCCAAGCCTTACGGCGCGTTCGGCCGAAGCACCGGAGCCGGCGTTTGCGCCCCTGCGGGATATAGGTAGCGAGCCCTCTCCCCCGCCCTATTTCCTCAAACCCCGTGCTTGACTTCCCAACTCCGCACAGGTGCGGAGTTTTATCATCGCCTTTATTTGACAAGAATTGACACCATTTTTGACGCGCGCGGAGGATTCATGGCGTGGGCGCAGAATGAATAAGGAAGCAATTTTTAGGGCGGACGGTGTTTATGCCAAGGGCAAGCGGACAGAAAGGCGCGGCGCAGGTGGCGCGCGTGCTCGACGGCCTGGCGGACGGTTTTTTGGCCGTGGACGGGCAGGGGAAGATTGTTTTCATGAACCAGGCGGCGAGGGTGCTGCTGGCGGCTGGCGCCGACCCTGCGGGACGGACTTTGGCCGCGGCCGGGCTGGCCATCCCCGAGCTGGCGGAGATGCTCGAGTTGGCAGCTGCCGGCGGTAAGGAGCCGGTCCGTTTGGAGGTTTTTTTGCCGCAGCCGGAAGGGTGGCTGGAGGTTACCGCTTACCCCTCCGGGGAGGGGCTGGCGGCGATTATCCGCGCCGGCGGCGAGCGACAGCCGCCCGAGGAGCGGCTGAAGACGGCTTTTAACGCCAATCCGCATGCGATGGCGCTGCTGACCTGGCCGGAGGCAAGGTTCGCCGAGGTGAACGGGGCCTGGCTGGCGAGCCTGGGGTTCGCCAAGGACGAGGTGCTGGGCAAGACGGGCGTGGAGCTGGGCCTGTGGGACGAGGCTGCGCGGGACGAGATGCGCAGGCTTCTGCTTGAGGAGGGCTGCGTCCGGGAGAGGGATGTGGCGGTGCGCACCAAGAGCGGCGATACTTTGACGGCGCTGTTGAGCGTGGTGTTCATCGACCTGGGGGGCAGGAAGCATCTGGTGGCGACTTCGCTGGATATCAGCGAGCGGCGACGGGCGGAGGAGCAGGCGAGGGAACAGCTCGGCCTGCTGGAGGACTGCTCGGAGGCGGACGCGGACGCGACGACGATGATCGTGGACGAGGCTGGCGACATCGTGCGGGTTTTCGGCGATAAGGGCCTGCTGCCTGGCAACCCGGAGGGGGAGAACCTGCGCGCCGCGCTGCCGCCGCCGGTGGCTGCCGATCTGCTGGCGATGCTGGCGGCGGTGCTGAGCGAGGGCGCCGCGCGGACGACGGAGTTTCGGGCGGCGGTCGGCGAGGCGCCGAAGGCTGTCAGGGTGACGGCGGCGCCGATGACGCGCCGCTACCGGGGCAGGCGGACGGTTTCTTTCCGCGTCCGGGATATAACGGCGGAGAAAGCGGCGGAGGAGAAGTCGGCGCTGGCGGAGCGGGCGTACGGCCGCAGCACGTTTTTCAACAGTCTGGTGACGGGCGGACACCCGGCGGAGTATGTGGCCGATGTGCTTGAGGGCTACGGCGTCGATACCGGCGCGGATTACGTATGCCTGGCGCTGACGGTGGCGCGGGAGGAGCCGCGGTCGCCGGCAGCCTGGCCGTCCGGGGAGACGACGGCGGCGACGGCGGCAAGCACGGGAGAGATTTTTGCCTGGCTGGCGCGGCGCGAGCCAGGATGGCTATGGCAGACGAACGGCTGTATCGCGGCGCTGGTGCCTGCCGATAAGGCCGGGAGCACGAAGGAGGAGCAGACGGAGTACGCCGCCCGGCTGGCGGGGAGAGTGGAGGCGGCGTTCGCGTTCACCCGCGTGGCCGTAGGCGTGGCGGCAACTTCCGGCGAAGGGGCGCCGCTCGATCTGGAGGCGCTGTACGGCAGGGCGGCGGAGGCTTTGCTGCTGTGCGACCGGCAGGAGGGCCGCGGCGCGGTGCATTATGCGGATACCGGCCTGTACCAGGTCGCGTTCCAGCTGCTGAGGGACCGGAACATCCAGCGGATCGTGCGGGATATGATCGGCGCTCTGGCGGCGTACGACCGGAAGCGGGGGAGCAATCTGCTGGCCACGCTGGAGGCGATTCTCGAGGAGGAGAACCTGCGGATGGTCGCCGCGAGGCTTTTCATCCACCATAACACGGCGATCTGGCGGAAGAAGCGGATCGAGAAGCTGCTGGGGCTGTCGCTTGATTCGTTCGAGACGCGGGCGATGGTGTCGCTGTATCTTAAGGTGTGGAGGCTGCTGAGCCGGGTCTGAGGTTTCGGATAGGCCGTCCGTTGTCATTTGCCGACAACGGACGGCTTATTTTTTTGTGGCCGGGAGACAATTTTGTTTGTAATTATTTTTTGTTAATATTAAATGGCTTGTCAATGTAAGCATTTTCGCCGGCATTGCGACAACCCCGCCGCAAACGGCATTTTATGTCGAATTAACAGAGTTTATTGTCACATAAGCACACTATTTCCACCTTTATGTAGATAGGGCATTTTTTTGCGGAAAATTCGTCCACGCCTTGATTTATCCGGTCTGGCGGGGATTTCGATATAATTTGTGCCTGTCTTTCTTTCGGCAGAAGCTTTTTGCCGCCACCATGCCTTATGGTATAGTCACGGGAGAATAGCCCTGCAGTGTCGTTCCCGCCTGCTGGCGGGCCAAGGTTCGCGCCGCCTTAAAATATAGAAATGGCGCGATAGAATAAAAAAGATTGGGTAGGGTGAAAGGAGAGGTTATCGTGAAAATGGTTCAAGGTTCAAGCGGCGGAGGGTCGCGGGGCGGGCTGATGAGCAGCCTGCAGATGAAGCTGACCGTGATCATCCTGGGTATTTTCCTGGTTTCGCTGGGCGTGCTGGGCGGGCTCAATTACCGGCAGGCGGACAAGATGCTGACGGAGCAAATTTTCGCAGATTTACAGGACATGGCTAAGGCCGAGGGCGATGGTATCGCCGACTGGCTGGAGAGCGCAAAACTCGAAATTGGTGGCATGGCAAATGCACCGGTGTTCCAAAGTGCCGATCAGACGGTCATTGTCCCTTTCCTGCAAACATTAGCAAAAAACAATAAGCGATACGAGTCTTTTGCGTGGGTCAATACGGCGGGGTTCCACTATAACAGTGCTGGCTCGTCCGGCGATCTGAGCCAGCGAGCTTACATACAGCAGGCACTGAAGGGTGTTTCGTCGGTCTCTGACCCAGTCGTTTCAAGGGCAACTGGCAAGTTGGTAATAGTGGCTGCTACTCCCATCAAAAACGATGGTAAGGTTATCGGCGTTCTGTTTGGGGCAATTGATATCGAAAGCATTACTAAAGAGATTCTGGAGGTCAAGGTGGGCAAGACGGGCTACGCCTATGTGATCCAAGGCGACGGCACGATCATCATGCACCCGAACAAGGACCTGGTGATGAAGTACAACCCCGGCAAGGACGACAAGAATCCTGCGCTGGCCGCGGCGACGCAGCGGATGATGAAGGGCGAGAAGGCGGTCATGACGTACGAGTTCCAGGGGATCAAGAAAATGATGGGCTTCGCGCCGGTGCCCGGGACGAAGTGGTCGATCGCGATTTCCGGCCCGATCGACGAGGTGACCGAGGGATTGACAACGCTGCGTAATATTTCGCTGGGAACGATAGCGGTGGTGCTGGTGCTGGCCGCGCTGGCGGTGACGTATATAACGAGGCGGATCGTCGGCCCGCTGAAGCTGATGGTGACGCAGGTACAGGAGGTGGCCGCGGGCGATTTGACCGACCGGGAACGCACGGTGAACTCGCGGGACGAGGTGGGCCAGCTGGCGGACGCTATCGGCCAGATGCGCGGGAATCTGCGCAATCTGGTGAGGCAGATAAACGCCAACGCCGACCAGGTGGCGGCGTCTTCGGAGGAGCTGACGGCGAGCGCCGAGCAGTCGACGCAGGCGGCCAACCAGATCGCGTCGTCGATCATGAATGTGGCGAGCGCGGCGACCGAGCAGGTGTCGGCGGCGAATGAGTCGTCGGCGGTGGTGCAGCAGATGTCGGCCGGGCTCCAGCAGGTGGCGGCGAACGCCAACCAGATGGCGGCGCAGTCGGCCCGGGCGGCCGAACAGGCCCAGGAGGGCGGCAAGGCGGTCGATAAGGCGGTAAGCCAGATGGCGCACATCGAGGATACGGTGAATACGTCGGCCAAGGTTGTGGCCAAGCTGGGCGAGCGCTCGAAGGAGATCGGCCAGATCGTCGATACGATTTCCGGCATCGCCGGGCAGACCAACCTGCTGGCGTTGAACGCAGCCATAGAAGCCGCCCGCGCCGGCGAACAGGGCCGGGGCTTCGCGGTGGTGGCCGAGGAGGTCAGGAAGCTGGCCGAGCAGTCGCAGGAGGCGGCGAAGAAGATCGCCGACCTGATCGGCGAGATCCAGGGCGATACCGACAAGGCGGTCGTGGCGATGAACGACGGTACCCGCGAGGTGAAAACAGGCGCCGAGGTGGTCAACGCCGCCGGTGAGGCCTTCCGGGAGATCGTGGCGCTGGTGTCGCAGGTGTCGAGCCAGGTGCGGGAGATTTCGGCCGCGGTGCAGCAGATGGCGGGCGGCAGCCAGCAGATCGTGGGGTCGGTGCGCAAGATCGACGATCTGAGCAAGTCGTCGGCGGCCGAGTCGCAGAGCGTGTCGGCGGCGGCCGAGGAGCAGCTGGCGTCGATGGAGGAGATCGCTTCGTCGAGCCAGGCGCTGGCAAAGCTGGCCGAGGACCTGCAGATCGCGGTGAGCAAGTTCAGGGTATAGAGGAAGGAGGGGCTAGCAGATGGCGTCGGAACAATTGGTTGTCTTTCAGCTCGGGAGCGAGGAGTACGCGGTGTCGATCGCTCAGGTGAAGGAGATTATCCGTTACGGCGGGGCGACTAAGCTGCCCAACACGCCGCCTCATATGGAGGGGATCATCAATCTCAGGGGCAAGGTGATCCCGGTGATCGACCTGGGGAAGCGGTTCGGCCTGGAGCGGGCGCGGCGCGGCGAAGTGCAGGCGCTGATCGTGGAAGCGGCCGGCCGCGAGGTAGGAATGGTGGTCGATGAGGTCAGCGAGGTGCTGCGGCTGGAGGATAACGCGATCGAGTCGGCTCAGGCGGTCACCCGCGTAGGGGATTTCCTGCGCGGTATCGGCAAGACGGGCGACAGGCTGCTGATAATCCTCAACCTGGACAGGCTGTTCAGCGAGGAGGAGCACGTGGAAATGCAGGCGGCCGGTTAGCCGCCCGATCGAATAGAAAGCCGGGAGCTCCGCGGGGTCCGGCGATAAAGCCAAAAGCGGCGGTCCGGTGGACCGCCGCTTTTGGCTTAGGGTAAAACCAGGTTGTCGAGAAAGCTCCAGATGCAAGGCGCACCGGAAAAGCGCTTGCTTGCGTACTACAGGGCGTACGCAAGCAAGCGCTTTGAGGAGCAACGCCGCAGATGGGGCTTTATCGGCAGTCAAAGAGGCGGTCCGGGGACCGCCTCTGTTTGGCTTTGGGTATGTTTATTTTCTTCTGGCGCGGAGTTTGACGCCGATGTTGACGAGGGCCATTACGAGGAGGCTGGCGACGACCGGCCATACGAGCCGCGCGAGGTCGGCCCCGGGATGGAAGCCGCCCGCGGAGGGCAGCAGGAGGACGATTTCGGCATAGCGGAAAACGGCGGTGATGACAAGGGCGTAGACGTATGCAAAAGGGCTGTCGGGGCCGTTCATGCGCCGCGAGAGTTTGTAGCCGGCGAAGACGCCCAACCATACGGAGAAGCCGGCGAGGCTGCCGAAGACCGCGGCGGCGGTTTCGGCGCCGGTTACGCCCAGCAGGATAATGACGGTTGCCAGAGCCATAAATTCCGTTACCAAGCGGTCCGCCCTCCTCCGGTGTGGTTATTTCGGTAAAATTCCACACCCCCCGCCCTTCTCCCTGCCGGACGGGCATTTTTCTTTGACAGCGGCGCGGCTGATGCGCTAAAATGGTAGGGCATTTTGAAAATTTACGGGGAGTAAGACGCAATGAGTGTTTTGACGGTGGAAAATGTGTCGCACGGGTTCGGTGCCCGGCAGATTCTCGACAGCGCTTCTTTCCGCCTGCTGAAGGGCGAGCATGTCGGTCTGGTCGGGGCGAACGGCGAGGGCAAGACGACTTTTCTGGAGATAATCACGGGCCAGTTGCAGCCCGACGCCGGCAGGGTGGAGTGGTCGAACCGCGTGACGGTGGGCTATCTCGACCAGCAGGCGGCGCTGGCCAGGGGGATGACGATCCGCGAGGCGCTGCGGGGCGCTTTCGAGGGGATGTATAAGCTGGAGGCCGAGATGCTGGCCATCTACGATAAGATGGGCGAGGCGTCCGGGGACGAGCTGGCGGCGATGATGGAGGATGTGGGCGATATCCAGGATATGCTGGAGCACGGCGGCTTTTATGTGATCGACGCCAAGATCGAGGAGGTGGCGAACGGTCTCGGCCTGGGGGAGATCGGGCTGGACCGGGACGTGGCCGATCTGAGCGGCGGCCAGCGCACGAAGGTGCTGCTGACGAAGCTGCTGCTGCAGAATCCGACGATCCTGATTCTTGACGAGCCGACGAATTATCTTGACGCCGAGCATATCGAGTGGCTGAAAAGGTATTTGATAAATTACGAGAACAGTTTCATCCTGGTGTCGCACGATGTGTCTTTCCTGAACGCGGTGGTGAACGTGATCTATCATGTGGAGAACGCCACGCTGACCCGCTATTCCGGCGGCTACGACCAGTTTGTGCAGATGCACGCGCTGAAAAAGCAGCAGGAGGTGCGGGCATACGAGCGCCAGCAGCAGGAGGTGGAGCGGCTGGAGGATTTCATCGCCCGCAACAAGGCGCGGGTGGCGACGCGGGGGATGGCGAACAGCCGCCAGAAGCGTCTGGATAAGCTGGAGCTGTTGGAGAAGCCGCGCGAGAAGCCGAAGCCGGTGTTCCAGTTCCGTGAGGCGCGGACGCCGGGCCGGTTCGTGGTTACGGCCCGCAATCTGGTGCTGGGATATGACGAGCCGCTGACGCGGTCGGTGGATATCGCGCTGGAGCGCGGCCAGAAGGTGGCGATCCGCGGCACGAACGGGCTGGGAAAGTCGACGCTGCTGAAGACGCTGCTGGGCATCATCCCGCCCTACGCCGGCAAGGTGGAGATCGGGGACTACGTTCAGCCGGGGTATTTCGAGCAGGAGTCGGGCCGCGATAACGGCAATACGGCGATCGAGGAAGTGTGGCAGGAGTACCCGGGAATGACGAACTATGAGGTGAGGGCGGCTTTGGCGCGCTGCGGGCTGACGAACGAGCACATCACCAGCCTGATGATGGTGCTGAGCGGCGGCGAGAACGCCAAGGTGCGGCTGTGCAAGCTGATGCTGAAGGAGATAAACTGGCTGGTGCTGGACGAGCCGACCAACCACCTCGATGTGGACGCCAAGGCCGAGCTGAAGAAGGCGATCAGGGAGTTTAAGGGTACGGTGTTGCTGGTTTCGCACGAACCGGAATTTTACGAGGATATCGTGACGGCGGTGTGGAACGTGGAGGATTGGACAACGAAGGTGGTTTAAGCGACATTCCTGTCGATTTCAGGTAGCGTTCGCTTGACGCCATCTCGGGCATGAGTTAAAATCATAAGTACTGAATATCGGGCAAACCCGTCGAAAGGCGGGGGCGCAAAGCTATGGGTCTAACGTCGTTACGACCATGATCGCCAGGCCACCATTTTAGCACGCTAGAATGCTTTAGGCCAGGGATGCCCTGGCTTTTCCTTTGGCGCGGCGAAAGGCGCGACCGATGTTTTAAACGGAGGATTTTTATGGACGTACGCAGTATCGAACCTTTCCTGAGCGCGATGAACTCGGTTATGCCGGGGCTTGGCTTCAAGGAGGTCAAGCGGGGCCGGATAAGCGTGAGCGACTCCAACAAGATCGCCAGCCTGGGCGTGATGGTGGTCATCGGCCTGACGCAGCAGATCAAAGGCAACATTGCCTATAATATGTCGGAGGATTCAGCCAAGAGGATCGCCAGCACGATGATGATGGGGATGCCGGTTGAGGCATTCGACGCGATGGCGGAGTCGGCGATCGCCGAGCTGGGCAACATGCTGGCGGCCAACGCGGCGATGATCCTTGAGCAGCAGGGCACTCGCCTCGATATTTCCCCGCCGACCGTCATCACCGGCCAGAGCTTCGCGAGCTCGGTGACCGAGGCCAGGCGGCTCAATATCGAGATGTTCATCGACAATATCCCGTTGGAAGTGAATGTATCGTTCGTAAGCTGACAGAATCGGGGAACGGCGGCAGTCAAATGACTGCCGCCGTTGTTTTTGTGACCGGCTACCGGGAGGTTTTTCCTCCGGAATGGTTTGACTGAACTTCCATATTTTGGTAATATCTGGATAGAGCTTTGATTTCATTATATGAGGAGGAATCGTATTGAAAAGAATTCTGCTTGGTTTGCTGGTAACGCTGCTGGCGGTGGCGCTGGCCGGTTGCGGAGGCGGCGGCGGAGGAGGCGGCGGCTCGGGGACGGTTACGGCGAACGTCCATTGCCAGGATGAAACCGGTGCGGCGCTGGCCGGCGTGGTTATGTCGTACACCGATAATGCCGGCGCCACGCAGCGCACTCCCGCCAGCAACGCCAGCGGCGATTTCGTTTTTCTCATCACCAAGGCCGGCGATTATCCGGTGACCAATATCTCTTACGACGGGAAGGATTATGTGGTGACCCAGGGCGTCCGGTTCGGCACCGGGGCGAACGATATCGCCAAAAGCGCGGTCAAGTATTACCGATTGGTGATAAACTCGAACGGGGTCATCCAGTTCAATCTGATTAAATAGGTCGATGCCGCACACAGGAAACCCGCGCTTGATATGGCGCGGGTTTTTTGACGTTACGGGGCCGTTTGACGGTCCGCCAGCGGCATTGCCGGGTTGCGGCCGCGGTAGATCTTGGGGTGCTGGGAACCGATTTCCTGCAGCGTGACGGAGCGGGCGTAGGCGAAGGCGTCGTAGAGGGTGACGGCGCCCTTGCCGCCGCGTACGACGCCAGCATCCAGCCCCCGGGCGAGATAGTAGGTGAATATGCCGTACTGCTTGCCGCCGAAGATGTCGGCGGCCGCTGTTTCGTTCCAGTCGGCAGCCTCGACCACGGTGACGCCGTACATGCTGAGGTCGCGAAGCGAGGTCCGGGGGCGGACGGACGAGGCCCCGGACTGGCCTTGGGGGGCGTCGATGTACCAGTCGTGAGCGGCGGAGTAGGCGCAGTCGAGGATGACGGCGATTTCGGCGTGGCGTATTTTCTTTATGCGGCCGGCGAGGTCGGCAAAGGTTATCTGGCTTTTCAGATCGTAGGCGGCGTCGACGGGGAAGATGGTCTCGTCGTAGAGATTGTTCTCGGTCTGCCAGCGGAGGTCGCCGCTGTAGAGGCTGGCGGGGCGGTATTGGCGAGCGCTCGGGCCGCCGTGACCGGAGTAGTAGATGACCAGGCGGTCGCCGGCGGCGAGCGTGGCCGCGTACCGCTCGAAAGCGGCGAGGATGGCGGCCCGGGTCGCCCGGCCGTCGGTGAGCAGGGTTATTTCGGCGTGGCCGTTCGCGGCCCGTAGGGAGTCGGCGAACAGCGCGGCGTTGTTGGCCGCCGCTTTGAGGGGCGAAAGATATTTGTAATCGTCTACGCCGACGGCGAGCAGACAGACCCGGCCGCCGGCGAGCGGCGGGGAGGCCGCCCCGGATGGGCCGCCCGCCAGGGCCAGGAGGATGATTATGGCGAACGCGAGGAGGTTTTTCATCGGTTTTCCCCTTCCCTGCCGGCGCGGCGGACCGAGCTGACCGCGCCCGTGTACTCGACGACGCGACTGTCGAGATCGTAGGCGGCTGTGGCGGCGCGGATCTCTCGCCCGTCTTTCATTACGGTGACGACGTTGGCCGCGAAGGCGACGTTGCGGCGCTTCCCGTCGAATAGGCCGGCGTCGGCGGTTATTTCCGTACCATTGTCCTGCCGCAGCCTTGGTTTGGTGAAGCGGTATCTTTTTTCCGACTCGGCGAACGCCAGGCTCTGGGCGGCAAGCGTGACGCCCGCGCGCGGCCGGACGGTCACGGCGCCTGCCGTGCGGTAGTTTTCACGGTCGTCGGACAACAGCTTGTCGGCGCTAAAGGAGATGTCGCCGATCGTCCCGGCGACGCCGGCGAAGGCGACGGCGCCACCGTCGCCGAGCTCGAGGCGGTCGGCGCGCCAGGTGTCGCCGTTGTCTCTGCGGATGTCGACGCCGACGAAGAGCCAGGCGCCGTCCCTGCGCGTCGCGGCGCCGGCCGCCAGGGCGGCGGACCAGCTTTCGTCCCGCAGCGCTACTCGTTGGAGGGTGAGGGTGTCGCCGTCCCAGGCGGCGGCCGCCGCCGCGCCGGCGAGAGAGCCGCCGGCAAGCGCGACCGGGCCGGGCATGGCGGCGCCGGCAAAGTCCTCGTCGAGAATGAGCACGGTCGTGGTGAGGGTGTACGGCTGGCTGCCCGGCGCGCTTCGCCATTTTATGTTTACTTTCTTCTCGAGCTGCCATAGCGTCCCGTCGTGGCCGTAAGTTATCCCGGCGGCGTGGACTTCCCAGCGCGGCTGGCTTTCCGGCCCTGAGGCCAGTTGTACGCCGCCGCCCCGGAAGGCGCACGCCTTGTCGTCGTAGACGCCGTCGGCGATCCGAAGAGTTTTCCCGTCGAGGGTGAAGACGACACCGCCGGGGAAGCGCAGCAGGCCGTCTTTTTCCCGGTAGCCGGCCCGCGGGGCGGAGAACCGCAGGGAAACGTCGCCGTCGCGGCGGAGGCTGCCGTCGCGAATGCCGACAGCGTCTACGCCGCCGTCGGTGCGGGTGATTTCGGCGGCGCGGATGCGCCACCGCTGCCGGCCGTCCCGCCAGCCGGAAAGCTCGTTGGCGGTGGCCCGCGACCGGAAAGCCGGCTCCCGGGCCGCGCGGGCGTCGTACCAGCGGTGGGCGTCCCAGCCGAGGAGGAGCAGCGCCGCCAGACCCAGCCCAAGGAGGATGATTTTACGCATCAGGTTTCGCCTCGCTGCGGGAGGGATTTTTCAGGCGGATCTGGCAGAAAAACATTTTCTGCCGCGGGTAGTAGCTGACGACGAGGTCCTGGCAATGGTTGTCCTTGACGAACTGGATTTCCGAGAGGTTGATGGCGCCCCCGCTGTAGTAGTCGGTCTTGACGCTGCAGGACCACTTTTTCGCCAGCAGCCCTTCAAGGCGTATGGAGGCTTCGCGCAGGGCGCCTATTGCGAGGTCGTACTCGGTACGGATGTAGCCGGTTACGCCGCTGCCGGGATCGAAGGCCAGCATGGCGCCGACGGTGTTCCAGCCGCTCTGGGAGGGCTGGTATTCGCTGTAGAGGTTCCAGTTCCAGAAGGGGTAGGCGCGACCTTCTAGGCTGAGGAGCAGCGGGCGGTACCGGCGCCGGGCGAGGTCATAGCCGACGATGAGGTTGACGCGGTGGTATTCGTCGAGGATGTAGTCGGTTTCGACGTCGAACTGCCTGGTGGCGCCGACGGCGGCGGTTTTGAAGAGCGGGTTGTAGCCACGGCCCTGGCCGAGCGAAAGCGAGGTGTTGATGTATATCTTTTCGCTGATGTTTTTGAGCAGGTTGGTTTTCAGTAGCAGGTCGGATGCGCCGGTGGCGCCGAACGAGGAGTAGCTGGCGGTGGAAACTGTGGATACGAAGGTGCCGGGAGCGATTTTCCTGGGCTTGGTGCGGTAGTAGGTTTTAAGGTCGGTTTGCTGGAGGGTGGCGGATTTGTCGGCGCTGGTGGCGTGCGCGGTGGCGACGGCGAACTGCCAGGGGGAGGAGCGGGTGGTGTAGTAGGCGAGTTTGGGGGTGTAGTCGATGCCGTTTTTCTTTTCCTGGGTGGAGATGGCGGCGACGTAGCCGGGCTTGGTCCATTCCAGCCTGGTGTCGAAGGTGCGGTCGGTGTATTTGTAGCCGCTCCAGGCGAGGTTGCGGGTGGCGCTGTAGTCCCAGAAGCCCCGGACTTCCTTGTCGAGGCCGATGGTCTGGCCGAGGCGGATGCTGGTGAAGGTGGCGCTGCCTATCTGGCGGCTGGCGCTGGCTTCGGCGACGGTTTTCGCGGTCTTGCCGGCGTCCATCAAATACCAGTTGGCCGACAGCAGGTCGCCGGCGCCCCGCCAGTCGTTTTCCTCGCTGCGGAAGGAGATGAGCTGGCTGCGGCTACCGCCGGCGCTGCGCCATTCACCCTGGACGATCTGATTGGCGGCCCACGGTTTGCGCGAGGCGTAGAGGGAGTATTCGTTGCGCAGGACGCCGGCCTTGTCGTGGCGGAACTCGCGAACGCCCACCCCCAGACCGCGCCAGGCCATGTAGTCGGCGTAGACCACGCCGTAGTCCTTGCCGGCGAGGTCGTAGTATTCGCGGGTCCTGATGTACCAGCCGTCCTGGTCGTTGTAACCGGTGACGGGCAGGACGGGCTCGCCGTCGCGGATGGCGACGACCGTCTTTTTGGCGGCGAGGAGTTTTTTGTCGCCCTGCCAATACTGGGAGTCGGACAGGACGAGTTTTTTGTCGTGGTAATGTTCGACTTTGCCGACGCGCAGGGTGTAGTGAGGCCTGAGGCGGTCGCAGGTGGTGACGACGGCGGCGGACATCTCGGTCTTGTCGTCGCCGAAGGTAAGAGCTTTGCCGGCGGTGGCGTATTCAACCCCTTCGCTGACGACGGCGGTGGCGAAGTTGGCGATCGTACCCCGGCTGAGCGCGGTGTCGTACACGAGCGAGTCGCCGTGGACGGGGCTGTCGGCGTCGCGGCGGACGGCGACGGCGCCGTTGACGGTGAGCCGGCCGGCGGCGCGATCGTATTCGAGCGTTTGTCCGGTGACGACGGTGCCGCCGATGGTGAGGACGACGCCGTTTTCGGCCCGCGCCTTCTCATGGTCCCGGTCGAAGGTGATGTTTTCGGCCTGCAGGACAGCGGTTTCGCCTTTGGCGTTGAAGGCGGCGACGGTGAAGACGACCGCGCCGTTCGCCCGGAGGGTTTCGCCGTCGATGTCGTAGCTGGCCGCGGCGGCGGTTAACCGGTAGTCGCCGTCGACGAAAAGAACGTTGCCGGCGGCTGTGAGGCGATTGTCCTTCTCCTCGTAGCGGATGGTATCGGCCTGTAGGCTTTCGGGCGGGCCGGAGCCGTGGGCCGGGCCCGGCCTGAAGGCGAGGGCGGCGGCCAGCAGGCAGGCGGCGAGGGCCGCCCGGCCGCGCCTAAACATCGTCGGCCCGCCGCAGGAGGGCGAGCCCCAGCAGGGAAAAGCCGACCGGCGGCGCCCAGGCGGCCCAGAGGGGCGGCAGGAGGCTGGCGCGACCCGCGGCCGCCGATAGGGAGGCGATGACGTAGTAGCCGGTGACGATGGTGACGCACAGGAGCGCGGTGTAGACTTTCTCGTGACTTTTGACCCTGCTGATCAGCGGCGCGCCGAAGAGGGCGAAGACGAGCGGGGTGACGGACATGGCGCTTTTGAGATGGTAGTCGACCTCGTAGGACAGCGTGTGGATGCCTTTGACGCGCAGGTCGTCGATGAAGCGGCGCAGCTCGCCGCTGGTCATGTCGTCCGCGGATTTGCCGACCCGGAAGACGTGTTCGCCGGGACGGGCCCCGGTGACGGTGAGTTCGGCGGACGCCGCCTGGTATCGGAGCCGGCCCTGCGGGTCGAATTCGTACGCGACGGCGTTGTGGAGAAGCCAGTCCTCGCTGGCGGCGAAGCCGTACTCGGCGGTGATGAGGCGGCTCATTTTGCCTTCCTTGAGCTCGAATATCATGACGCCGCGCAGGGTTTTCGTGGCCGGGGCGATGTGGCCGATATAGTATCGTCGGTCTTTGTCGGCGAAGAAGACGTTCTGCATCAGTTCGGGGGGCGGGGTGTCGAAGATGATGCGGCGGACGATCTCGGCCGCTCTGCCGTTGACCTTTACGACGACGGCTTCGTTAAGGAGGTGGGACAGGCCGCTCAGCAGCACGGCCACCGCCAGATAGGGCAGAAGGATGCGGCCGGTGCGCAGTCCGGACATGCGGACGATCATGAGTTCACGGTCGCGGGCCATTTTGCCGAGGACGAAGAGCATGGCGAACAGGCTGCCCATCGGCAGGGTGGCGACTAGGACGGACGGCAGCTTGTATAGCAGCAGCAGGCCGACGAGGTACGGATGGACCCGGCGGACGATCAGGTAGGTGCCCATCTCGAAGATGGCCGAGCTGAGGAAGAGCAGCGACAGGCCGGCGATGGACAGGATGAGCGGTTTTGCCAGGGATGTGAGCAAGTAACGGTCGATGACCAGCACTTTCGTTCTCCTGTTCTGGTTTGTCGGTGGATTCGACGATACCGGTTAGCGATAGACAAATTCGGCCTTCAATCCATATATTTCCATTATTTTTCTTAAATTCCTTTTTTTGTAATTAATATTTTGTTTTGCAACCTAAAAACCCCGCCTGGGCTGCAGGCAGGGTCTTGAGGTAACGCAGAAGGTGGGGTTGGCGGCCGGTGTTATCGGTCCGTCTTGATTTCGAAGTGGCCGTCGAGATAGCCGACGAGGGTGTACCAAAATTCCGTTTTGTTGGCGACATCAGCGGCGGTGACGGTGAAGGTGGGGAGAGGCGGGGTGATATTGGCGGTTTTACCCTGGTAACTCATCCTGGTAAAGGTGTAGGGACCGGCGATGTCGCAGATGACGGTTAGTTTGTTGGACCCGTCGACGGTGCCGGACCGCTCGCGCCCGTTCGGGTCGGTAAAGTACATGGTGTACCCCGCTCCTTCGGGATTGCCGTTTTGATCTACGCAGTTGAAATGTACGATGGCGCCGGTGGTGGGACTGCCGCCCCCTCCCCCTCCCCCTCCCCCGCCGCCGCAGCCGGTGAAGACCAGCGAAAGGGCGGCGATGACGAGCAGGCCGATAAGGACTTTTTTCATTGGTACCCTCCTTGATGACAGATTGATGTTTAGTATATTTTACCATATATGGTATTTATTATGTATATAATTCTTGCAATTATTTCCAGTTGTTTTCCGAATTATTTACCCGCCCTACCTGCCGGCCCGCTGACCGAAAGGCGCGGATAGGGGGCGCAAAAGCGGCAGCCGTATGGCCGCCGCTTTTGCTTTGCCGATGAAGTTTGAGGCACTAGCCCCAGGTGGCCGAGAATGCCCCAGATGCAAGGCGTACCGGAGGATGACACCGGAAGCGTACACGAACGTACGCTGAGGATGGCAGCCGAGGAACAACGCTGCAGATGGAGTATTATCGGCCGCCTGGGAGTTCAGCTGCAGAGGATTTTGCAAAGGATGGCATGGTTAACATCCCGGCCAGGGCTGAGGCCGGTAAGTTGTTCGAGTTTTTTGAGGCGGAAGACGAGGGTGTTGCGATGGATGAAGAGGGCCTTGGCGGTGAGGGAGAGGTTGAGGTTGTTGTCGAGGAGGCGGCGGACGGTGTTGCGCATGTCGTATTTGGCGTCGAGCCGGGCGGTGAGCTTTTCCCGGAGGGCTTTGACGGCTTCGCAGGCGGCGAGGCCGCGGGGGCTTTGCAGGAGGTAGGCGGTGAGCAGGGCAAAGTCGTAGATGGAGGCGACGGCGCCGTCGCCGGGCGGGTTGTCGAGGGCGTAGAGGGCTTCCTGGTAAGAATCGTGGAGTTTGAGGGGCGAGCCGACCAGGCTGCCGAGGCCGAGGTGGAGAGAGGCGGCGGGATTGCCGGCATTTACTAGGCGGACGAGGGCATCGCCCCATTCGCCGATTGCCTGGGAGGCGGTGGCGCGGGCGAAGTGTTTGAGGATGATCATTCTGTTTTCGAGGAAGGCGACCATGTCTTCGGGGGCGACGAGGTCGGAGGCGCCGAGGAGCTGGAGGAGGCTTTCCTGGGTGCGGGCGGATACGAGGTCGTGGGCGCCGTACTGGTGGTAGGCGCTTTCGAGGAGGGGGCGGACGTTGGCGACGGCAACGAGGCGGGGCAGGGCAAGGTCAAATTTGAGCAGTTTGGCCCTGGCCTCTAGCTGAGCGTAGCTGGCGGCGGCGTGCTCGGACAGCAGCAGGGTGGCGAACTGCTCGTGCAGGTGGGACTGGGAGCGGAATTCGCCCATGAGCATTTCGCGCTCGAGGATGAGTTCGGTGACCATTTTGACGAGTTCGGCGGTGTTGCGGACGGCGTCGGGGTGGCCGGTGACGCCGACGACGCCGATGATCTGCGCGCCGAGGGCGATCGGCCAGTTTAGTCCGGGCAGGGAGCCGGGGTAGCGCGCGAGGTCCTCGGGATAGATTTCGACGACGGCGCCGGTGTCGATGACGTCCCGGGCGCCTTTGTGGAAGGTGCCTAGCCGGTGCTTTTGCCCGGAGCCGATGATTATGCCGGCGTCGTTCATGATGTTGACGTTCTGGTGGACGATGGGCATAATGTTGTCCACGATCTGCTGGGCCAGTTCGCCGGTGAGGATCATGCTTTCGCCCCCGTTTCATATTATGGTTTTATTATACAACAGCCTGCGCACGGCGATAAAGGGGGTTACACGGCAAATTGGCAGCGTTGTCGGCCGGATTACGGGGAATTTCACGTCGCGGAACAAGCTGCGGCGGGACGGAAAACGACCGGCTTTATTGTGCAAAACAACCAATAGACGAGCAATATTACCGATAACGGTTAGCATTGTCAGACAATTGAAAAAACATTTAGATGTTTTGTAAAATTAAGGTAACCGACGGTATGGTCGGCGAGGGATTTCCTCGGATATTCAGCGAAAGGCGTGAAGGATATGCGTATTGTTGTCGCTCCCGATTCTTTCAAGGGCAGCCTGTCGGCGGTGGCGGTGGCCAGGGCGATGGAGGCGGGCATCCTGTCGGTTTTCCCCACCGCGGAGGTGAAGAAGGTGCCGATCGCCGACGGCGGCGAGGGCACGGTGGAGGCGCTGGTGCTGGCGACCGGCGGCCGCGTGGTCGCGGAGAAGGTTACCGGTCCGCTGGGCGATGCGGTGGAGGCCCCCTGGGGGCTGCTGGGCGATGGCGAGACGGCGGTTATCGAGATGGCGGCGGCGTCCGGCCTGACACTGGTGCCGAAGGAGCGGCGCGATCCCCGCACGACAACGACTTACGGCACGGGGCAGCTGATGAAGGCGGCGCTGGACCGCGGCATCCGCAAGCTGATCGTCGGCATCGGCGGCAGCGCGACGAATGATGGCGGGACGGGCATGGCCCGTGCGCTGGGCGCGCGGTTCCTGGACGCGGAGGGCCGCGACATCGCCGAGGGCGGCGCGGCGCTGGCGAAGCTGGCGAGCATTGATGTGACGGGGCTTGACCCCCGTCTGGCGGAGACGCAGATCATGGTGGCCTGCGATGTCGATAATCCGCTGTGCGGCCCGCGGGGCGCATCGGCGGTGTACGGGCCGCAGAAGGGAGCCACTCCGGAGATGATCGCCGAGCTTGATGCGGCGCTGGCGAATTACGCGACGGTGGCGAAGGCGGCGACGGGCAAAGATGTGGCCGGCTCGCCGGGAGCGGGCGCGGCCGGCGGTCTGGGCGCCGGGCTGATGTTTTTCACCGCGGCGGCTTTACGGCCGGGGGTGGAGATCGTGCTGGAGGCGACGGGGTTCGCGGCGATCGTGAGGGATGCGACGCTGGTGATCACCGGCGAGGGCAATACCGATTTTCAGACCGCCCACGGCAAGGCGCCGGTGGGGGTGGCGAAGGTGGCCAAGTTGTTCGGCGTGCCGGCGGTGTGCCTGTCGGGCGGCCTGGGAAAGGGCTGCGACGCGGTGCTGGAGCAGGGGATCGACGGTCTGATGAGCGTGGTGCCTCAGCCGATGTCGCTGGAGGACTGCATGTGCTCGGCGGCGGAGCTTATCGAGACGGCGACGGCCCGGCTGTGCCGGCTGCTTAAGGTGGGCTGCGCGATGGAGGTGCGCGGCTAGAAGTCTGTTGTCCGGCCCCGGTGAGCCGGGGAAGTTATCATCTATAATAGAGCCGGCGTCCTTCGGATAGCCATGACGGGGAGAGGTGAAAAACGGAGGGAGCCGGCGGGATTGCCTCCTGCCGCGCGGGGTGTGGCGTTTGCCTCCCGGTGCGCGGGCGGGAGGCGGCGGAGACCTGCAAGCGTGCTGCCTAAAAAAACAAACGGAGGAGACAGAATGGATTACGACCGCAAGATCCTTGGTAAAGCCGGCAAGGTGAACTACAACCTGCCTGTGCCGGTGCTGGCGGAGCGCGCGCTTTTAGCCGGCGAAGGCATGCTAACCGCCAGCGGCGCCCTGCGCGTCGCCACCGGCAAGTACACCGGCCGCTCGCCCAACGACAAATTCGTCGTCGACTCGCCGGCGACCGGCGAGATCGACTGGGGCAACAACAAGCCCATCAGCGCCGACAAATTCGCCCGCCTCTACGAGCGGATGCTCGACTACGCCGCCGGCCGCGAGCTCTATGTCTTCGACGGCTTCGCCGGCTCGGGCGGCGAGCGGATCGCCGTGCGCTTCATCAACGAACTCGCCTGGCAGAACCTGTTCGTCCACCAGCTGTTCGTGCGACCCGACGCGCCGCCGGCCGACCCCAGGCCCGACTTCACCGTCATCTGCCTGCCGGGCTTCAAGGCCGACCCCGCCCGCGACGGCACCAACTCCGAAGCCTTCATCATCCTCGACTTCGCCGCCCGACTCGTCCTTATCGGCGGCAGCCAATACGCCGGGGAGATGAAGAAATCTGTCTTCACCTACATCAACTACCTCATGCCCAAGAAGGGCATCCTGTCGATGCACTGCTCGGCCAACATCGGCGCCAAGGGCGATACCGCCCTGTTCTTCGGCCTGAGCGGCACCGGCAAAACGACGCTGTCGGCCGACCCCGGCCGCAGGCTTATCGGCGACGACGAGCACTGCTGGCATGACGGCGGCATCTTCAACGTCGAGGGCGGCTGTTACGCCAAGTGCATCAAGCTCAAACACGAAACCGAGCCGCAGATCTGGGAGGCTATCCGCTTCGGCGCGGTGCTGGAGAACGTCGTCGTCGACGAGGCGACCCGCGAGGCGGACTTCGACAGCGAGGCGATCACCGAAAATACCCGCGCCGCCTACCCTGTCGACTACATCCCCGGAGCGGTCATCCCCGGCGTGGGCGGCCATCCCAAGACGATCGTCTTTTTGACCGCGGATGCGTTCGGCGTGCTGCCGCCGGTGGCGAAGCTTTCCCCCGAGCAGGCGATGTACCATTTCCTGTCAGGCTACACGAGCAAGCTGGCGGGGACGGAGCGGGGGATAACCGCGCCGGAGGCGACCTTCTCGTCGTGCTTCGGGGCGCCTTTCCTGCCGCTGTCGCCTTTGGCGTACGCCAAGCTTTTGGGCGAGAAGATCGCCGCGCACGGCACAGGGGTGTTCCTGATCAACACCGGCTGGTCGGGCGGACCGTACGGGGTGGGCAAGCGGATGTCGCTGCCTTATACGCGGGCGATCGTGACGGCGGCTATCGAGGGCGCGCTGGACGAGGTGGGCTACGAGCTTGACCCGGTGTTTAACGTGCAGGTGCCGGTTAGCTGCCCGGGGGTGCCGGCGGAGGTCTTAAAGCCGCGGCAGACGTGGGCGGATAAGGCGGCGTACGACAAGACGGCCGCGGAGCTTGCCGCGCGGTTCGTGAAGAATTTCGTGAAGTTCGGCAAGGATGTGCCGCCGGAGATTACGGCGGCCGGGCCGAGAGGCTAATAAAAAGTCATACCCCGCCTGATGGCGGGGTATGACTTTTTATACAATGGCGGCCGTTGATAAGCGCCCATCTGCATCAGGGCGGGCCTTTGCTTTATAACCTTATCTTGTTCCTAATACTTCGCCGGTGCTGACGGCGGCTTGGGCGGCCGCGAGGCGGGCGATGGGGACGCGGTAGGGGGAGCAGCTGACGAAGTCGAGGCCGATGAGGTGGCAGAATTCGACGGAGTTTGGTTCGCCGCCATGTTCGCCGCAGATGCCGACGAGGAGGCCGGGCCTGGTTTTGCGGCCGCCTTCGACAGCCATTTTCATGAGTTTGCCGACGCCTTTGCGGTCGATGACGATGAAGGGGTTTTCCTTGAGGATCTTTTTGTCGAGGTAGTGGGTGAGGAATTTGCCTTCGGCGTCGTCGCGGCTGAAGCCGAGGGTGGTCTGGGTGAGGTCGTTGGTGCCGAAGCTGAAGAAGTCGGATACTTCGGCGAGTTCGTCGGCGAGGAGGGCGGCGCGAGGCAGCTCGATCATGGTGCCGGAGGTGTAGTGGAAGGAGACTTTCTCGGCGGCCATTACTTCGGCGGCGATGGCGTCGATGCGGGTTTTGAAGAATTTCATTTCGCTGACGTCGATGGTGAGCGGGATTTCGACTTCGGGGAGGACCTTGACGCCTTCCTTGGTGAGGCGGGCGGCGGCGTTGAAGATGGCCCGCATCTGCATTTCGTAGACTTCGGGGAAGGTTATGCCCAGGCGGCAGCCGCGGTGGCCGAGCATGGGGTTGAATTCGTGGAGGGATTTGACTTTCTTGAGGAGCGCCTCTTTGGCGGGCAGCTCGCCAGCGTTTTGGCCGGTGATTTTCATTTCGGCGATTTCGACCATGAGCTCGGTCATGTCGGGGAGGAATTCGTGAAGGGGCGGGTCGAGGAGGCGGATGCAGACGGGGTAGCCTTCCATGGCTTTGAGGATGCCGTAGAAGTCGCCTTCCTGCATGGGCAGGAGGGCTTTGAGGGCTTCGCGGCGCTCTTCCTCGCTGTCGGCGAGGATCATGGCCTGGACGTGGGGCAGGCGGTCGTGGCCCATGAACATGTGCTCGGTGCGGGTGAGGCCGATGCCCTGGGCGCCGAATTCGCGGGCTTTGGCGGCGTCGGCGGGGGTGTCGGCGTTGGCGCGGACGCCGAGGCGCTTGATTTCATCGGCCCAGGCGAGGAAGGTGAGGAATTCTTCGGAGAGCACGGGGTCGACCATGGGCACGTTGCCGAGGATGACGTTGCCGGTGGCGCCGTCGATGGAGGCGATGTCGCCTTCTTTGACGGTGAGGGCGCCGACGGTGAATTCGCGGTTGGCGAAGTCGACTTTGATGGCTTCGCAGCCGCAGACGCACGGTTTACCCATGCCGCGGGCGACGACGGCCGCGTGGCTGGTCATGCCGCCGCGGCTGGTGAGGATGCCCTGGGCGGCGACCATGCCGTGGATGTCGTCGGGGGTGGTTTCGGTGCTGACGAGCAGCACTTTTTCGCCGTTCTTGGCCCATTTTTCGGCGTCGTCGGCGGAGAAGACGACTTTGCCGGAGGCGGCGCCGGGGGAGGCGGGCAGGCCCTTGGCGATGACGTCGAGCTTGGCGGCGGTGTCGATCTGGCGGTGGAGGAGTTTGTCGAGCTGGGCCGGTTCGACGAGGAGGATGGCGTCGCGTTTGGCGATGAGGCCTTCGGCGACCATGTCGTAGGCGATTTTGATGCCGGCCTGGGCGGTGCGCTTGCCGTTGCGGGTCTGGAGCATGTAGAGTTTGCCGCGCTCGATGGTGAATTCGATGTCCTGCATGTTTTTGTAGTGTTTTTCGAGGAGTTCGGCGGTGGCGACGAATTGTTTGAAGACTTCGGGCATTTCGTCCCGGAGTTTGGCGATCGGCTGGGGGGTGCGGATGCCGGCGACGACGTCTTCGCCCTGGGCGTTGGTGAGGTATTCGCCGTAGAGCGTCTTTTCGCCGGTGGAGGGGTTGCGGGTGAAGGCGACGCCGGTGCCGCAGTCGTTGCCCATGTTGCCGAAGACCATCGACTGGATGTTGACGGCGGTGCCGAGGTCGTGGGAGATTTTGTTGAGGTTGCGGTAGATGATGGCGCGGTCGTTGTTCCAGGAACGGAAGACGGCTTCGACGGCCATGCCGAGCTGTTCGCGCGGGTCTTCGGGGAAGGGCCTGCCCAGCCTGGCGCTGACGAGTTGCTTGTATTTGTCGATGAGGACGCGGAGCGCGTCGGCGGTGAGTTCCTGGTCGTAGGTGACGCCTGTACCGCGTTTTTGTTCTTCGAGCAGGTGCTCGAATTCGCTTTTTGGTATCTCAAGGACGACGTCGCTGAACATCTGGATGAAGCGGCGGTAGGCGTCGTAGGCGAACCTGGGGTTGCCGGTGTTGTCGGCCAGGCCTTTGACGGTGGCCTCGTTGAGGCCGAGGTTGAGGATGGTGTCCATCATGCCAGGCATGGAGAACATCGCGCCGGAGCGCACCGATACGAGGAGCGGGTTGGCGGGGTCGCCGAATTTCTTGCCGGTTTGCTTTTCGAGGACCGCCAGGTTGACGTAGACTGCATCCATAAGCCCGGCCGGAAGCGTCTTGCCCAGTTTGTAGTAGTCGATGCAGGCTTCGGTGGTTATGGTCATGCCCGGCGGCACCGGGAGACCGATGTTGCTCATTTCGGCGAGGTTGGCCCCTTTGCCGCCGAGTAGCGCCCTCATGTCGGCGCGGCCTTCGTTGAACAGGTAAACGTATTTGGTCATTTATTTGCCAGCTCCCTTCCGATAGTACTCGAGTATTTTTGCCGCCGTTTCTTCGACCGCTTTGTTGGTGACGTCGATGATCGGGCAGCCGATTTTGTGCATGATGCGCTGGGCGTAGTCCAGTTCCTGGTAGATGCGCTCGAGGTTGGCGTAGTCGACCCCTTCGGCGAGGCCGAGGGTTTTGAGCCGCTCGCGACGGATTTCGTGGAGCAGGGACGGGTTGATGGTGAGGCCGACGACCTTTTCGGCCGGGAGGCCGAGCAGGTCCTCGGGGACGGGAACCTCGGGGACGAGCGGGACGTTGGCGGCCTTGATGCCTTTGTGGGCGAGGAACATGCACAGCGGCGTCTTGGTGGTGCGGGATACGCCGACGACGACGAGATCGGCCTTGGCAAGTCCCCATGGCTGTTTGCCGTCATCGTATTTTACGGCGAATTCGACGGCTTCGAGTTTGCTGAAATAGGCTTCGTCGAGTTTATGTATCAGTCCGGGTTCGAGGCGGGGCTGCTTGCCGGTGACGACGGCCAGGCAGGAGAGGATGGGCCCCATGATGTCGACGCAGACGACCGCGAGTTCCTGCGCTTTGGCGACGAGCACTTCGCGGAGGTCGGGACGGACGAGCGTATAGATGACGGCGGCCTGGCAGGCCGAGACTTCGAGCAGGGCTTCTTCGACGTCGCGGGCCGAGTTGAGGTACGGGATGCGCCGCACGTCAATGCGGCCGGCGTTGAATTGGCTGGCGGCGGCCCGGACCACCAGTTCGCCGGTCTCTCCGATGGAGTCGGAGAGAATATAGATTGTGGGACATTCGAGCTTCAGGTTGATGACCGTTACCCCCTACTTACCGGCTAGCTGTACGAATAGCCGCGTGATGTTGGTTTTCGTGAAGCGGCCGACAACCTGCAGTTTTTCGCCGCTGTCGGTCTTGACGGATACGACGACCGGCAGGGCGTCCACCTGATGGCTGAGGAGCTTCTGCGCCGCCTGCAGGACGTGCTCCTCGGGGTGGGTGACGACGATGTTCGGCATGCGGGTCATGGAGACGCTGACCGGCATTTTGTTGATATTCTTGCCGGTCATTGCCGCTTTTAGCATATCTTTGCGGGATGCCACCCCTTCGAGGAAGCCCCCTTCCGATACCACGATTATGGTGCCGACGTCCTCGACGAACATGGTGACGATGGTGTCGTATACCGAGCTGGTGTCGCGTACGGCGACGGGCTGCGAAAGCGCCTGGGCCACTTTGACGCTGCCGAGGACGCCGGCGATGACGTCGGCGGGTTCTTTGCCGGTCAGGTAGTAACCGACCCGGGGCCTGGCGCCCAGAAGTCCGGACATGGTCAGGATGGCGAGGTCGGGCCTGAGTGCCGCCCGGCTGAGGTTGAGGCGGTCGGCGATTTCTTTGCCGGTTATGGGGCCGTAGGTTTTTACTATTGCCAGGATGGCTTCCTGGCGTTTCGACAGTTCGATACCGCTCACCTGCGCTTTTCCCGAAATGTGTTACATTTTTTTTTGATTCACGTTATTTATTATACACTAAATAGCGCCCGGGTGGCCACTAAAACGTGCGCTGTTTTGGGAAAATTTGCTGGCGCGGGAATTATTTCAAGGCGGCCGGGAGACCGGAAGTCCTTGCTTAACGCGGCATAATCCGGTAAAATTTCCTCAGGGGGCTGTCCCCCCGGGAGGAGAATGATATGCACGACAGATGGCGCAGAGTTGCCGGGCTGCTTGTTTCGCTGACGCTGCTCGCCTGTATCGCCGGCTGGCTTCCCCAGGCGGAAGCCGCCATCATCAGCACCAAGGAAGAGATCGAAATCGGCCGCCGCGTGGCGATGGAGCTGGAAACGAAGTACGGCCTGGCGGAGGATCCCGACCTGCAGGCGCGGGTGGCCCGCATCGGCGCCAAGATAGCGGCGGCGAGCGACAGGCAGGATATTATATACTCTTTTAAGGTGCTCAATAATAAGGAAGTCAATGCTCTCGCCCTGCCCGGCGGGTACGTGTATCTTTTCAAGGGCCTGACGGATTATATGCCGTCGGACGAGGAATTGGCCGGCATCATCGGCCACGAGGTGGGGCATATTACTAAGCGCCATACCGTCCGCCAGATCGAGAAGAGTCTGGGGATGAGCATCCTGTTTGGCGTGCTGTTCGGCGACCGGGGGATTTTTCTCCAGAACCTTGCCTTTAACGCGATTATGGCCGGCTACAGCCGGGAGGACGAGCGGGAGGCCGACCATCTGGGGTATTATCATTCGGTGAGGGCAGGCTACAACCCCTACAGCATGCTGATGGGGCTGCAGAAGCTGGAGGATCTCGCCAAGGATAAGAAGGGCAGTTACGGGTTGTTTTCCACCCACCCCGAGCCGGAAGCCCGGGTGGCCCGCGTGCAGGGATACCTGAACGAGGCGAAGGTCCATCCGACGGTGACGGCGAAGGGCGCGACCGCACTGGCGATTGACCCGGGGCTTACGCTGCCGCCGCTCACTGCCACCTACCGCGGCAATAAGCCGCTATACCGGGCTTACCTGCTGGCCGGCGCGCTGTATCTCGCTGCGCGGACGGGCGATTTCAATCCCGACCGGTTCATTCTCGACGGCGACGGGACATACATAACGATTTATTACGACGATCGCGTGATCACGACCCTGACCCCTCAGGACGCCAGCGCCGCCGGTATGTCGCTCGACGATTTCTCCCGGCAGTATGTGGACGGGATCAAGGCCTGGGCGGCTTTACAGAAGTAAGCGTCGGTAGCGGACGGGGCGTCAAACTGTTTTTCCATAGTCTACTAAATTCGGAACAGGGAATATTCCCTGTTCTTTTCTTTTGCCGGCAAATTTTTTTTGTCGGATTTTGCAGGGGTTTGGCGATAAAATAATTAATACTAGAAAATATACTCATTTAAGGATGTGGTCTTTCTGCTGAAGGAGAAAATCGCCCGCGGGGCGGTGAACGGCACCATGGTGCTGACTTACGCGCCGGCGAGCGTGGAGATTCTCGGCTACGCCGGCTTGGATTACGTGATTGTCGATACCGAGCACGGCGCCAACGACATCGCCGAGGTGGAGTCGATGATCCGGGCCGCCGAGGTGAGCGGGCTGACGCCTGTCGTGAGGGTTACGAAGAACGAGCCGGCGTATATCCTGCGGGCTATGGATGTCGGCGCCCGCGGCGTGCTCGTGCCGCAGGTCAACAGCGCCGCGGAAGCCGACCGGGCCGTCCGGGCGGTGAAGTATTATCCGCGCGGCGACCGCGGTCTCGCCGGCATTGTCCGCGCCGCCCGCTACGGTTTTCAGCCGCTGGACAGGTATATCGCCGATACGAACGAGAATACGCTCGTTATCGTCCAGGCGGAGGATATCAGGGCGGTCGACGCCCTTGACGAGATTCTGGCGGTGGACGGGGTGGACGGCGTATTTGTGGGGCCGGCTGATCTTTCGCACTCGATGGCGATGCCCGGCCGCTTCGACGATCCCGAGTTTACCCGCACGGTGCATGCGATCGTGGAGCGAACGGTGAGGAGCGGCAAGTTCGCCGGCATGTTCTGTTTCGACGCCGCCCAGGCCAGATATTGGCGGGGGCAGGGTGTGCGCATGCTGTGCGTTGGCTCGGATACGATGCTGTTCGCAGGAGCCGCCCGGGCGCTGGCCCGCGAGCTTAAAGCCGACTGACGGTTCTGCCCGAAATCCGGGAGAAGGGAAAGCCATGGCAGATATTTTGTACACGGTGGAAAAGGCATGCGTGATGTGTGACAAGCGGTTCTCGGTCACGAAGGTGCGCAACCGCCTTTCGATGCTGAAGCAGGACAGCGATTTCTGCACGTATTACAAAGAGGTCAATCCTTATTATTACTCGGTCTGGGTCTGCCCCCACTGCGGCTACGCCGCCCAGGACACGTATTTCGAGGAGCAGCCGGCGAAGATGGCGGCTGTAAAGACTTTCCTGTCCGGGCGGGACGTGAAGGTGAATTTCTCCGGCGAAAGGACGCGCCAGGAGGCGGTGACGACTTACAAGCTGGCGATTTTCTTCGCCGATATGGCCGGTACGCTGCCCAGCCGTCAGGCAGGTCTGTACCTTAAGCTGGCCTGGCTTTACCGGGAGGGAGGGCTGCCGGACGAGGAGAAGACGATGCTGGATCAGGCGCGCGAGCATTATGAGCTGGCTTTCCTCAAGGAGAGGCTGCCGATCGGCAATATGAGCCAGCTGACGCTCGAGTATCTGATCGGCGAGCTGCTGCGCCGCACCGGCCGGCTGCCGGAGGCGCTCAATTACCTCGGGAAGGTGGTCGGCAACCCGCAGGCCAAGAATGAGAAGCGGGTGCTGGAGCTGGCCCGCGAGGCCTGGACGCTGGCCCGCGAGGCCCGTAAGGAGCAGGCGGCGGAAAAAAGCGGCGCCGACGATGAACAGCCCGGTACCTGACGGTGCCGGGCTTCGCTTTGCCGCGCCCCGGCGGGGTTGAAGAAAAATGCACCACAAGGAATATCGGCCGGGCGGGTGGAATTAGTGCAGCGAAGGGGTGGTGCTGATGTGGCCGCGTAGTTTGCGCGGACGGCTCTTGATCCTGACGGTGGTCGTGGTGGCTCTGCCGATCATGGCGGCGAGCTATTTCATGATGGTGAACGCCGAGCAGGCGCTGGTGGCGGAGAAGCAGGCGAAGCTGTTCGGCGCCGCCCGGATGCTGGACGAGTTCCTGGCCGGGAGCTATGATGATATCCTGGACCGGCGGAACCTCGCCGGCGCGGAACGGACCGAGCGCATCGCCGCCCTCAACCGCGAGCTGGCCGCTTATACGGACCAGGTGGCGGCCGCCTATCCCGGCATCGGCGTGGGCTATTATTCGCGCGAGCTTGATGCTATCATAACTTACGGCCCGAGCAGCGTTTTCGCGGATAAGGTCGGCCTGCCGATCGGCCCGACCCACGAGGGCCGCGTGGTGATGGCCACCGGCCGGCCGCGCGTTCAGGAGGGTCCCCTGGTCCGCGGCGATATAATGAACGCTATGCACCCGATCATTCGGCATGATAAGGTGATCGGATATATCTGGGCGAACGAGCTGACGGCCGATATCGATATGCAGATCCGCGCGATGACCAGGCAGGCTTACCTGGCGATCGCCCTGGGCCTGATCATCGGGATCGCCGGCGTTGTTTATCTCGTCGGCTGGCTGGCTACCGACATCGAGCTGATCAAGGGCGGCCTGGTGCGCCTGAAGAGCGACCTGACCCATCAGTTGCCCCGCCTGGGCGGCGAGATGGGCGAGATATCGGCAGCGATCAACGATATGGCGCTCAGCCTGTCGGCCAAGCGCCGCCTGGAGGAGCAGGTGCAGCGGGCCGAGCGCCTGGCCTTGGCCGGGGAGCTGGCGGCCGGCCTCGCTCATGAGATCCGTAATCCGATGATGGCGGTGAAGGGGTTCGCCCAGCTGCTGCGGGAGGAGATCACGCCGGCGGAGCAGAGCGAGTATACGGATATCATTATCAAGGAAACGGCCCGCATGAACCGCCTTATCGAGGAGCTGCTGACGTTCGCCCGTCCGCCCGCTTCCGGGGTGGGGCCGACCGATATCAATACGGTGGTGGCCGATTCGCTGCTGCTGATCGAGCCGAAGGCGGCCCGCAGCGGCATCGAGCTCGTCCGTTCCTTCGCTCCCAACCTGCCGATGGTGAAGGTGGACGGCGAGCGCTTCAAGCAGGTGCTGATCAATGTGCTTATCAACGCCAGCCAGGCTGTCGACAGCGACGGCGAGATCCGCATCCGCACTTTTTTCGACTTCGCGGACCGCACGGTGCGCGTCAGCGTCGCGGATACGGGCGTAGGCATTTCCCCGGAGAATATCGGCAAGCTGTTCGATCCCTTCTTCACCACGAAGGACGGCGGCACCGGCCTCGGTCTGTCGGTCGCCGACCGGCTGATGGCGAGCTGGGGCGGCAAGATCCTTGTGGATTCAACCTTGGGCCAGGGCAGCGTTTTCACGCTCGCCCTGCCGGCGCTGGAGGGTGATAAAGATGAGCAGGAATGACCGCGTGCTGGTGGTGGACGATGAGCTGAGCGTCCGCCGCCTGATCCAGGAGGTCGTCCGCAAGGCCGGCTACAGCGTTTTCCTGGCCGAGAACGGCCGCGAGGCGGTGGAGAAGGCCCGGGAGATCAAGCCGGCGGTGATCGTGATGGATATCAAGATGCCGGTGATGGGCGGTATGGAGGCTTTCGAGATTATCCGCAGCGAGCAGCCCCATACGGCGGTTATTCTGATGACCGCCCACGGGACGGTGGATACGGCGGTCGAGGCGATGAAGAACGGGGCGTTCGATTATCTCGTCAAGCCGTATAATGTGGCTGAGCTGAGGATTATTCTCGAACGGGCGCTCCAGCTCCAGAGCTTGCGCGACGAGGTGACGGTGCTCAGGAACCAGGTTCAGGAGAAGTATAAGCTCGGCAATATCATCGGTAAGAGCGCGGTGATGCAGGAGGTTTATAAGAAGGTGGGCCGGGTGGCCCCAACGAACGCGACGGTGCTCGTGACCGGCGAAAGCGGCAGCGGCAAGGAGCTGATCGCGAAGATCATCCACAATAACAGTGTGCGCCGCGACGGGCCGTTCATCAAGGTCAACTGCGGGGCGCTGCCGGAGGGACTTCTGGAGAGCGAGCTGTTCGGTTACGAGAAGGGGGCGTTCACGGGGGCGGTAGCCCGCAAGCCGGGACGGTTCGAGCTTGCCGACGGGGGGACGATCTTTTTCGACGAGGTCGGCGAGCTTACGCCGGCGCTGCAGGTGAAGCTGCTGGGGGTGCTGCAGGAGCGGGAGTTCGAGCGGGTGGGCGGCACGGAGACGATTAAGGTTGATGTCCGGATCATCGCCGCGACCAACCGCGATCTCGAGGCCATGGTGCGCAACGGTTATTTCCGCGAGGATTTGTATTACCGGCTTAAGGTAGTGCCTATCCATGTGCCGCCGCTAAGGGAGCGCGAGGAGGACATCCCGCTGCTGGCCGATTATTTCCTGCGCCACTATGCCGCCGAGTCCCACCGCGAGCCGCCGCTGATCACGGCCGAGGCGGCCGAGCAGCTAAGACGCCATCGCTGGCCGGGGAATGTGCGCGAGCTGGCCAATGCTCTGGAGCGGGCGGTGATTATGTCTAGCGGGGTGATCGGGGTCCACGATCTGCCCGGCCTGACTGCGGATACTGTCCAGCCGCAGGTGGCGATCCCCCACTCCGGTACGCTGCGCGATATCATGCACTATGTGGAGAAGCAGGTGATCGACCGGGCGCTGAAGGCCTGCGGCGGCAATCGCGGCAAGACGGCCCAGATGCTCGACATCAGCCGGCGGGCGCTGCAGTATAAGATCGACGAGCACGGTCTGGGCAAGGCGGTTTTGGAGGGCGACCAGTCCTCCGAGTGAGCGGTACACCGCAAGCGGGTGGATGAAT
Source organism: Selenomonadales bacterium 4137-cl (assembly GCA_032334055.1). Classification (NCBI taxonomy): domain Bacteria; kingdom Bacillati; phylum Bacillota; class Negativicutes; family Acetonemataceae; genus Anaeroselena; species Anaeroselena agilis. The sequence goes on along the minus strand of JAUOZS010000001.1, from coordinate 3,929,840 downwards.
GTGCAAAAATTTTCCGAAAATAGCGCCTGAAGGCTGGTGCGTGTGAAAAAATATTCACATTTTTCACCCCCGCCCTCCCCTTCTCCCGGCGGTCGCGCGGCGGCCGGCCCGGTAACGGCGCGGCTCGTGCTCTTGTCTGTTCTTTGGCATAAAATTTGCATTATATGTTTGCGGGATGATTTGCTTGATCTTTCGGAAAGGAGGAGGTGGGCAATCAGGTTCGAGTTTCAGCCCCCGTCGACAATTTTAGTTATAAGGAGGAGCAAGAGTTATGCTTAACAGAATGGCCAATTTCTTTGTCGTTCTAGTGCAGAGATACCTGCCGGACGCCTACCTGTTCGCAATTCTTCTTACCTTTGCGGCGTTCGTAATGGCTCTCGCGCTTACCGGAAAAGGTTTCATGGCCCTTGTTACCATGTGGGGCAACGGTCTATACGGCATTCTCGCTTTCGCCATGCAGATGATTTTGATCCTCGTGACCGGTCACGCGCTGGCGAGCAGCAAGCCGATCAAGGCTTTCCTGAGCACGCTGGCGTCGATTCCCAAGAATGGCTCCCAGGCCGCGATGCTGAACTGCTTCGTGGTCGGCGTGGCCAGCTTCCTGAACTGGGGCTTCGGCCTGGTCGTCGGCGCTCTGCTGGCCCGCGAGCTGGCCCGCCGCGTGGAGGGAACGGATTACAGCTTCGTGGTCGCGGCCGGTTACTCCGGGTTCGTTATCTGGCACGGCGGCATTTCGGGCTCTATTCCCCTGGCCGTGGCCACCAAGGGCCACCTGGTCGAGAAGCTCACCGGCATCATCCCGGTAACCAGCACCATTTTCTCGGTCCCGAACCTCATCATCACGTGGTTTATTATCTTCACCCTGCCGATCCTGTTCAAGATGATGGCTCCCAAGCCCGAAGACATCAGGACGGTCGACCCCGAGCTGCTGGCCGAAGCGCCCGAGCCGGCGGCGCCCGCGAAACAGACTTTCGCGACCATACTGGAAAACAGCGTTGTCATCAATATGCTTTTCGGCCTGATGGGCCTGCTTTACCTCGGTAATTATTTCGCCACGAAGGGTTTCAACCTGTCGCTTAATATCGTTATCTGCATTTTCTTCGTCGCCGGCGTCATTCTTCATATGACCCCGATCAATTACGTGCGGGCGATGAACGAGGCCATCAAGGGAGCGGGCGGCATCGCCCTGCAGTTCCCGCTGTACGGCGGCATCCAGGGCATCATGGTTTCCTCGGGTCTGGCCGCCATTATCGCCAAGTGGTTCATTTCCTTCTCGACCCCCTTCACTTTCCCGCTGTTTACCTTTATCGCCGGCGGCGTCATCAATTTCTTCGTTCCCTCCGGCGGCGGCCAGTGGATAGTGCAGGGCCCCATCAACATCCCGGCCGGCGCGGCTCTCGGCGTGGATCCGGCCAAGGTGGCGATGAGCATCGCGTACGGCGACCAGTGGACGAATATGATCCAGCCGTTCTGGGCGCTGCCCCTGCTGGGGATCGCCAAGCTCGGCGTTCGCGACATCATGGGCTACTGCGTGATGACGCTTATCTACACTGGTATTGTTATCGCCCTGGGTCTGATGATATTCTAATGCAAATGGCGGAGGGGCAGCCGCGCTGCCCCTCCGGCTCAGGAGGATCTGTTATGGCTAAAATGATGACTCAACAGGCAGCAGCCGCTTTGGTCAAGGACGGTATGTCCGTCATGATCGGCGGGTTTCTGGGGGTGGGTACCCCGGAGTCGCTCGTGGACGCGCTCGTTGCCCAGGGGACCAAAGACCTGACCGTTATCGCCAACGATACCGCCGTCCCTGATAAGGGGATCGGCAAACTGGTGGTTAGCAAGCAGCTGAAGAAAGCGATTGTTTCCCATATCGGCACCAATCCCGAGACCGGTCGCCAGATGAACGCCGGCGAACTGGCCGTCGACCTGGTGCCCCAGGGCACGCTGGCGGAAATAATCCGCGCCGGCGGCGCAGGTTTGGGCGGTATCCTCACCCCCACCGGCCTGGGCACAGTCGTGGCCGAAGGAAAGCAGACCATCACCGTCGACGGCCGCGAATACCTGCTGGAGAAGCCGCTGCGGGCCGACGTCGCCTTTATAAAGGCCCATACGGCCGATAAGGCGGGCAACCTGATTTTCCACCGCTCCGCCCGCAACTTTAATCCGCTAATGGCCATGGCCGCCGATGTCGTGGTTGTCGAGGCCACCAATATCGTCGAGACCGGCGCCATTGATCCGGACGCCGTAATGCTGCCGGGTATTTTCGTCAATTACCTGGTGCAGGGCTAGGAGGGGGAGAAAAGATGGATTCTAAAGAACTTATCGCCAGACGTATCGCCCGCGAGTTCGCGGACGGCGATCTCGTCAATCTCGGCATCGGCATCCCGACTCTCGCCGCCGACCACATCCCGGCCGGCGTCCACATCATTCTCCATTCGGAGAATGGCTTTGTCGGTCTGGGTTCGGCCAACGGCGCAACCGACCCCGATACGACCAACGCCGGCGGCAAGCCGGTTTCCATCCTGCCCGGCGGCGCGGTGTTCGACAGCGCGATGTCGTTCGCGATTATCCGCGGCGGGCATCTGGCGGCGACCGTCCTCGGCGGCCTGGAGGTCGACGAGGAGGGCAATCTGGCCAACTGGATGGTGCCGGGCAAGATCGTGCCGGGCATGGGCGGCGCCATGGACCTGGTGGTGGGCGCCAAGCGGGTAATCGTGGCGATGGAGCACACCGCCAAGGACGGCTCGCCGAAGATTCTCAAGAAATGCTCCCTGCCGCTGACAGCGAAGCAGGAGGTCGATATGATCGTCACCAATCTGGCCGTTTTTGTCCGCGACGAGCGGGGTCTCGTTCTCACGGAGACTGCTCCCGGCGTTACCGTCGCCGATGTGAGGGCCGCCACCGAGGCCGCCTTTACCGTCGTGCCGGATGTGAAGGAGATGGTTTTATAACTATAACCTTTGCTAAAAAATAATAAGACCTTCCCAGCCCGCGGCCCAAATAAGCCGCGGGCTCGCACTTTTCTCCGGCGCCCGCAGGGTGCGGCCGTGTCGAGGACCGCCGCCGCACTTGACATAAGGCTTGCATAGTGGTAAGTTGATGTTGACTGTTTTACCGAGCACCGGCTCAGGAGGCTGCAGAGTAATTTTTACATCAAGGAGAAAAAAATGGAGTTTTTAGTCGCACTATCCAAAATCATGATGGTGAACATCGTTCTCAGCGGCGACAATGCGGTGGTTATCGCCATGGCCAGCCGCTGCCTGCCGCCCAAGCAGCAGAAGATGGCCATCCTGTGGGGCAGTGCCGGGGCGATAGGGCTTAGGATTGTCCTCACTATCGTGGCGGTGGTCCTGCTTAAAATCCCTTATCTTCAATTCGCCGGGGGCCTGCTGCTTGTCTGGATCGCCGCCAAGCTCCTCGTGGAAGAGAACAGTTGCGATAATATCAATGCGTCGGATTCGCTCTGGGCGGCCGTGAAGACGATCATTGTCGCCGATATCGTGATGAGCCTCGATAATACCCTGGCCATCGCCGCAATCGCCGAGGGTGATTATGTTCTTCTCGGCGTCGGGCTGGCACTGAGCATCCCGCTTATCATTTTCGGCAGCAGAGTCCTTGTGATGCTGATGGACCGGTTCCCGATCATCGTTTACATCGGGGCCGCGCTGATCGCCTGGACGGCGGGCGAGATGATCAACGCCGACCCCAAGATCGGCGTCCACATCGTAGAGTATTTGCCCCACTGGCTGGTGCCTGCGGCGATAACCGTCGGCGTCGTCGGCTACGGCTACCGGACGCAGCGGCAGCGCAAGCAGGGTAAGAATGAACGGGAAAATGAGGGCTGAGATAAAAGGAAAAAGCGAGTCTGAATAAGACTCGCTTTTATAACGGCGTAGGGGCCGCAGATGGGCGCCGCCGGACGGCCGTCAGTCAGTGTAGGCGGCGACGATTTCGCCGATGTATACCGTATGATAGTCGCTGCCCTTGTACCACTGGGCGTCGTAGTCCTGGCCAAGCTGGCCGGGGACCATGTCGTACCGGTAGGCGACGCGGCATTCGTAGTAGAGGCCGCAGCCGTCGACGACCGGGGTGGCAACCTTTTGGCCCGCCCGGAGGGTGAGGCCAGCCGCTTTGACTTTGTCGACGTCCCGCCCCGATTTGCTGCCGCAGAGGGCGAGGGCGTCCTTCATGCCGGCAAGCGGCAGGCTGACGGTGAATTCGCCGCGATCCATGAATTGGTAGGTGTGGCGGGACGGCCGCACCATGACGGTGAAGACCGGTTTCCCCCACATGAAGCCTATACTGCCCCAGGCGATGGTCATGACGTTGCTTTTGTCGCCGTCGCCGGCGGTGAGGAAGGCTCCCTGGCGGAGCACCTCCATGGCCTTGCTGGCCTGGTCGCTGAAGCTGATTTCTTTCACGATCGAAACCTCCTTGTCGGCGGGCCGCTTGCGCGCCCGTCCGCGGGAATCTTTTTTATTTATATATTCTGTCCGCAAAAAGGCGTTTCCTGGCGGCGCGGGGCGAGGGGATAAGTTTTTTTATGTGGTCCGGACCCGCGCGTGGCGGTATAATGTTAGTGTGCCGGCCGCCGACAGGCGGACGGGATGTCTGATTTGGCAAGGAGAGTATGTTGTGGCCGATTTTACCACCGCTAAAGAGAATTATGTCCGCGGCGTGTTTGCCGCTATCGCCCGTCGTTACGATTTGATGAATACGCTGCTGAGCTTCAACCGCGATAAGTACTGGCGACGGTTCGCGGTCGAGAGGACGGGGCTGGCGGCTGGCGGCCGGGCGCTCGATGTCTGCTGCGGGACCGGCATGCTGGCCCTGGAGCTGGCGAGGATCGCCGGGCCGGAGGGGCGGGTGACGGGCCTGGATTTTTGCCGGGAGATGCTGGATGTGGCAACTGGCAATGTCGCCGCGAGCCCGTACGGCCGGATGGTCGAACTGGTGGAGGGCAACGCGATGGCCCTCCCCTTCCCTGACGACAGCTTCGACTGCGCCACGATCGGTTTCGCGCTGCGCAACGTGCCTGATATCGCCGCCGTGCTGGCGGAGATGCGGCGGGTGGTGCGGCCGGGCGGGATGGTCGTTTCCCTGGAGTTGGCCAAGCCCAGTGCACCGGTTTTCAAGCAGCTTTATTACTTTTATTTCGAGCAGGTCCTTCCCTTGCTGGGTAAGGCGGGGGTGGGCGTGGACGGCCCGTATCGCTGGCTGCCGGAGTCGCTCAGGCGCTTTCCCCACCAGGCCGCGGTGCGCGATATTTTCACGGCGGTGGGGCTGAAGGAGGCCGTTTATCACGAGCTGACCGGCGGGATAGTGGCCGTGCATACCGGCAGGAAGTGAGGAGGTGGGCGTTTGCGCCTGGGAAAGTTCGCGATTTTCCTGGAGATGATAAAGTTCGAGCATACCGTTTTCGCCCTGCCGTTCGCTTATATCGGCGCGCTGCTTGCGGAGCAGCGGCTGCCGAGCTTCCACGATTTCGTCTGGATTACGCTGGCGATGGTCGGCGCCCGGACGGCGGCGATGTCGCTCAACCGCATCATCGACCGCCGTATCGACGCCGCGAATCCCCGCACGGCGGCGCGGGCGCTGCCCCGTGGCCTGCTGCCGGTGTGGACGGTGTGGCTGTACACGGCGGTGTCGCTGCTGCTGCTGGCGGTGGCGGCCCATGAGCTTAGCCCTCTCGCTTTCCGCCTTTTCCCGGTGGCGGTGCTGGCGCTGACTTTTTATTCTTACACCAAGCGGTTTACCTGGCTGTGCCACCTTTTCCTCGGCGGCACACTAGCCCTGGCGCCGCTGGGGGCGTGGGTGGCGGTCACCGGGGCCGCGAGCGCGGCGGCGCTGACGCTGGCGGCGGCGGTGATGCTGTGGGTGGCCGGTTTCGATATTATTTACGCGTGCGACGATTACGATTTCGACCGCACAGCCGGTATCTACTCCATCCCGGCGCGCTTCGGCATCGCGACCGGGCTGCGGGTGGCGAGAGTTTTCCACGTTCTTGCGGCCGGCCTGTTCGCGCTGTTCGGCTATATGCTCGGCCTCGGAGCGTTTTACTGGCTGGGGACGGCGGCCGCGACGGCGCTGCTTTTCTGGCAGCATCGCCTGGTGAGCCCGGCCGATCTTTCCCGCGCCGGGGTGGCGTTTTTCAACCTGAACGGGACGCTGAGCGTGGCGATGCTGGCGGCGGTGTTCTGCGAGGTAGTGTTTAAATGAATCGGTTAGGGAAACAAAAGAGCCGGACGGTTAGTCCGGCTCTTGCGCGACTTACGATTCGGCTTTGAGTTTCTGGAGAGCGAGGTATTTTTTCTGGAGCTCGTCTTCGAGGACGCCGATTTCCTTGAGCAGGGTGTCGACGGCCGGGCCTTCGCACTGGCCGGTCAGGAAGACGGTTTTGCCGTATTCCTTGAAGAGGCGGTCCTGCTTGGCTTCGAGAATTTCCATCTGCAGGCGGATTTCGGTGACATCCTTAGCCCACTTTACTTCGTCGCCGAGGTCGTCCCACAGTTCGCGGGCCTTTTTGGCGAAGAGGTCACGGTATTCTCTGATGCGGTCCTTGTCCATGGTGATTCCTCCTTTATCTGGCGTTATTTTATTTATTCTGGACGGTGACTGCCCGCTCCTGCCGAACGGGAGTAAAAAAACGCGAAGCAGGCGATTTTTCCCGCGACCGGAACAATGTTTTCGCGAAAAAGACACTTGACTTTACCAAGGGGATGAATTATAATCAAAACTAAATTTATACGGCAACGCGTTGAAAGGGAAGCCAATTGTTGCGTGCCTTCAGAGAGCCGGCGGGTGGTGCGAGCCGGTGGACGGGCAGGCGGTTCCGCCCTGGAGCGGCTGGTGACGAATCATGACGGGCGCCGCCCGATAAAGCGGCATAAGTTGGCCGTTTGGCAATGTGGGTGGCAACGCGGGAATTACTCTCGTCCCTGTGGGGATGGGGGTTTTTTAGTTGGCTGCTCCGGCTGCGGCATAAGCTGGGTGGCACCGCGGGAAAATCCCGCCCCAATTTCGGGGCGGTTTTTTTATAAGCAATTTCATTTTTGGAGGGAGCATCATGAAAATACTCGTATCCGACCCGGTATCAGAAAAAGGCATAGCGATCCTGCGCCAGGAACACGATGTGGATGTCAAGCTTAAACTGCCGCCCGAGGAGCTCGTCGCACTTATCCCCGGCTACGACGCGCTGGTGGTGCGCAGCGAGACCAAGGTCACCAAGGCGGTGATCGAGGCGGCCGATAAGCTGAAGGTTATTGGCCGGGCCGGCGTGGGCGTGGATAATATCGATGTGGACGCGGCGACGAAGAAGGGCGTCATCGTGCTGAACGCGCCGGAGGGCAATACGATGGCGGCGACCGAGCATACGATGGCGATGATGCTGTCCCTGGCCCGCAATATTCCCCAGGCTCACCAGTCGGTCAAGAGCGGCGAGTGGCAGCGGGGCAAGTTCGTCGGGGTGGAGATGCGGGGCAAGACGCTCGGCGTGCTGGGCCTCGGCCGCATCGGCACCGGGGTGGCGAAGCGGGCGCTGGCGATGGAGATGAAGGTGCTGGCGTACGATCCCTTTATAACCGCCGATCATGCCCGGGCGCTCAATATCGAGCTTGTCGAGTTCGACGAGGTGCTGGCCGGCGCGGATTTCATCACAATGCATCTGCCGCTGACGGCCGATACGAAGGGCCTGTTCGGCAAGGAGACGTTCAAGAAGGTGAAGCCGGGGGTGCGGATTGTCAACTGCGCCCGCGGCGGGGTGATCGACGAGGCGGCCCTGGCCGAGGCCATCAAGGACGGGATAGTGGCCGGCGCGGCGATCGACGTGTTCGAGAAGGAACCGATCGATCCGGCCAATCCGCTGCTCGCCGTGGACAAGGTGGTGCTGACTCCCCATCTGGGCGCGTCGACCGCCGAGGCCCAGGTGGGCGTGGCCGTCGATGTGGCGGAGGGCATCCTCGTCGCCCTGCGCGGCGAGCCGGTGACGACCGCGGTCAATATCGCCCCCGTGCCCGCCCATGTGATGACGGTTATCAAGCCGTATCTGGGCGTGGCCGAGAAGATGGGCTGCCTGGCCGTACACCTGGCCGACGGACGCATCGAGACGGTCGAGGTGGAGTATAACGGCCAGATCAGCGAGGTCGACACCCGCATGCTGACAACGGCGGTGCTGAAGGGCCTGCTCGGTCCTATCCTCCAGGAGACGGTCAATTACGTCAACGCCCCGGGGGTGGCCAAGGGCCGCGGCATTAAGGCGAAGGAGATCAAGAGCAAGGAGACGGCCAACTTCGCCAATCTCCTGACCGTCCGCATCCGCACGGACAAGGGGTCCCATATGGTGGCCGGCACGCTGTTCGGCAAGGAGGAGGCCCGCATCGTGATGATCGACGGCTACCGGGTGGACGTGGACCCGTCGGGCTGGCTGCTGATCGGGCCGCATATCGACAAGCCGGGCATCATCGGCAAGGTCGGCACGATCCTCGGCGAGCACAGCATCAATATCGCCGGCATGCAGGTGGGCCGCACCGAAACGGCCGGGACGAGCATAATGGTGATGACGGTCGAGGCCGATCTGCCTACGCCGGTTATGCTGAAGATCAAGGCGGTGGACGGCATTCTCGGCGCTAAACTGGTCAATTTCAATATCGGCTGAGCGAAAGGGAGGTCCTGATGGCAACTGTAAAACCTTTCCGCGGCCTGCGGCCGGACCCGGGGCTGGCGGCGAAGATCGCCGCCCTGCCCTACGATGTGATGGATTCCGAGGAGGCCCGCCGGATCACCGCCGACAACCCGCTCAGTTTTCTGCGGGTGACCAAGTCGGAGGTGGATCTGCCGGCTGAGGCCGATCATTATTCGCCGGCGGTGTACGACCAGGCGCGCGCCACTCTCGAGAGCTTCGTCGCCCAGGGGTACCTGCGGCAGGATGGCGCGCCGTGCTATTACGTGTATAAGCAGACGATGGGCGACCACACGCAGGTGGGCCTGGTGGCCGCGGCGTCGGTCGACGAGTACGAGCAGGGGATCATCAAGAAGCACGAGTTCACGCGGCCGGACAAGGAGCTCGACCGGGTGAACCATATCGCCGCGACCGACGCGCAGACCGGGGCGGTGTTCCTGACTTACCGCGCCGACCGGGGTATCGACGCGCTTGTCGAGCGTTGCCGCCGGCGGACGCCGGCGTACGATTTCACCGCCGACGACGGGATAAGCCACACGCTGTACGTGGTGGACGACGCGGGCGATATCGCCGCCATCGAAGAGGCTTTCCGGCAAATACCGGCGCTGTATATCGCCGACGGCCACCACCGTTCGGCGGCGGCGGCGCGGGTGCGGGAAAAGTGCCGGGCCGCAAATCCCGGCCACACCGGGGAGGAAGATTATAATCGCTTCCTGGTGGTGATATTCCCCCATGATCAGGTGCGGATAATGGATTACAACCGCGTGGTGGCCGATCTTGCCGGCTTCGCGCCGACCGATTTTCTGGCTGCCGTCGCCGGAAAGTTTACGGTCGAGGAGCATCCGGCCGGGGCCTGCAAACCGGACGCCGCCCATACCTTCGGCATGTATCTCGCCGGCCGCTGGTACAGGCTGACGGCCCGGCCGGGGAGCTTCGACGGCACCGACCCGGTGGCCGGTTTGGATGTAAGCATTCTGCAGGATAATCTGCTGGCGCCGCTCCTCAAGGTGGGCGATCCCCGCACCGACAAGCGGATCAATTTCGTCGGCGGCATCCGCGGCATGGCCGAGCTGGAGCGGCTGGTGGACAGCGGCCGCTACGCCGTGGCCTTCTCGCTTTACCCCACTTCGGTGGAGGAGCTGATGGCGATCGCCGACCGCGGCGCGATCATGCCGCCGAAGTCGACGTGGTTCGAGCCGAAGCTCAGGGATGCGATGGTGGTGCATTTGACCGGCTGCCGCTGATCCGGGCGGCGCCGCGTGAATAACTGTAACAGGCAGGAGTCTTTCGGGAGGCAAAAAATATTTTGCCTCCCGATTCTTTGCATGCTTAAAAAAAACAGGAACAGCTTGCCAATGTGTCGAAATTTTTTCAATTATAGGATAATTATCCGCTCCGATCGGATGGGGGGGGGGGCAGCCGGGATGAGTACCGATCCTTTGATGATCGCCGCCAGGGTGGCTTTTTCATACGCTGTGATCGCCGGGCTGTGGATCGTGTTTTCTGATACTGTTTTGTTCTCGATCGTGAAGGATCCGGCCGCCATCACCGCCCTGCAGGTGGCGAAAGGCTGGGGGTTCGTGGCCGCGACGGCGGTGATGCTGTTTTGGGTAATCCGCCGCAATGTCAAGGCGATCGTCTGCTCAAAGCAGGATCTTCATGAGCGCAACGAGGCTCTCGCCCAGGTGAACGAGGAACTGACCGCCGCCGAGGAGGAGCTGCGCCAGCAGTTTAGCGAGCTTGTGAGCAGCCAGGACAAGATCCGCCGCCAGAACGAGTGTCTGCTGGCTCTGCGGGAGACGGCCTTTGCGCTCATGCACGAACGGGACGTGGAGGCGCTGCTGCGGCTGATCGTAGAGAAGGCGGCCGCTTTGGGTGAATCTTCGCACGCTTATCTGTATACGCTCACCGACGACGGTCAGGCGATGGAGCTGAAGGTGGTGATCGGCACTACCATCAGGGAGATCGGGTTCCGCCAGCGCCGCGGCGAAGGGGTCGTCGGCCAGGTATGGAATTCCGGCGCGCCGCTGGTGATCAACGATTATGACTGTTGGGACGGCCGCCTGGCCGGGGACGGTTTTTCGCTCATCAGGACTTCGACGGGGTTTCCGCTGATCGTCAGCGGCGAGGTCGCCGGGGTTTTCGGGGTGAATTATTTTGACCGCCGCAAGCTGGACGAGCAGGTCCGGGAGCTGCTCGCGAGCTTTGCCGAGTTGGCTTCGATAACCCTCGCGAACGCCCGCCTTACCCGTTCGCTGCGGGAGGAGTTGACCGAACGCGCCCTGGTCGAGGCCAGCCTGGAGCTGCAGCAGGCCCGTACCCAGGCGGCCCTGGACGCGATGCCCGATATTATCCTCCGCCTGAGCGCGGACGGATACTTGCTGGAGTTTAAGGAGGGCGGCGACTGTAAAACGGTCGTCCCGCTCGCCGGGTTTATCGGCCGCCATCTCTGCGATTTTGCCCCGCAGTATGTTGAGGAGAGAATAACTCTCGGAATTGCGGAAGCGGTCAGAACACGGGTTGTGCAGGAGTTCGACTATGAGATCAGCGCGCCGGACGGCATAATTTTGCACCGGGATCTGCGTCTTGCGGCCACGGCCGACGGCGAGGTCATCGCCATTATCCGCGATATCACCGAGCGCCGCCGGATGGAGCGCGTGCTGAAGCAGATGAGCCTGACCGATCAGGCCACCGGCCTGAACAACCGCGCGTTCTTCGAAGCCGAGCTGCGGCGGATGAACGACGGGCGTTTTTTGCCGGTGGGGGTTATCGTGTGCGATATCGACGGCCTGAAGCTCATCAACGATACTTTGGGCCACGAGGCCGGCGACAGGCTGATCGCTGCGGCGGCCGGGATGATCGCCGCGTGCTTCGGGGCCGGGGATGTCGTCGCCCGCACCGGCGGCGGCGAGTTCGGCGTGATTATGCCCAACAGCGATGCGGCGGCGGTCGGGGATGCCTGCGAGCGTATCCGCGCGGCGGTGTCCGCTTACCGGGAATCTACCCGGACGCCGCTGGCCGTTTCGGTCGGCCGCGCTGTCCGCACGGGCGCGGATGAGACGCTGGGCGATACCTTTAAGGCGGCCGACCGCAATATGTACCGCGAGAAGCTTCATAGCAAGCAGAGCGGCCACAGCGCGATCGTGGCGACGCTCGCCCAGGCTCTGGAGGCCAGGGATTTCGTGACCGACGGCCACGCAGACCGCCTTCAGGAGCTGATGGTGAAGCTGGCCGTCGCCGTTGGCGTGCCGGACAGCGAGCTGCCCGACCTGCGCCTGCTGGGCCGGTTCCACGATATCGGCAAGGTCGGCATCCCCGACCAGATTCTTTTCAAGCCCGGCCGCCTGACCGCCGAGGAGTTCGAGGTGATGAAGCGGCATTCGGAGATCGGCTACCGGATCGCGCTGGCTTCCCCCGAGCTGGCGCCGATCGCCGACTGGATCTTGAAGCATCAGGAGTGGTGGAACGGCGAGGGCTATCCGCTCGGCCTGGCGGGCGAGGCGATTCCCCTGCCCTGTCGCATGCTGGCGATTGTCGATGCTTACGATGCGATGACCAATGACCGCCCCTATCGCCAGGCGATGACTCACGCCGAGGCGGTGGCGGAGCTTGTCCGTTGCGCCGGCCGCCAGTTCGACCCCGGCCTGGCGGAGTTGTTTGTGAAGCTGCTGCATGCCGATTAACGCTGCCAGCCCGGGCGATGCGCGCGGGTTGTTTTTTTCGCCGGGCCGGGTTTGCGCATAATTTTGTTCCGCCCATACAAAGCTAGCATTGGCGGGGATCCGGCCATCCGGCCATTAGGAAATCTGATGGCGCCGGAAGAGGATTGTCCGGGCCACGGACCGAAATAAAACCGGGAAGGAGTGATAGTTTTGGAAAAAAGGGTTCTCGGCCGTACCGGCCTGGAAGTCACCGCCATCGCTTTCGGCGGCCTGCCCATGCAGCGCTGCACGCTGGCCGAGGCGGGACCGGTGCTCAACGCGGCGCTGGACGCAGGGATCAACTTTATCGATACCGCCCGCGCCTATACGGACAGCGAGGAGAAGATCGGCTGCCACGTTTCGTCCCGGCGGAAGGAGTATTATCTGGCCAGCAAGAGCATGGCCCGCGACCGGGCAGGCATGGCCAGGGATATCGATATTAGCCTGGCGACCATGAAAACCGACTATATCGATTTGTATCAGGTCCACAATGTCAAGACACGCCCCGATTTCGAGAAGGTGCTGAGTCCGGGCGGCGCGCTGGAGGCGCTGCAGGAGGCGCAGAAGGCCGGGAAGATCGGCCATATCGGCATCACCGGCCACAGCATGGATTTGCTGGTAGAGGGCCTGAAGACCGGTCTGTTCAGCACCGTGCAGGCGCCGTTCAACTGTATCGAGTCGCAGGCCGAGCAGGAGCTTTTCCCGCTGGCGCGGAAGGAGAATATCGGCATTATCGTGATGAAGCCGCTGGGCGGCGGCCAGATCGACAATCCCGATCTGGCGCTGCGGTACATTCTGGAGCACGATATTACGACCGCCATACCCGGGATGGACGAGGTCAGGCATGTGGAGGAGAATCTCGCGGCGCTGAAGAATTACCGCCCGCTTTCCGCCGCGGAGCGCGAGGAGCTGAAGCGCCTGGCCGCCGAGATCGGCGCCAATTTCTGCCGCCGCTGCGGCTATTGCCTGCCGTGCACCGCCGGTATCGATATTCCGACGATGTTTATTTTCCATCTCCAGTATACCCGCTATAATATGAAGACCGCCATTCCCGGCCGGTACGCGACGCTGCCGGCGAAGGCTTCGGACTGCACTGAGTGCGGGGCGTGCGAGTCGCGCTGCCCCTACGATATCCCCATCCGCGAGCGGATGAAGAAGGTGGCCGCGGATCTGGGCTAGTCGCCCGCGGGCTGCTCGGGCTGTTCGGGCTGTGCGTCGGCGGCCGGCGGGGCCGCGGGCACGGGCTCAAGCCTGACCGCGACGCCGCCCAGGTAGGGGGCGAGCAGGTTGAAGACGGCGGCGCTGGCCAGGGCGACGACGCCGGTGGCGACTCCTACCGTCAGGCCGAGGAAGGCGCCGCCAAGGACGCCGACGGCGCTGCTTTCGAGCAGGCCAAGGATTATGCCGCACGCCCCGCCGACGCACGTGCCGGCCGCGAACGCCAGCCGGAAGACGGCGCCGCACGCGATCCGCGTGACCGTGTAGTTGTACATGCCATCACCCCTTGCCCCGAAGGAGGTATTCACATGGCCGAGAAAGTATTCGACATTGCCGTTGTCGGCGGCGGACCCGCCGGTCTTTCGGCCGCGCTGACCGGGCGCATCCGCAATAAGGAGGTCGCCCTGTTCGAGCATCTCGATTTCAGCCAGAAGCTGCAGAAGGCCCATCTTGTGGACAATTACCCCGGCCTGCCCCAGATCACCGGCAAGGGCCTGATGCAGCAGATGGCCGCCCACTGCCTGGCCCATGAGCCGACGATCATCAAGGAGAAGGTGCTCAATATCTACCCAGGCGAGGTTTTTACGCTGCTGACGCCTGCCGCGACTTACGAGGCGAAGGCTGTCATCCTGACGACCGGCGTGGTGGCGACGGTGCTGTTCGCTGGCGAGAAGGAGTTCCTCGGCCGCGGCGTGAGTTACTGCGCGACCTGCGACGCGATGTTCTACAAGGATAAGAACGTGGCGGTGATTTCTTATACGGCGGAGGGCGAGCACGAGGCGACGTATTTGGGCGAGCTGTGCCGCCAGGTTTATTACCTGCCGCAGTATAAGGGCGAGTTGCCGCGCTTTATGGAGAACGTCAGGGTTGTGACCGACAAGCCCCGGGCGATCAAGGGCGACAGCCAGGTGGAGGAGTTGGCGACCGACCAGGGAGCGCTGGCTGTCGACGGGGTGTTTATTCTCCGCCAGTCGGACCCGGTGGAGAATGTTCTCCCCGGTCTGGAGCTGGACGGCGAGGTGATCCGGGTGGGGCGCGATATGGCGACAAGTATTCCGGGCGTTTTCGCCGCCGGCGATTGCACGGGCAAGCCCTGGCAGATCGCGAAGGCGACCGGGGAGGGCCTGGTGGCGGTGCTCAGCGCCATCGGCTATCTCGAATCGAAAGCCAGGCAAGCCGCGCCGTGAACCAGAGCGTCGCGTAACCGAAAATCGGGAAAATCATTTTGATCAGCTTGGCGAAACCGAACTGACCGCAGATCGCGGCGGCGGCGGCGACCACCACGGCGGCGAGGGCCGGATGGAGGCCCGTCGCCGCTGCTGTTTTTCCGGCGCAACCGTACAGGCTGGCGAGGGCGGTGGTGTACATCGCCGCTAGCAGGATGGCGGCGTAGATTATGCTGGAAAGGGGATGCTGGCGACTGGCGATTTCGAGGATGGGCACCTCCTGAGTGAGGCTGGCGGGATGATGGAGCATGACGATCAGGGTTATGAACGCTGCCAGGCCGCCCAGGATTAGGCCGCCGAGCACTCCGCCGCCGACGCGGCTGGCGTAGTGGGGGATCGTGCTGCCGAGCGGCACGAGGATGGTGGAGCCGACGGTAAGGTTGTAGGAGACGTAGATGAGGGTGGCCAGCAGCCAATGGGGGGCCGACTGGCTGGCGGGGGCGGGCGGCGCCGCGCCCAGGCCCGGGTCGGCGGCGTGGTAGGCGAGTGAGTAGAGGCCGACGACGGCGATGGCGGCGATGAGGAGGGGGGCGATGGCCATGTTGGCGACGGCCACGCCGCGGATGCCGCCCAACACGGTGACGGCGACGACCGCTCCGGCGACGGCAAGGCCGAGGTAAAAGGGCAGGCCGAGGTAGTCGCGGCCGACGGTGGCGATGCCGGCTAGCATGACCGACAGCATGACGAACAGGAAGAGGGCGGTGAGGACGTCGAGGACGAGGGCGGCGCGGCGGCCGCACACGTGGTAGATGGCCTGGTGGTAGGCGGTGGCCCTGAGACGGTAACCGAGCTCGAGCAGCCGGCCGCCGAGCCAGGCGAACAGGATGGTGGCGACGGCGATGCCGGCCAGACCGGCTTTGCCGAAGCTGGCGAAGAACTGGACTATTTCCTGGCCGGAGGCAAAGCCGGCCCCGATGACGGTGCCGGCGTACGCGGCCCCTACGCGGATGGTGTCGGCAAGCGCCTTGGAGCAGCGCACGTCGGTCCCTCCCTCCCTTTCGCTAAATGATATGAGGGATGGGGCGCTTTCTGACGTGGATTTTTCTGGTATCGGCCGGCGCGTGCCGGGAGGGCAGGAAAAGAGCGCGGCCGAGTGCGGCGGCGTTTTACCACAACGTCGCCCGACTGCAACGATCCCTCATAATTGCGGAAGTTTTTACCGGGCATAATCCTCCGAAACCGGGTTATTACTTGAAAGGGGTTAATCCGGAAGGGCAGGGGCAAAATGCGGGGAACTGAAGAGCTAACCGAAAAAATCAGACGGCGGTATAACCGCGCCGCCTTGTTTTACGACATGATGGACCGGATGGTTTCGGCGGATTTGCGGCAGAGGGCGCTCGCCCACGCCAGCGGCAAGGTGTTGGAGATCGGCGTGGGAACAGGCGCCAATCTGCCGTTTTATCCGGCGGGCTGCGATGTGACGGGGATCGACTTTAGCCCGGGAATGCTGGCCAAGGCCCGGGGAAAGCTGCATCTGGCAAAAGTCCCGGTGACGCTGTATGAGATGGACGCCCAGAGGATGGCCTTCGCCGATGGCACCTTCGATACGGTGGTGGCCACCTGCGTCTTTTGTTCGGTGCCCGACCCGGTGAAAGGTCTGATGGAGGCGCGACGGGTGTGCAAGCCGACGGGCAAGGTGATTCTGCTGGAGCATGTTCGCAGCGATGATCCTGTGCTGGGGCGGATAATGGACATCCTCCACCCGGTTTCCCTCTATATGGTCGGGGCGAACATCAACCGCCGCACGGTCGAAAATACGATGATAGCCGGGTTACGGCCCGAGAGCGTCGAGAATGTAAAGGGTAAGATCGTAAAGCTTATTATCGCCACGCCATAGCTGAGGAGAATAATGGATAATACAGCCTTGCTGCTGGCCCGCATCCAGTTTGGGGTGACGCTGACCTACCACTTTTTGTTCGTGGCGCTGACCCTCGGGCTGTCAGTCATGATAGCCATGATGGAAACGGTGTACGTCCGTACTGGCGAGCGGTTATATAAAGCCATGGCCAGGTTTTGGGGCAAGCTTTTTTTGATCAATTACGCGGTTGCTATCGTTACCGGCCTTGTCAATGAATTTCAGTTCGGCATGAACTGGGCGGAGTATTCCCGGTTTGTGGGCAGCGTTTTCGGGCCGCCGCTCGCTTTCGAGGCGCTGACCGCCTTTTTCGTGGAGTCGGTGGCGATCGGCATATGGGTTTACGGCTGGGACAGGGTTTCCCGGCGCGCCCACCTGGCCGCCATCTGGCTGGTGGCGCTGGCCGCCAATTATTCGGCGTTCTGGATTCTGGCAGCGAATTCTTTCATGCAGCATCCGACGGGCTTCGCTTTCCGGAACGGGCGACTGGAATTGGCCGATCTCGGCGCCCTGATCAACAATCCTTATCTGGCTTATCAATACTCCCATACCGTCTTGTCCGGATTGGCGACAGCCGGCTTTTTTATTATGGCGGTGAGCGCCTATTACCTGCTGCGCAGGGAGTATCCCGATATCTTCCGGCGCTCGTTCGACGTCGGGTTGAGATGGGCGCTTGTCGCCACCGTTCTCGTAGTCGGTACGGGACACTTTTACAACCAATATATCGCCAGGGTGCAGCCGATGAAGATGGCCGCTTCGGAGGCGCTGTGGGAAACCGCCGCGCCGGCCCCCTTCGTGGTCTTCGCCCTGATCGACGAGGACACCCGGAAAAACAGCTATCAGTTGGCGCTGCCGGCGGGTCTGTCCATGCTGGCCTTTAACGCGGTAAATACCCAGGTCAGGGGGATGAACGATCTGGAGCGGGAGTTCGCGGTCCGGTTCGGGCCAGGCGATTACGTGCCGCCGGTGACGCTGCTCTTCTGGAGTTTTCGCGGCATGGTGGCCATCGGCCTGTGGTTGTTCGTGCTTGCGGCGCTCTGCGCCTGGTACTGGCATAAAAATGAGTTAGAGGCTCATCCGCCCCTGCTGAAAGCGATCCTGTGGAGTTTGCCGCTGCCGTACGCAGCCGTTACCGCTGGCTGGATGATGACCGAGGCGGGGCGGCAGCCGTGGCTGGTTTACGGCCTGCTGCTGACTGAGCGCGGCGTTTCCAAAGTGGTGCCGGCGGCGAGCGTATGGACGTCTTTGCTTATTTATACGGGGATATACGCGGGCGTGGCCCTGGCGGCGCTCTACATCGCCCGCAGAATCATCCGCGCCGGGCCTGGCGGGGAGTTATAACCGGGGGGGATATGATGGACTATAACACGGTCTGCTTTCTTTTGTTCGGCGTGCTGTTCATCGGCTTTTTGCTGCTGGAGGGCTTCGACTACGGCGCCGGCATGCTGCTGCCTTACCTCGGGGAGACGGACGCGGAGCGCCGGGCGATAATCAGGACGATGGCGCCGGTATGGGAGGGAAACGAGGTGTGGCTGATCGCGGCCGGGGCGTTCCTGTTCGCCGGTTTTCCGGGCGCCTACGCCACGCTGTTTTCCGGTATGTACCTGGCGCTGCTGCTGATTCTGGCGCCGCTGATCCTGCGCGGGGTGGCATTCGAGTTTCGCGATAAGGACGAGCGGAGGGAGTGGCGGAATTTCTGGGACTGGGCGCTGTTCGCGGGCAGCGTTATCCCGGCTGTGCTATGGGGCGTCGCCGTGGGCAACCTGCTGGAAGGGCTGCCGATCGATGCCCGGATGCAGTATGCCGGTACTTTCTGGGACCTGCTAAGCCTGTACACTGTCGCTAGCGGCGTCTTGTTCGCGCTGCTCTTCCTGCTTCACGGCGCTACGTATTTAACCCTTAAACTGGGTGGAGAGATAAGCGCAAGAACAAGGCGGCTCGGCATGGCGCTGACCAGGTTAGCGTTGCCCGCCGCCTTGGTGTTTGCCGTACTGACGCATGTGGTCGCCGGCCTTAAATTCGTCACCGGCGTCGCTTTGCTGTCGGCGGTTTTGGCGATATCCGCGGTTAATCTCGGCCTGAAGGGGCGGCATTATCTCAGGAGCTTTGTCTTTAGCGGCCTGGCGGTGGCGGCGGTTTCCGGCGCGGTCTTCGCCGAGCTTTTCCCGCGGATCATCGTTTCCAGTCTGAGCCCGGAGTGGAGCCTGACTATCTATAATTCCGCCTCAAACCGGCTCACGCTCAAGATCATGAGCATAACTATGGCGGTGGTTTTTCCGGCCATCCTGGCTTTCGAGGGCTGGAAATATTACGTTTTCCGGGATAGAATCAGCCCCGCGGGTATTGAATTTGAGCCGCTGGGCACCGCTTTAGCGAACGGTATCCAGGAGCTGCGGGGACGGATAAAGCAGGCGTGCTGCCTCGCCGATGCGATGAGCTGCGTCATCCGCGCTCTGCGCGGCAACGACGGCCGGGTAATCAACCGGCTGAAGCATCGGCATAAGGTGCTGTTGCTCGGGAAGGGTACGAAGAAAACCGAACCGGACGAGTAGGCGAGCAATTTTTGTTTAGTGCGGCGGAATCCGGATTATCGACGAACGGTTAGCGTGAATCCCGCTTCCGGCAGGAAGGGGCCACGCTTTTTTGTTGTTTACCGGCCATTTTTTAGTAGGCGTATCAAGATTGCATTTTTACATTTTCCTTACACATTCATCGCTATTCTTATCAGTTTTTTTATGCATATCCAAGCTATAATTTCAGTGACATCGAACTAAAGGAACACCGGCCAACTGATTGGGGAATGCGAATTCCCCCGCGGAGGTGATGGCAAGGCTAGTCGTATCCGGTGCTTATAGAAAAAATGTGGGGAGGAAAAAAATTAATATGTCACCGGCAATAATCACTCTCATCGTTCTCGGGATTGTCGCGGTGCTGTTCATCACCGAGGCTGTTCCCCTGGCTATTACGGCGATGGGCGGAGCGATTTCTCTCGGCATTCTCGGTATCATTCCCATGAATACCGTCTTTTCGGGTTTGTCGAATTCCACGGTTGTTTTGTTTGCCGGCATGTTCGTCATCGGCGCGGCCATGTTCCACACCGGTCTGGCCCAAAAGGTCGGCACGACCGTCGTACGGATCGTCGGCACGAGCGAGGGCGGCCTTA